>JANOYR010000022.1:0-20011 GCA_031428975.1 Polaromonas sp. | reverse complement strand
TGTCCCCATGCCCCTAGTGAGGCCTGCGCGTGTCGCAAGCCCATGCCCGGTTTGTTTGCGCAAATTGCCGAACGCTACGGCATCGATTTGCGGCAAGTGCCGACGGTGGGCGATTCGCTGCGCGACTTGCAGGCGGGTAGCGCTGCAGGCTGCATTCCCCACTTGGTATTGACAGGCAAGGGCGTAAAATTTCTTGATACGCCTTTGACTGGTGATTTTCCAGTTGGCACACAGGTGCATGCTGATTTGGCGGCATTTGCTGCGCATTTGCTGGCTACTTAAACAACATAGAAATCCAATGGCCTATACATTCGCTTTTACACGTTCCGTGCTGCATATGCTGTGGATGGTGCTTACCGTGATTCCCTGGGGCACGGCGGTGCTGGTTGCGTCACTGTTTTTGAGCCCAACGCGTATTTACTGGATGTGCGCAGGCTGGCTCAGCTGCGCCATGTGGGGGCTCACCAAAATTTGTGGGGTGCATTACCGTGTAACGGGCATGGAAAACCTCCCGCAGGGCGATCAATCTGGCGCTGTACTACTGCTCAAACACCAGTCCACGCTGGAGACGTTTTTGATGCCCACCCTCATGCCGCATCCATTGGCCTATGTGTTTAAAAAAGAGCTGCTGTACGTGCCATTTTTTGGCTGGGCCATGGGACGCATGGACATGATCCACATCGACCGCAGCAAACGCAACGAAGCTTTCGCCAAAGTGGTGGCCCAGGGCAAACGTGTGATGGCCAACGGTGTCTGGGTGATCATGTTCCCAGAAGGCACACGCATACCGCGCGGCCAAGTGGGCACCTATAAAAGCGGTGGCACGCGCCTAGCGTGCGAAACTGGGCGACCTGTAGTGCCCATTGCTGTGAATGCGGCCACTCATTGGCCACGCAAAGGCTTTGTCAAAACACCGGGTATTGTGGATGTGGTGATTGGGCCAGCCATAGCATCAGAGGGCAGACAAGCCGATGAGCTCATGCAAGAGGTGCAGGCTTGGATTGAGGCAAAAATGCGCGAAATCGACCCTACTGCCTACGCCAAGGCTTGATTCAATAGCCAGTATGCGCAGCCTGCTTCAGTTCACACTCGATCTGTTCAGCGAAGCGCCAGCGCCCATGCAGGCGACGCAAGCCGCGCCCAAACCTACGCGCAAGATGCCACGCAAGCCCAAGAAGTTGCCGCAAGCGTTAAAGGCTTTAGACTTTAAAGAAAATATCCCTGATGTCGCCTCCAAACCGTCAGATACTGCTATTAATAATATAGTGTATCCAGCTGCGGCAGCGATAGCCCAAGTGATGCGCCCAGTTGCTTTTGTGCACCCCCATGCCAACCGTGAGGCGCATTTAGACGGATCGGTGGTGGCGTACCATTTCAAGCGCGGCAAACGGCGCACCATTGGTTTTGTAGTGGGGGCAGACGGCCTTGCCGTCAGTGCGCCGCGTTGGGTGCCACTTTACGAGGTAGACAAAGCGGTGTTGGAAAAATCCGCATGGATTGTAAAAAAGCTCCACGAGCAGCGTGAACGCCAGGGCCAGCTAGAGTCCAACCGCATCGTGTGGCGCGATGGCACCCATGTGCCCTTCATGGGGGAACAGGTGGTGGTGGTCATTGACCCCCGCCACGCCTTTGCATCCAGCAAAGATGGTACCGCCCAGCTGGTTACCGACGAATCGGCGCAACACACTGACCCGCCAAAAGCACCTCGCCTGACTTTGTATATTGGCCTGCCGCAAGATGCCACGCCAGAGCGCATACGCGATGCCGTACAGGCTTGGCTGATGCGCCAAGCCAAGCGCATTTTTGAAGAACGGCTGAACATCTATGCGCCGCAGCTAGGGGTGCAGTGGCGCAAAATGCGGTTGAGCAGCGCGGGCACGCGCTGGGGCAGTGCTACCAGCGACGGCGCAATTGCGCTCAATTGGCGGCTGATCCATTTGTCGATGCGTACGATTGACTACGTGGTGGTGCATGAGCTCTCGCACCTGCGGGTGATGGACCACAGTCCGCGATTTTGGAGCACGGTGGAATCCATCATGCCCGACTATGCGGCGCTGCGTGGACAGCTTAAATTGGGTGCTGTGCCTACTTGGAGCTAGCCTACAGCTAGCGTTGCCCAGCAGTTTGAAAACTGATGGAGCCGTCTTGGCCCACAAGCCGAACCAGCTGGCCACCGTGCCACAGCGCATGCAAGTGCGCCACAGCCTCGCCCATTGCAAAAGTCATTTGGTGTAAATCTAACGTGCGTTTGAACATGATGGGCACGATATCGAATGCGTTATAGGGTCTCACATCGCAAGCCTCCAATACTTCAGCCAAGCGATCTGCATGGTGGCTGTGCAATTGTGCAATGCGCGTATGCAAGCCTGTAAATGGCTTGCCATGTGACGGCAATACCAGTGTGTCTTCGGGTAGGGGCTTGAACTTGTCAATGGATTCCAAAAACTGCGTCAGAGAATCGCCCTCTGGTTCGCCTTCATAGACGCTCACATTGGTGGAAATACGCGGCAGAACCATGTCGCCGCTGATCAGGGTGTTCAGCGCTGCGCAATGCAAGGCGATATGCTCGGGCGCATGGCCATAGCCACTGATGCAGCGCCAAAATCTGCCCCCAATCGCTACATCCATGCCGTCCATTAAGCGGCGGTAGTTGGCTGGCACGGCAGGTACAAGGGCGGGGTAGTAACCGGTGCGCGCCTTGATTTGTGCCACTGAGTCGGGGTCGGTCAAACCGTGCGCGGCAAAAAAATGGGCGGCTGACTCGCCGCCAAAAGCGGTGGTGCTTTGGCAGCCGATTTTGGCCACATGGTAGTCTGTGGCACTGATCCACAGCGGCGCATTCCATTTGGCGCAGATCCAATGCGCCAAGCCAATATGGTCGGGGTGCATATGGGTGCAAATTACCCGCAGAATCGGCATGCCTTGCAGCTGGGTGTCAAATATCTGCTGCCACTGGGCGCGGCTCTCGGGTTTGTCAATGCAGCAGTCCACCACGGTCCAGCCCTCTTGGCCGTTGAACTGGTCGCGCAGCAGCCACAGGTTGATGTGGTTGAGCGCAAAAGGCAGTGCCATGCGTATCCAATACACACCGCTGGCGACTTCCATCAGGACTCCAGGCTCGGGCATCGTATCGAGTAAGGGGTAATTGAGTTGATTCTCTAGTGCATTCATGTCAGGGCGGACTGCTTTTCGGCCATAATTGGCGAAGAAGTTGACGTTTACGTAAACGTCAACTAAACTGCATTGTAGAACCCCCAAGCAGCTGAGGCTGTCACATCGGTATAAAGGCCATGACCATGGGCACAAGCTATAGCATCAGTGATTTAGCCAAAGAGTTTGACCTTACCACCCGTGCCATGCGGTTTTATGAGGACATGGGCTTGCTCATGCCCGAGCGTACGGGTCCGGGCGGGCGCAGCCGCAGCTACAGCGGGCGAGACCGCACGCGCCTTAAGCTCACCCTGCGCGCCAAACGCCTTGGCTTGAGCCTGACCGAAGCCAAAGAGCTGATCGACATGTATGACAGCCCGCGCGACACCGTGCCTCAGCTGAAAAAATTTCTGACTGTGCTCACAGTGCACCGCGCCGAGCTCGAAGGCCAAATGGCCGAATTGTTGGCCAATTTAGACGAAGTCAAAGCGCATGAAAAAGAAGCACGTGCTTTACTGACAAAGCACGAAAAAAAAGTCGTCACTTAGCGTGATTTATTGAAAACAACTATTTTGGAGTGTCTATGAACCTACCAGGCCTGAATTTCCAACTCGGCGAAGATATTGATGCCCTGCGCGATGCGGTGCGTGATTTTGCCCAAGCCGAGATCGCCCCGCGAGCGGCTGAAATCGACAAAAACGACCAATTCCCGATGGATTTGTGGCGAAAAATGGGGCAGTTAGGGGTGCTGGGTATCACCGTAAGCGAAGAGTATGGCGGCGCTGGCATGGGCTACTTAGCCCACATGATCGCCATGGAGGAAATTTCGCGTGCATCCGCTAGCGTGGGCTTAAGCTATGGCGCACACAGCAATTTGTGTGTCAACCAGCTTAAACGCAACGGCACAGAGGATCAGCGCAAGCGCTTCTTGCCCAAACTGATTTGTGGTGAGCATGTAGGCGCATTGGCCATGAGCGAGCCCGGTGCTGGCTCAGACGTGATCAGCATGAAGCTTAAAGCCGAAGACAAAGGCGGCTACTACCTGCTCAATGGTACCAAGATGTGGATCACCAACGGGCCCGACGCAGACACCATGGTGGTGTATGCGAAGACAGAGCCCGAGCTTGGCGCACGCGGGGTCACCGCCTTCATCGTCGAAAAAGGCATGAAAGGCTTTAGCACCGCGCAAAAACTTGACAAACTGGGTATGCGCGGCAGCCACACTGGAGAGATGGTATTTAACAATGTAGAAGTGCCCATGCACAATATTTTGGGCCACCTCAACGGAGGTGCCAAAGTGCTCATGAGCGGCTTAGATTACGAGCGCGCAGTGCTCGCGGCAGGGCCCATTGGCATCATGCAAGCGGTGATGGACAATATTATTCCCTACACGCATGACCGCAAACAGTTTGGGCAAAGTATTGGTGAATTCCAGCTGATTCAAGGCAAAGTGGCCGACATGTACACGGTGCTACAAGCAGGCCGCGCCTTTTGCTACACCGTGGGTAAAAACCTCGACATGCTGGGCACAGAGCACGTGCGTCAAGTGCGCAAAGACTGCGCCAGCGTCATTCTATGGTGCGCCGAAAAAGCCACTTGGATGGCGGGCGAAGGCATCCAAATATTTGGCGGAAATGGGTATATCAATGAATACCCGCTAGGCCGCTTGTGGCGCGATGCCAAGCTCTATGAAATTGGCGCTGGCACCAGCGAGATTCGTCGCATGCTGATTGGTCGTGAATTGTTTGCGGAGACTGCGTGATGCCATTAGACGATTTGCTCAAACATAACCGCGAATGGGCCGCACAGATGGTGCGCGAACGGCCCAATTTTTTCACCGGTTTGTCGCAGCAGCAAAACCCCCGTTATATGTGGATAGGTTGCTCCGACTCACGCGTACCCGCTAACCAAATCACTGGGCTAGCGCCCGGCGAGGTGTTTGTTCACCGAAATGTGGCCAATGTTATGGCGCACACGGATTTGAACGCTTTAAGCGCCATGCAATACGCAGTGGACATGCTCAAAGTAGCGCATGTGATCGTGGTTGGACACTACGGCTGTGGCGGGGTGCAAGCGGCGCTAGACAATGCCCGCATTGGCTTGGCAGATAACTGGATTCGGCATGTGCAAGATGTACGTGACAAGCACCGCCTAGCTCTGTATGCCGCGCCCAAAGAAAATCGCATGGCCATGTTGTGCGAGCTCAATGTGATTGAACAGGTAGTCAATGTTTGCCACAGCACGGTGATGAAAGATGCATGGCTCAGAGGCCATAGCATCATGGTACACGGCTGGATTTATGGTTTAAATGACGGTGTCTTGCATGATTTAAAAATGGGAATATCGAACCCTGCCCAGATAGACGCGCTGTATGCAGACGCCGTTGATGCAGTTTTTCAAAATA
Organism: Polaromonas sp.; assembly: GCA_031428975.1. Lineage (GTDB taxonomy): Bacteria > Pseudomonadota > Gammaproteobacteria > Burkholderiales > Burkholderiaceae_C > JAAFIP01. Next base: position 14,457 of record JANOYR010000022.1, on the reverse strand, counting down.
ATTAACCAAACTACTTGTCAAGGAGAGAATATGTTGGATCCTATCGTGATAGTTAGTGCTACGCGCACTCCCATGGGCGCATTTCAAGGTGATTTTGCAAGCCTAGCCGCACATGATTTGGGTGGCGTGGCAATCCGCGCGGCTGTCGAGCGGGCGGGGATATCCCCGGAGGCAGTCAATGAAGTCTTGTTTGGCAACTGTTTAATGGCGGGGCAGGGCCAAGCGCCCGCGCGGCAAGCCGGATTCAAGGGTGGATTACCCAATAGTGCGGGCGCAGTAACATTGTCGAAAATGTGCGGCAGCGGCATGCGTGCTGCCATGTTTGCACACGACATGCTGTTGGCAGGCAGCGCTGATATCGTGGTAGCTGGCGGCATGGAAAGCATGACCAATGCACCGCACTTGCTGCTCAAAGGGCGCAGCGGCATCCGCATTGGACACGACCGAATTTTTGACCACATGATGCTCGACGGCTTAGAGGATGCGTATGAAGCGGGGCGGTCGATGGGCACTTTTGGCGAAGACTGTGCCGCGCAATACCAATTTAGCCGTGAAGCACAAGACAATTTCGCCATTGCCAGTGTGCAGCGAGCGCAAGCGGCAACAGCCACTGGCGCATTTGACGCAGAAATTACGCCCGTCACGGTCAAAAACCGCAGCGCAGAGATTATCGTGCGCATTGACGAAGGCCCTTCAAAGGCGCGGCTGGACAAAATTTCCAGCCTAAAGCCGGCGTTTAAAAAAGATGGCACGATTACCGCTGCTTCGAGTTCGTCGATCAATGACGGTGCTGCGGCACTGGTAATGATGCGTGCAAGCACTGCGGCAAAGCTAGGCTGCACGCCGATCGCACGGCTAGTAAGCCATGCAGTGCATGCGCAAGAACCCAACCGCTTTGCTACCGCACCGGTGGGTGCAACACATAAGGCGTTAAGTAAGGCGGGCTGGAGCGTCAAAGATGTGGACTTATGGGAGGTTAACGAGGCGTTTGCAGTAGTCCCCATGGCGCTGATGGCCGACTTGGGTGTGGCGCACGAGATCTTGAACGTCAACGGGGGTGCGTGTGCATTGGGTCATCCGATAGGGGCCAGCGGCGCACGTATCATGGTTACGCTCATCCATGCGCTCAAGGCCAGAGGGCTTAAACGTGGGTTGGCAACACTGTGTATCGGCGGCGGTGAAGGAACAGCCGTGGCTTTGGAAATGGTGTGATCTATGCAGCTCAGTGAAGACCATATTGCCGTGCAAGATGCGGTGCGCACCTATGTGCAAAGCGAAATTGCACCGTATGCTGCAATGTGGGATAAATCCCAGCATTTTCCTAAGGCGCAGTTGCGTGGATTGGCCGATTTGGGCTGCTATGGTGTGGCAGTTCCCGAGGAGTATGGTGGCGCAGGCTTAGATTATTTGAGTCTCTCACTCATCTTAGAGGAAATTGCCGCAGGCGATGGCGCTACTTCCACTATTGTCAGCGTCAACAATTGCCCTGTATGTTCAATTTTGATGGCTTGGGGGACGCAGGCGCAAAAGCAAACCTACCTCAAACCGCTTGCAAGTGGCGACATGCTGGGTGCTTTTTGTCTGACCGAACCGCATGTGGGATCAGAGGCGGGAGGACTTAAAACCACAGCGACCCGAGTTGACGACCATTACGTTTTAAACGGTGTCAAACAGTTCATCACCAGCGGCAAAAACGGCGATGTGGCGATCGTCATGGCGGTCACCGACAAAGAGGCTGGCAAAAAAGGGATCAGTGCATTTATCGTGGAGACCAAAACCGCAGGCTACGAAGTGGCGCGCATTGAAGACAAGCTTGGCCAACACGCCAGCGACACCGCGCAAATCCGCTTTGACAATTGCTATGTTCCAGCGGCCAATCGAATTGGCGAGGAAGGCCAGGGCTTAAAAATTGCGCTCAGCGGTTTAGAGGGCGGGCGTATCGGCATTGCCTCGCAGTGCATTGGCATGGCACGGGCTGCATTCGAAGCAGCGCTGCGCTACAGCAAAGAGCGGGTGAGCTTTGGCCAGCCGATATTTCAGCACCAAGCGGTGCAGTTTAAGTTGGCGGATATGGCGACACAAATCGAAGCGGCTCGCCAGTTGATTCACCACGCAGCATCACTCAAAGACGCGAGCAAGCCCTGCCTGAAAGAAGCGGCCATGGCTAAACTATTTGCCAGCGAAATGGCTGAGCGCGTCTGTTCCGACGCGATTCAAGTGCATGGCGGCTACGGCTACGTCAGCGATTTTCCCGTAGAGCGCATTTATCGCGACGTACGGGTCTGCCAAATTTACGAAGGTACAAGTGATGTGCAAAAAATTTTGATTGGGCGCGCACTCGCTTGATCGTTTCAATGGGGTTGGCAGCGCAGACTTGCGATGCGCATCTTTGCATTTAAGTCACAACTGTCAGGCATATAAAGCGTGGAATTAAAGGGTTTTCACGTACTGATTTTTGCGGTGTTTGCGTAAATACTTAGGTTACTCAGCTTTTCAGTTAACTAATGGAGACCCTATGACTAAGACTAGCCCAAACAAAGTGCCTGCACGCCGCAGTTTTCTTAAAAATGCATCAGCAACTGCAGTTGGAGGTGCCGCAATGGCCGCCCCCATGATTGCAACTGCGCAAACCACTACAACGCTGCGGTTTCAATCTACATGGCCTGCGAAAGATATTTTCCATGAATACGCCAATGATTTTGCAAGCAAAGTCAATGCCATGGCCAGCGGTAAACTCAAAATTGAGGTCTTACCCAGTGGCTCAGTGGTACCCGCTTTTCAATTGCTAGATGCCGTCAACAAGGGCACTTTAGACGGCGGCCATGGCGTGCTGGCTTACCATTATGGCAAGCAATCGGCACTGGCGCTTTGGGGCTCTGGCCCAGCGTTTGGTATGGATCCCAACATGGTACTGTCTTGGCACAATCACGGCGGCGGTAAGGCGCTGCTAGAGGAAATCTATAAATCCCTGAATATTGATGTGGTGTCGTATGTGTACGGCCCAATGCCTACTCAGCCATTGGGCTGGTTTAAAAAGCCGATAGCCAAAGTTGCGGACATGAAGGGCTTGAAGTTTCGCACGGTGGGTTTGGCCGTTGATATTTTCACCGACATGGGTGCAGCGGTAAATCCGTTGCCAGGTGGTGAAATTGTGCCCGCACTTGACCGTGGTCTGATTGATGCCGCCGAGTTCAATAACGCAACTTCCGACCGTATTTTGGGATTCCCAGACGTGGTGAAAAACTGCATGCTACAGTCGTTTCACCAGTCGGGCGAGCAATTTGAAATTTTGTTCAACAAAGGCAAGCTTGCGGCCTTGCCTGCTGAGATCAAATCAATCATTGACTACGCGGTGCAAGCTTCGTCGGCGGAGATGAGCTGGAAAGCTATTGAGCGCAATTCCAAAGACTACGAAGAGATGAAAAAACAAGGCATCAAGTTCTACAAAACACCAGACTCGATCTTGCGTGCCCAGCTTGAGGCTTGGGACCGAGTCATTGCCAAAAAATCTGCCGATAATGCGCTCTTTAAGAAAGTGCTTGATTCGCAAAAAGTGTTTGCGCAACGCGCTGGGCAGTGGCAAAACGACTACATGGTTGACTTCAAAATGGCCTACAACCATTATTTTGCCAAAGGCGCTAAGAAGGCCTAAATTCCAGATTGAGGGCTAACTATGCCAGCCATGTCGATACTCGAGATGGCTGGTTTTTTTATGACTCAGCACTAAGCTGATCGTTGGTATTGACACTATGACTGTACAAAAATTTCTCCATACAGCTGACCATATCAGCACATGGGTTGGCAAAGCGTTTGCTTGGCTGATTGTGGCGCTCATGCTTTTGGTGGTGATTGAGGTTTTCAAGCGCTATATTTTGAATGCCCCAACCGCATGGATTTTTGATGCCAGCAATATGCTGTACGGCACGTTATTCATGATGGGTGGAGCCTACACCTTGGCGCACGATGGGCATGTGCGCGGTGATTTTTTGTATGGAAGCATGCCGCCACGCCGACAGGCCAGTATTGACCTAGTGCTTTATATCGTGTTCTTTTTGCCGGGTATCGCCGCCCTGACATGGGCGGGCTACACATTTGCCAGCGAATCGCTGGCTATTCGAGAGCAAACTTTCAATGCCGACCCATTGCCTCTATACCCCTTTAAGGCGGTGATTCCATTGGCGGGTGCAGTGGTGTTGATGCAAGGCATTGCTGAGATTGTGCGTTGTATCGTTTGTCTGAAAACAGGGCAGTGGACACCGCGTTTAAAAGATGTGCAGGAGTCGGATGTGGTAGAGCAGCAATTGTCTGGTAGCGAATTGGTAGATGCCGAAGCGCGTAGCCTAGCCATTGAAAAATCCAAAGGCATGAAAGGTTAATGGTATGAGTAATGCAGCACTTGGATTGACCATGCTCAGCTTGATCGTGGTTGTGATCATGATGGGGTTTCCCACCGCTTTTACCTTGATGGGTCTTGGTATGGCATTTGGGTTCATCGCATTTTACGACCCCAGCATGCCTTGGTTTGATAATAAAATTTTCAGCCTTATGGTGCAGCGTGCGTTTGGCGCGATGACCAACGACACACTTTTATCCATACCGCTTTTCGTGCTTATGGGATACATCATGGAGCGCGGCGCGTTGGTCGACAAAATGTTCCACAGTGTGCAGCTGGCTTTTCGTAAGCTCCCTGGTTCGTTGGCGGTTACTACACTGGTGATTTGTACTTTTTGGGGCATTGCCAGTGGCTTGGTGGGTGCGGTGGTGGTGCTTATGGGCGTGATTGCCATGCGCCCTATGCTAAACGCGGGTTACGACACGCGCTTGGCTGCAGGGGTGATCACTGCTGGCGGCACATTGGGTATTTTGATACCTCCCTCGGTAATGATCATTGTGTATGCCGCTGTGGCTGGACAATCGGTGGTCAAGCTCTATGCTGCAGCCATGTTTCCCGGGTTTTTCTTGGCATTTTTGTATTTGGTCTACGTGATTGGCTGGGTCATGATTAACCCCAAAATTGCCCCCAAATTGCCACCCGAGCAAATGCGTGCCCCAGTTCCAGCGTGGCTTGCACATGTTGCAAGTAGTTATTCACAGCGTATATTGCCTGCGCTTATGTCTGCTCTCGTTACGCCTGCAAAGGCGCTGCGATATAGTGCGGCTGATGTGCGCATCACGTGGTGGAAATTGCTGCGTAGTTTGGGTACAGCCTTGGTGCCTGTTGTGATGGCGCTAGGTGTTTTAGGCACTGTGTGGTGGTACGTCGTGATTTATTCGCAGGCTGACAATACAGCCGCAGTGGCAGCCCAAACGCTTAAAGCCAGCAGTCCTGCGCCTATTGCTAAAACTGAAACGCCTGTAGTCGCTCAGCCTAGCCCCGCCGTGTCGGGTGGTGTGCAAGAGCCGCCCAATGAGGCGGATGGCTTGGCTGCGCCACCGGGCACTGACGAGGAAAAATCTTCCATTAAGGCCGAGGAAAAAGACGAACCATTGGTTGCGATGGGCGAGGGTGAGGCCACCCAAGTACCCAAGACTGAACCGGTGCCAGAAGCGTTTTACACAGGTTTTTGGATTGCTTGTGCTCTGATGGCGGCGCTGCTTGCCTATTACTACTGGCATTTCGACGCAGAGCAATTTGAGATTTTGCGTATGCTGATCTCGTCAGTCATGCCCTTGGCGCTTTTAACTTTCATGGTGCTAGGTGTTATTTTATTTGGAATCACCACCGCCACTGAATCGGCAGCGGTGGGGGCTGCTGGTGCCTTCTTGATGGCATGGAATGCGGGGACACTTAACTTTGAAAAAATCAAACAAGCTGTTTTTCTTACTTCTAAAACAACTTCAATGGTGTGCTGGTTGTTTGTGGGCTCTGCCTTGTTTTCAGCGGTGTTTGCATTGCTGGGGGGGCAACGCTTGGTAGAGGCTTGGGTCTTGTCTATGGATTTGTCGCCTTTGCAATTTATGCTTTTGTCACAAGCCATTATTTTTGTATTGGGTTGGCCGCTGGAGTGGACTGAAATCATTGTGATTTTTGTCCCGATCTTTTTGCCATTGCTGGCGCATTTCCAAATCGACCCAATCCTGTGGGGCGTGTTGGTTTTTGTTAATTTGCAAGCTGCGTTCTTGTCGCCTCCCGTGGCCATGTCTGCTTTTTACCTTAAAGGCGTTTCTCCGGCCCATGTCACGATTAACCAGATTTTTGCGGGCATGATGCCGTATATGTTCATCGTGATCGTGTGCATGGTATTCATGTATATTTGGCCAGGCCTCACGCTGTGGTTGCCAAAGTATTTGTATGGCGGTTGATGGTTGATAAGTCGTTCATTTTTTAAATTCCCACGCCTTGGTGCCACAATAGCGCCAAGGCGTTTTTAATTGGAGATACTGTTTATGCCCATTACAAAAAGTTCGCAATCCATGGTGGATGAAGCTATGGCGCAAGTAACCACCTACAGCGTGGCACAAACCCGCGCCAAAGTGGCCGCTGGCCATGCCGTGGTGGTCGATATACGGGACATCCGCGAGCTAGCGGGCGGCACCGTGGCTGGCAGTGTGCATGCGCCACGCGGTATGCTCGAATTTTGGGTGGACCCCGCCAGCAAATACCACAAACCCATGTGGGCGGACGAATCCAAAGAGTTCATCTTGTTTTGCGGTCTAGGTTGGCGCAGTGCACTCACTGCCAAAACCCTGCAAGACATGGGCATGACCAATGTGGCGCATATTGAGGGGGGGTGGGACGCTTGGGTGAAAGAAGGCGGCGCAGTGGAAACGCTGGAAGAGCGCAAGGCGAAAAAAGTTTGAATGCCCCTAGCCACGCAGCATAACCAAATAAGCTTTGCCATACCGCAAGTCACATGTTCAACCAAACCGTGCGCGGCATGTATTGCCTGCGCTGTGGCAGTAAAAAAGTGGTGCGTGGCAAACTAGGCGAGTCTGCGCGCTTTTACCCCCTGCGCGGACTTTTGCAAGCCATGCTGGGCAAACCCTTGGCCTTGCAAAACGAGCATTCCCACGCCTGCCTAGAATGCGGCCTCACATGGAACGAGATAGACCCCTATGAGCTGCGTAAAAATCTGCGTGACTATGGCGTGTCGCCCCACAGCACGGGAGTGATGGACGTGGTGAGTGGCAAGAAGGTGGATGTGGTGCTTTAAATGCGCCGATTTACATAAAATAATTGCAATGTCAGCGTCATATCGTCATATGTCGCTATTAAAAATATAGTATTATGAATTTTCAAGCGGTGTTATTTGATTGTGATGGCGTGCTGGTGGACAGCGAGCCGATTACCAATGGCGTGTTGCACACCATGTTCAACGAGCTAGGCTGGGCCCTCAGCAAGGCGGAGTGCATTGCGCTTTTTGTTGGCCATGCCGTAATCGACAGAAAAGAGCTGATACAGGCCAATACGGGTAAACCGGTCACCGAGGAATGGCTGGCAGGCTTTCGAGACCGCCGCGATGCCGCGCTGCGCGCGCAGCTGCTGGCGGTGCCGCACATACACGCTACAGTGAAAGCACTGCACGGCGCAACCCAAGGCAGCATTGCATGCGCCTCGGGTGCTGACCGTGGCAAGGTGCGTTTGCAGCTGGGCAAGGTCGATTTATTGCATTATTTTGACAGCCAAATCTACAGCGGCCACGAAGTGCCGCGCAACAAACCGCACCCCGATATTTACCTGATGGCCGCTGCGGGCCTTGGCGCAGACATTAAGCGCTGCGCCGTGGTGGAAGACAGCTCCACAGGTGCTACCGCTGGCGTAGCCTCGGGGGCTACCGTGTTTGGATATGCCCCGCATGACGACGGCGCAGCGCTGCGGGCTGTGGGTGTTCACCATGTTTTCCATTCCATGGCAGACCTGCCGCGATTGATGGGCATACGCTAACCCAGCAGACTTGAATCGGATAGAAAAGTCTGCCACAATACGTAATTGACGTTTACGTAAACGTCAATTGAATTTTTACTATGTGAAAGATTGACATGCCTGCTTTAACGTCTACCTTGAGCGTTCGCTCAGCTGATTTTCTGGCCAATGCGCAGGCGATGCGTAGCTTGGTGGACGATTTGCGTGCCAAAACTGAACAAGCCGCTTTGGGGGGCGGTGAGGCGGCGCGCGCCAAGCATACCGCCCGTGGCAAGCTCTTGCCGCGCGACCGGGTGCAAATGCTGCTAGACCCCGGTACGCCATTTTTAGAAATTGCTCCTCTGGCGGCGCTGGGCATGTACCCGGGCATTGACGGCTCTGACAGTGCGCCCGGCTCAGGGGTAATTGCTGGTATCGGTCGCGTGAGCGGCGTGGACTGTATGGTGGTGTGCAACGATGCCACGGTAAAAGGCGGTACCTACTACCCGCTCACGGTGAAAAAACACCTGCGTGCCCAAGAAATTGCAGAGCAAAACCACCTGCCTTGCATTTATTTGGTCGACTCTGGCGGTGCTAACTTGCCCAACCAAGACGACGTATTCCCTGACCGCGACCATTTTGGACGTATTTTTTACAACCAAGCCCAAATGTCGGCCAAGGGCATCGCCCAAATCGCCGTGGTCATGGGCAGTTGCACCGCCGGCGGCGCCTATGTGCCCGCCATGAGCGACGAAACCATCATTGTCAAAAACCAGGGCACGATTTTTTTGGGCGGCCCCCCCTTGGTCAAGGCCGCTACAGGTGAGGTGGTGACCAGCGAAGACTTGGGCGGCGCCGATGTGCACACCCGCCTGTCTGGCGTGGCCGACCATTTGGCACAAAACGACACCCATGCACTGGGATTGGCGCGAGAAGCCATTAGCCATTTGAATGCAAAAATTTATAAAAAACAAGGCACTAGCGCAATACTGGCATCAAATATCACTTCAAAAAATATAGTGCCAAAGTTTCAAGCGGAGGAGCTTTATGGCGTGATTCCTGTTGACACACGCAAGCCCTTTGATGTGCGCGAGATCATCGCCCGGATTGTCGATGGCTCGGATTTTCATGAATTCAAACCGCGCTTTGGCAACACCTTGGTGACCGGTTTTGCGCGTATTGAAGGCATGGAAATCGGTATTATTGCCAATAATGGCATTTTGTTCAGTGAGTCGGCGCAAAAAGGGGCGCACTTCATCGAGCTGTGCTGCCAACGCAAAATCCCGCTGGTTTTCCTGCAAAACATCACGGGATTCATGGTGGGCCGCAAGGTGGAAAACGAAGGCATTGCCCGCCACGGCGCCAAAATGGTCACAGCCGTAGCCACTGCCAATGTGCCCAAATTCACCATCATCATTGGCGGCAGTTTTGGCGCTGGCAACTACGGCATGTGTGGCCGCGCCTATTCACCGCGCTTTTTGTGGATGTGGCCCAACGCACGTATCAGTGTAATGGGGGGCGAACAGGCCGCCAGCGTGTTGGCTACTGTCAAACGCGACGGCATTGAAGCCAAAGGAGGCCGGTGGAGCGAGGCCGAAGAAGCCGCCTTCAAAGCCCCCATCAAAGCTCAATATGAAACCCAAGGCCACCCCTATTACGCCACCGCTCGCCTGTGGGACGACGGCATTATTGACCCCGCTGACACGCGCCGTGTGCTGGCGCTGGGGTTGGCGGCGGCAGCGAATGCGCCCATTTCTGATGTGAAGTTTGGCGTGTTTCGCATGTAATGTGTATAATTATTAAAATTAATACACATTACAGGAGTTTGCCATGCGAACCAATATCGTGATCGACGACCAGTTGATGGCGGCTGCCATGCAGGCGGGTGATTTCAAAACCAAAAAAGACGCGGTGGAAGAGGGCCTGCGCCTGCTTTCGCGCCGCAAAGCCTACCAAGACCTGCGTGCCCTCAAAGGCAAATTGCCATGGAGCGTGGATGGCGACTGGACTGAGCCCGCCCACATGCTGCAAGAGCCCCGCGCGGTTTACAAAGCGGAGCGCAGCGCAGCATGATCACGGCTGACACCAGTGTCTGGATAGACTATTTCCATGGCAAATCCAGCGAACCAACTAAATGGCTCGATGATGTGCTCAACGATTCAAGCCACGACTTGGTAGTGCTAGACGTGGTGCTCATGGAAGTGCTGCGCGGCTACCGTTATGAACATGAGTGGCGGTTGGCGAATGCCAGCTTGTCGGCCCTGCCCATCATGACGGCAGGAGGCCCCAAGGTGGCACGCGCCGCATCAGCCATGTGCCGCAATTTACGCAGCCAAGGCATCACCATACGCAGCAGCATCGATTTACTGGTGGGCGCATGGTGTATTGAGCAAGACTGCCCTTTAATCCACAACGACCGCGACTTCACGCCTATGCATTTCCATCACGCTTTGCCTGAGTGGCGCGGTGAATAAATTTTAGCCAACCCATGACAGCAAGCCTCACTATTTCCAGCACAGCACCGCATATTGCCGAGATTCGTCTGTCGCGGCCCGAGGTGCGCAATGCGTTCAACGATGACATGATTGCCGAAATCACGGCTGCATTTGCCGAGGTGGGCGCGCGCCCCGAGGTGCGCTGCATCGTGTTGGCAGCTGACGGCGCAGCGTTTTGTGCAGGGGCGGATCTGAACTGGATGCGCAAGATGGCCGATTATTCCCATGATGAAAATCTGGCGGATGCTGCAAAACTAGCCCACATGATGCAGGTGATTTACACATGCCCGAAACCCACGGTCGCATGTGTACAAGGCGATGTGTACGCTGGCGGCATGGGTTTGGTGGCCGCCTGCGACATGGCGGTGTCGGTAGATTCAGCCAATTATTGCTTAAGCGAAGTCAAGCTGGGCTTGATTCCGGCCACCATCAGCCCCTATGTGATTCGGGCAATGGGCGCACGCGCTGCGCACCGCTATTTTCTAACCGCCGAGCGCTTTGGCGCACAAGAAGCGCTGCGCATCGGTTTTGTGCACGAGGTGGTGGCTGCTGAGCAATTGGACGCGAAAGTGGCAGAAATAACCAATGCGCTGTGCAATGCCAGTCCAGAAGCGGTCAAAGTGTGCAAAAAGCTGGTGCAAGATGTAGCCAATCAGGACATCAGTCAACGCTTGGTGGATGACACCGTTGCAGGCATAGCGCAGATTCGCGCGAGCGTGCAGGGCAAAGAAGGCGTACAGTCGTTTTTGCAAAAGCGCAAACCCAGCTGGCTTAGCTAAAGCCAGCGCCGAGGAGACTTCCATGGACAGCATCACCCCCTATCTTGGTCAAATCATAGAGTTTCTGCGCGGGCTATTTGCCAGCGGTGGCGATGTAGCGGGCACAGCTGGCAAAGCCATAGGCGGCATGGACATGGCCGGACTGGCAGCCTTGGCCGCAGCGCTGGGCTGGGCCAGCGGCATTCGCTTGTATTTGGTGGTGTTTATCACGGGAATGGCGGGCATGCTGGGCTGGATACCGCTGCCCTCAGGCCTGTCGGTCTTGCAACACCCGGCCATGCTAGCTGGCAGTGGCTTCATGCTGTTCGTGGAGTTTTTTGCCGACAAAATCCCTGGCGTTGATTCGCTGTGGGATATGGTGCACACGGTGATACGCGTGCCTGCGGGGGCGGCGCTGGCCGCCGGCGTGTTTGGGGCTGACAGCGCCATGATGGGCACGGTGGCCGCGCTGATGGGCGGCACGCTGGCCGCCACCGCCCACGCCACCAAAGCCACCACCCGAGCCGCTATCAACACCTCCCCAGAGCCGTTTTCCAATGTGGCCATGAGCTTGGTGGAAGAGGGCGCAGTCATGGGCATGCTGTGGCTGGCCACTAACTACCCCATTGCATTCGGTTTTGTGTTGGTGCTGGTGCTGGCGTTGTCGCTGGTACTCATCGTCGTGCTGATGCGTTTTCTCAAGGCGGCTGCGCGCCGTGTCGCTGACTTATTTTCTGCAACCTCTAGGACTGCCTAAATGTTCTCCAAAATACTCATTGCCAACCGCGGCGAAATTGCCTGCCGTGTGGCGGCTACTTGTGCACGCATGTCCATCAAAACCGTCGCGGTGTATTCCGCTGCAGATACGCATGCAAAGCATGTGGCGGCGTGTGACGAGGCAGTGTATGTGGGGGTGGGGCAGGGCAATTCGCCCAAAGACAGCTACCTGCGCTGGGAGGCCATCATTGCCGCTGCGTTGGCCACAGGCGCACAGGCGATTCACCCAGGCTATGGGTTTTTGAGCGAAAACGAAGATTTTGCCAAAGCTTGCGCGGCTGCTGGGCTGGTGTTTATTGGCCCACCCGCCTCGGCCATCAAGGCCATGGGGCTCAAGGCTGAGTCTAAGCAATTGATGGAAAAGGCTGGTGTGCCGCTGGTGCCCGGCTACCACGGCGCAAACCAAGACGCGGCGTTTTTGCAGCAGCAGGCCGATGCCATTGGCTACCCCGTGTTGATTAAGGCCAGTGCGGGCGGCGGCGGCAAGGGCATGCGGGCAGTAGACGCAAGCGAAGATTTTGCAGCGGCGTTGGCATCGTGCAAGCGCGAGGCAATTAACAGCTTTGGCGACGACGCGGTATTGATTGAAAAATACGTGCAGCGTCCACGCCATATTGAGATTCAGGTGTTTGGCGATGCACACGGTAACTATGTGTATTTGTTTGAGCGCGACTGCTCGGTGCAGCGGCGGCACCAAAAAGTGCTGGAAGAAGCGCCCGCCCCTGGCATGACACAGGCTATGCGTGCACAAATGGGTGCAGCGGCAGTGGCGGCAGCGCGGGCGGTGGATTACCAAGGCGCTGGCACGGTGGAGTTCATTGTGGAGCAGCGCGATGGTGGCGAAATGAATTTCTTCTTTATGGAGATGAATACTAGGCTGCAAGTGGAGCATCCGGTTACGGAGGCGATCACTGGTTTGGATTTGGTGGAGTGGCAACTCTTGGTAGCCAGCGGCGGCGAGCTGCCCCTCACACAAGCAGACCTTCAAATCACAGGCCACGCCATAGAAGCGCGTATTTGCGCTGAAAACCCCGACAAGCAGTTTCTGCCCGCTACGGGCACGCTGCATGTGTATGAAAAGCCAGCACATAAAGCGTTTAAACGCGGCAGCGTGCGCATTGACGATGGCGTGCGCCAAGGAGACGCGATTTCGCCGTTTTATGATTCGATGGTGGCCAAACTCATTGTGCATGGCGCAACACGGCAAGAGGCGCTGGCCAAGCTGGATGTGTCGCTGTCGCAAACCCGCATTGTTGGCCTGCAAACCAATGTGCAGTTCTTGCGGCATGTGGTGCAAAGCGAATCGTTCAGCAAAGCCTTGCTCGACACCGCATTGATCCCGCGCGAAGAGAAAAACTTGTTTTTTCAAGAAAAAGTGGGCAATGTCAAGGCCATATCGTCATATGTAGCTCACCAATTAATAGCGGAGGCGGGGCAAACGGATGCGTCTCCTTTTGCGGCTACCGACGGTTGGCGTGCTTACGGCGTGGCCACGCGGCGCTTTGATTGTGAGTTTCAGGGCGAAGCAATCAGCGCTGTTCTGAGTTATTTGCACGATGGTGCACTGCGTTTGGCGGTGGCTGGGCGTGCTGAAATATTCAGCTTTGTGCAAAGCGCTGATGGCGTAGAGGTGCATTTTGGACAAGAGCGCTGGAGCGCCATCTGCCACAGCATTTATTATGAAAAAGGACAAGATGTCACCGTCCACACGTCACAAGGCGCTACTAAAATAATAGTGTTGAACCCCTACCTTGCGGTGCAAGAAGATGCCACCCATGGCGGACGGCTCACCGCGCCTATGCCGGGCAAGGTGGTGTCGTTTGCGGTCAAAGTGGGTGATGTGGTGAAGGCGGGTCAAGTGCTGGCCGTAATGGAAGCCATGAAAATGGAACACACGATTGCAGCGCCGCAAGACGGCACGGTGGGCGAGCTGCTCTATGCGGCGGGCGACCAAGTGGCCGAGGGCGCAGAACTGCTCAAGCTGGCTGTTGGATGATCTGGCCACACCGCATCACATCACCCCCAAGATGAACATCACATTTTGTTGCACCGATACCAAGGCACAGCCGTGGATAAGTGGTTTGCAAGCCGCCCTGCCTGCCGCGCAGGTATCCGAATGGGCCAGCGGCGCGGCACCAGCCGATTACGCCGTGGTGTGGGCCCCGCCCCAGCAGTTTTTTAACGAGCAAACATCGCTTAAAGCGGCACTCAATATTGGCGCAGGCGTAGATGCCCTTTTAAAATTACAAGTAGCACCGCACACTCAGATTGTGCGTCTAGATGATGCAGGCATGTCGGTGCAAATGGCGGAATTCGTCTGCCATGCCATCATTCGGCATTTCAGAGCGTTGGATGGCTACGAAGCCGATACGCAAGCGGGCAAATGGTCATACCGCAAGCCTCGTAGCCGCGCTGATTTTCCCGTCGGGGTACTTGGTCTGGGGGTGTTGGGTGCGCGGGTGGCCAAATCGCTGACCGTATTTGATTTTCCTGTGCATGGTTGGAGTTTGGGCGCAAAGCAGATAGGCGGCGTGCGCTGCTGGCATGGGCAAAGCCAATTGGATGACTTTTTGCGCAGTTGCAA
>JANOYR010000021.1:0-8472 GCA_031428975.1 Polaromonas sp. | reverse complement strand
GAAGGCTATTTTCCAAGCAAGCAGGCCGATTGGCAGGCATCGTCCAAAGAAATACCAGGCAGCTGGTGGGACGACTGGTGCGCTTGGGTCAAGCCACATGCTGGCAAACTCGTTGCCGCGCCTAAAACGTATGGCTCAGCCACATTCAAAGCCATTGAGCCAGCGCCGGGGCGCTATGTAAAGGCTAAGGCTTAAATACCTAAACTGCCGGACGCAGAGGACGCGAAGGTTACGCAGAAGACGCAAAAGAACAGCCAAAAGTAGATGCAAAAAGAGTCACAGCTGTTAAGACAGTAATTTGCAAGGTTTTTTTATTTTTTAAATTCAAATTCAATTACTCTTAATTTAATAGCATACTATGACTGTATGAGGCTGACAATGACCAAATTTCATGTAAGTACACCATAAATTATAGTTTTGGTATTCCTTTTGCGCCTTCTGCGTAACTTTTGCGTCCTCTGCGTCCGGCAGTCCAGTATTCAAATTCTCCTAAAATCGTTTTTTAAATTAACCACCAGAAAAGAGACCACAAAATGCAAGACATCGTCATCGTATCCGCAGCGCGCACCGCCGTTGGCAAATTTGGCGGCTCGTTAGCCAAAGTATCCGCGCCAGACTTGGGCGCTATCGTCATCAA
The DNA here is from genome assembly GCA_031428975.1 of Polaromonas sp. Lineage (GTDB taxonomy): Bacteria > Pseudomonadota > Gammaproteobacteria > Burkholderiales > Burkholderiaceae_C > JAAFIP01. The sequence continues at coordinate 7,835 of JANOYR010000021.1, read as the reverse complement.
AGAAGCCTTGGCACGCGCCAAACTCTCGCCTGACCAAGTGGGCGAGGTCATCATGGGCCAAGTGCTCACCGCCGGCAGCGGTCAAAATCCTGCACGCCAAGCCATGATGAAAGCTGGCGTGGCCAAAGAAACGCCAGCGCTGACCATCAATGCTGTCTGCGGATCTGGCCTCAAAGCCGTGATGTTGGCCGCGCAAGCTGTGGCTTGGGGCGACAGCGAGATTGTGGTGGCCGGTGGCCAAGAAAACATGAGCGCATCGCCTCACGTGGTGATGGGCAGCCGCGACGGCCAGCGCATGGGTGACTGGAAAATGCAAGACACGATGATTGTGGACGGCCTGTGGGACGCTTACAACAACTACCACATGGGCATTACCGCCGAAAACGTCTCCAAAGCGCACGGCATTACCCGCGACATGCAAGACGCGCTGGCGCTTGGCTCGCAAACCAAAGCAGCCGCTGCGCAAGCCGCTGGCAAATTTGCTGCCGAGATTGTCGATGTGGTGATTCCACAGAAAAAAGGCGACGCCATTGTCTTTAATTCGGACGAGTTCATCAACAAAAAAACCAACGCCGAAGGCTTGGCAAGCCTGCGCCCCGCGTTTGACAAGGCCGGTGGCGTGACCGCAGGCAATGCCTCGGGCTTAAACGATGGTGCGGCTGCCGTGGTGGTGATGAGCGCGGCCAAGGCCAAAGAGCTTGGCCTGACACCGCTGGCACGCATTGTGTCGTTTGGCACCAGCGGCCTCGACCCTGCCACCATGGGCATGGGCCCTGTGCCTGCGTCGCGCAAAGCGCTGGAGCGTGCGGGCTGGAAGGCATCGGACGTGGATTTGTTTGAGCTCAACGAAGCTTTTGCTGCGCAGGCCTGCGCGGTGAACAAAGAGCTGGGCATTGATGCCGCCAAAGTCAACGTCAACGGTGGCGCAATTGCCATTGGCCACCCGATTGGCGCGTCTGGCTGCCGTATTTTGGTGACTTTGTTGCACGAAATGGTGCGCACCGATGCTAAAAAAGGCCTTGCGGCTCTGTGTATCGGCGGCGGCATGGGCGTTGCGCTCTGCGTGGAGCGATAGGCTTCTTTGACTTTTTAAAACGCCGCGTAAACCGCAGCGTTTTGCATCCTGCATAATGCCTTGCATTGCCAGTCCTGTAGATAGACACAAATCCTTATGAAAATAGAAAAAAATTCCGCCGTTACCCTGCGTATTAAAGTATCAGACGCACAAGGCAAACTGATTGAAGACGGCTCTGAGCCGAGCGTGTATTTGCACGGCGGCTATGGCAACACACTGCCCAAAATTGAAGAAGCCTTAGAAGGCCAAGAAGCGGGTTATGCCGTGACACTGGCGCTGAAAGCCGCCGATGCCTTTGGCGAGCGCGACGAGGGCCTGCTGCGCAATTTGGCAAAAAAAGACTTCCCGCCCGGCGTGAAGGTGGGTGGCCAGCTTGAGGGTCGGGGCGATGACGGCAGCATGCAAGTATTCAATGTGATGAAAATCAAGGGGGATACCGTGCTTTTGGATGCCAACCACCCGTTGGCTGGCAAAGACCTGCGTTTTGCCATCAAGGTAGTGTCGGTGCGCGCTGCCACCGAAGAAGAAATTAGCCACCAGCATGTGCATGGCGAGCATGGGCACCACCACTGAAATTGGGTGATTCCAGCGCCCAGTACTTGACTGACTGAAGCTCCATCACCCATCAATGGCCGTGTTAACACACGGCCATTTTTCATGCAAAAGTGATCAGCACGGGCTGGTGGTCTGAGGCTTGGGTGTCAAAATCCACCCGCATCGATTGGATGCGGTGCACCAAATCTTCGCTGACAAATACAAAATCGCAGGCAATCGGCTCAGGGCCGTAGCGGCGGTCGTGCAGGCGGAAGGTGGGGGCGTGGGGCTGGCCGGGGTGGGCGCTTAGCCATGCGTCTTGCAGCTTGGTTACTTCTAAATCTATAGCGGTATATGACGGTATGGCGGTGACATTTGCAGTTTTTTCTTTAAAAATGCTTTGTAATACATGGTATTCGTCTGCATCGGTTTCAAAATTGAAGTCGCCGCACAAAATGGCCGATGCGGTATGTGTTTTGGCTTGGAATGGGCCGCCTAATTCGTCCAACTCGGGTGGGTTGGCCGCTTGCTGGCAGGCCGCTTCGTGCAGCCCCACGATCGACTTGGCCTGCGCCATGCGCTGCTTGGTGGAATAAAACTCTAAATGCGTGGTCATGATGCGCACCGCGCCCAGCGCGGGGTCTTGCAGCGTGACCACGCTGCACATGCGCGGCATTGAGCGCAGGCCTGCGTCGTGTGGGTAGGGCAGGGCGTGATGCTGCACCTGCAACAAGGGCAGGCGCGTGGCGATTAAATTGCCAAAGCGCTGGCGCTGCAAGCCTTTGGCTTCTTGGCCTTTGATCACGCGCCATTCGTCTACAGTTGCGCCAAAAAAGACTTGGAATGCAGGGTCAATTTGCTTCATAAGCGCTTCAAGCTGGGCGGGTTGGTCGGCCGATGCAACGCCCTCAAGGCCAGGGTAGTTCACCGCCACCTCTTGCAAACACAGCACATCAAAATCCGCCATGGCACGCGCAGCTTGCAGCACGCGCTCGACGCTCACCACATTGTCGATGCCGCAAAACCACTGCACATTCCAGGTGATGAGTTTCATTTAATCCCCGCCCGCATAAAGCTTTGCACAAACTGCCGTTGAAACAATAAAAATGCAATCAAAAGCGGCGCACTGGTCATGAGCGTGGCTGCGGTGATGATGCTCCAGTCAATGCCTTGGTCGGTGCTGGCAAATACCTGCAGGCCAACGGTGAGCGGACGCGCGTTGACGCTGTTGGTGATGATCACGGGCCACAAAAAGTTATTCCAGTGAAAACTGATGCTGACCAAGGCAAAAGCGGTGTACATCGGCTTGGCCAGCGGCACATACACGCGCATCAGGATTTGCAATGCGCTGGCGCCCTCTACCAGCGCCGCATCGACCAGCTCTTTAGGGATACCCATGAAGGTTTGGCGCAGCAAAAAAATGCAAAAAGCCGAAGCAAAATAGGGCAAACCAATGGCCAAAAGCGTGTCAACTAAGCCCAGTTTTGCCATGGTTTTGTAGTTTTCCACCAAGAGAATGTCGGGCATGACCATCAGTTGGATCAACACCAAGGCAAAAACGGCATTTTTGCCCCAAAACTGGTAGCGCGCAAAGGCATAGGCAGCTAGCGTGCACACCACCAGCTGCACCCCCCAAATCATGGCCACCAAGAGCGTGGTGTTGAGGAAATAGCGGGCAAAGGGAGCTGCCTCCCACGCTTTGCGGAAATTATCCAGCGTAAGGGGGGCCAGCAGCTCAAAGCGGGTGGAGTATTCGCTGGGGTGAAAGGCCGTCCACACGGCGTATGCCAGCGGCAAAATCCATAAGCATGCCAGCACCCACGCAGCCAGCGTGTCTAGCCAGCCGGGCTCGTTGTAGCGCAGGCTACTAACCCCGCTCATTGGTAATGCACCTTCTTGTCCAGCACAAAAAACTGAAACAGCGCCACACTGGCCAAAATGACCAGCAACACGACGGTGATCGCCGAGGCATAGGCGGTATCCCAAAATTTAAAACCCACCTCGTACAAATGGTAGAGCAAGAGTGTGGAGGCGTTGTCGGGCCCGCCCTTGGTCAGCACCATAATATGGTCCACCATACGAAAAGCGTTGATCACCGCATTAATCAGTACAAACAGCGTGGTGGGCATGAGAAGCGGCCACTGCACGCGCGAGAAATAAAACCAACGCGAGGCGCCTTCCACCGCCGCCGCTTCGCGCAGGCTGGGGTTGAGGCTTTGCAAAGCAGCTAAATAGAAGATCATGAAAAACCCGGCTTCTTTCCAAATCGCCACCACGGTGACCGCGCCCAGCGCGGTGCTTTTGTCACCCAGCCAATTGTGCGCAGGGGCACCCAATGCGCCCATTACCTGCTCCAACAGGCCGTATTGCGGGGTGTAGAAAAACAGCCAAATATTGGCTACTGCAATCATGGGCAGCACCGTGGGCGTGAAAAAAGCCATGCGCAACCACGCGCGGCCAAGCATCTTCTCATTGACCCACAGTGCCATAACCAGCGCTAGGCCAATTGACAGCGGTATCGTGCCCAAGGCAAACCACAGGTTATTGGTCAGCGCTTTCCAAAAGACGGGGTCGGCTGCCGTGGCGTGGTAATTGTCCATGCCCACCCATATTGCAGGGCGTGCGCCCTTGGGGGTGGAATAGAAACTGTCGATGAGGGTGCTAACCGCTGGAATATGGGTGAAAGCCAGTAACAAGACCAAGGCGGGCAGCAGCAAGAGCCATGCTTTTATGGTGTCTTTTTTGGCCATTGTCAACGTCATATGGTCATAGTTAGCTATGTTATTTATAGCGTTTATTTATATGAACGCAACAACCTGTCGGCTTCTGCCTGCGCGTCTTTCATGGCTTGCGCGGCGGTTTTGCTGCCAGTTAAAGCTGCTTGCAAGCCGTCGTTGAGGGCTTTCACCACGCGCTGGTTGTCGTGCGTGGAAAACTCGGCCAAGGCATTGGGCAGTTGGTCGCGGGCTACTAGCGCGGGCGGAAAGTCGCGGCCATAGACGCGCAGGGTGTCGGTGGCATAGGCTGCGGGGGAGACGGCTACATATCCAGTGTCTTTGCTCCACTGGGCGGCACGCTCGGGCTGGGTGATCCATTTGATGAATTTAAAGGCCGCTTCTTGCTGCGCGGGGGCTGACTTTTTAAAGATAAAAAAGTTGCCGCCGCCAGTGGGCGAGCCGCGCCGCTCTTTGGCGGGGAGTTGGGCTACTCCGAAGTCAAATTTGGCGTTGTTGCGCACATTGGTCAGATTGCCTGTGGTGGTCCACATCATGGCGACTTTTTTCTCAAAAAAGTCTTTGGGTGTGGTGCCCCACTCCACAATGCCCTGTGGGTGTGATCCTGATTTGGCCAGGTCAATCCAGTATTGAAGGGCCTCTACCACCTTGGGGTCGTCGTAGCGCACCGCAGTGCCTGCGTCGTTGGCCAAAGCCACGCCGTTTTGAATGGCCAAGCCTTGAAATAGCCAATACGGGAAGCCGCTAGAGGGTATTTGGATGCCATATTGCGTGGTTTTGCCACTGGCATCTTTCTTGGTGAGTTTTTTGGCGGCATCCGCCATTTCGGCCCAAGAGGCCGGTGGGTTGGCTATGCCCGCTTCTTTGAACATCTCTTTGTTGTAATACATCACCACGGTGCTGCGCTGAAAAGGCACACCCCATGTTTTGCCGCCGGTTTGGCTGTTGAGCATGAAAGCTTTGTAAAAACCACCGATCCATTTGCGGTCATCTTCGGTTTTGATGAAGTTGTCAATCGGCACTATCGCGTCTTCGTCAATCAGGGTAAACATGTCGGTGGACAGCAGCACCGAGGTGGCTGGCGGCTGGCCCGATTTGTTGGCTGTGAGGGCTTTGACGATGGTGTCTTGGTAGCTGCCCGCATAAATAGGGCTGACCTTGATCGTTGGGTTTTCCTTGGTAAACGCAGTTGCAAAATCGTCAATGATTTTGGTAATGGGCCCGCCCACAGCGACTGGGAAAAAGAAGGGCACCTCAACAGTCGTCTGCGCTGTAGCATTAAATGAAAATATGCCCAACGTCGCAGTAGCTGCGGCATAGCTTGCTATCAAAGATAAAGCGCCTTGCTTGAAAAATGTTTTGCGTGGTAGGTGTTTCATCATCAATCTCCTGTGAAAAAAGTAAATTTACAAACGGCTGTCATGTGCATCAAAATAATGCGCGTTGTCTTTGGCCCAGCCAATACGAATCGTCTCTCCGACTGCAATGCTTTGCTTACCATCGACACGCAAGCTCAGCTGCTCTGAGCCTATGGTGCAGCGCACCAAGAGGTCAGCACCCAAATACTCGGTGCTTTTAACCATGGCCGCAATTTTTCCGCCCAGATGCACATCTTCTGGCCGCAGGCCTATCAGCGCCACTTCGGACGGTGCTTTGTGCGGCGCATGGTCGGGTGTAGCTCCGTGGTGTTGGTGCACCGACACCGCACTGCCCCGAATATGCCCCGCCTCGACCGCCAGCAAATTCATGGGCGGTGTGCCAATAAATTTGGCAACAAAAGGGCTGGCCGGTTGTGCATACAAATCACGCGCAGACGCGGCTTGCTCAACGCGCCCTTGGTTCAATAAAACAACCTGGTCGGCCATGCTCATAGCTTCTACTTGGTCGTGCGTGACATACACCACGGTCAAGCTTAGGCGCTGCTGCAACTCGCGCAGTTCGCGGCGCATCTCAGTGCGCAACTGCGCATCTAAGTTGCTCAGCGGTTCATCCATCAGGCAAACCTTGGCACGCGCCACCAAGGCCCGCCCTAGCGCCACCCGCTGTTGTTGCCCACCCGAGAGCTGGGAGGGTTTGCGTTGCAAAAGGGCAGACAAACCCAGCAAATCTGCCGTTTGCGCCACCCGCTGTGCCGCCTCTGCCTTGGGCACTTTGCGCACGGCCAAGCCAAAACCTATGTTTTGTGCCACTGTTAAATGGGGGAAGAGGGCATAATTTTGAAACACCATGGCAATACCGCGCTCAGCTGGCGGGCGGTGGGTGACATCTTGGCCATCCACCAACACTACGCCACTGCTGCTGGACTCCAGCCCTGCAATGATGCGCAGGGTAGTCGACTTGCCGCAACCCGAGGGGCCAAGCAATACACAAAAGCTGCCTGCTGCAATGTGCAGATCGATCTCAGCCAAAGCAGTGGTGTCGCCCCAGCGCTTGGATATACCTTTTAAGGCGATAGATGACATAGCATCAGTATAGGCATTAATTGTGTCCATGGCATGTCAAATAAATCGCTTGTTATCGGTGTTTCCCTCAGGGTGTAATGCTGCATAACTGGGTATAGTCAAAGTCTTGTTTCATTTAAAAGGAGTAACACCATGAGCAAAAAAGTAGCATATGTCACTGGCGGTATGGGCGGCATTGGTACCGCCATCTGCCAGCGTTTGGCCAAAGACGGCTTCACCGTTGTGGCCGGTTGCGGCCCTACGCGCGACCACGCCAAATGGCTGGCCGAGCAGGCCGCATTAGGCTACGCATTTCACGCCTCAGTGGGCAATGTGGGCGACTGGGATTCCACTGTTGATGCTTTTGCCAAGGTCAAAAACGAAATCGGTCCTGTGGCGGTGTTGGTCAACAACGCTGGCATCACCCGCGACGGCCAGTTCCGCAAAATGAACAAAGCCGACTGGGATGCCGTCATTTCCACCAACCTCAACAGCATGTTCAATGTGACCAAACAGGTGATTGAAGGCATGATTGATGCCAATTGGGGGCGCATTGTCAACATCAGCTCGGTCAATGGCCAAAAAGGCCAATTTGGTCAGGTGAACTATTCCACCGCCAAAGCGGGTTTGCATGGCTTTACGATGGCCTTAGCGCAAGAAGTGGCCAGCAAAGGCGTGACGGTGAACACCGTGAGCCCGGGCTACATTGGCACCGACATGGTCAAGGCGATTCGCCCCGACGTATTAGAAAAAATCGTCTCCGGTGTGCCTGCCAAGCGCTTAGGGTCGCCAGAAGAAATTGCGTCCATCATTGCTTGGATTTCGTCTGATGAAGGCGGCTACGCCACAGGCGCTGACTTTTCGCTCAATGGTGGCTTGCATATGGGCTAGTACGCCCCGTTGATGAAGGTGTCGGTGTCTTTACAATCCTGTACTGATGCCGACACTTGAATCCCCCCCCATACATCCTGTTTTCAATAGCCTTTCGCCGTGGCGCATGTCCGTTGCGCCCATGATGGATTGGACAGACCGCCATTGCCGCTACTTTCA
>JANOYR010000020.1:0-5242 GCA_031428975.1 Polaromonas sp. | reverse complement strand
GCTGACTTCCAGCGGCACAGGCAGCAACACCGTGTCTTCGTAGCCATAGTTGGCCAAATTACCAATCGGAATTTTTTTAGGCAAGGGCCAGCGCGTCTCGCCCACGCCCACCCCAGCCGGAAGCACCCATTCAAGCGTGGTCGGCAGGCCAGAATCGCCAGAATTCTTCCAATAGGTATGCCAATGCGGCTGGTGCGCAATTTGCAAACCCAGCATCACGGCCTTGCCCGCCTCCACCCCGTCGGGCGCATACGCCAGCAACTCCGCCCGCACATGCTCAGTCACTAGAAACGACTTGGGCGCGGTTTTTACAGTGTTTTGGGCATATGTCAGCGCCATAAGGGCATATGTCGCTAATAAAAGTAGCGTTTTTATTAAGAATGTTTGCCGCATGGTTGTCGGAGTGTAATTAGCTGGATTGGTTCAATGCGCCAAATCCGACATATTTTGACTATAAAGAGAGTTGGAAATACGACAGATCATGCCTTGAATGCTGTGGTTTCAGCTTCGGTTTTAGCACTTATACATTTGGCGGTTCATTCAGGAGTAGTTGGCCATTGTAATAATTCGCATAAAATTAATTTTCATAATTTATTTAACTTCAGGAGGAATTTTGACTTCATTTTTAAAATCAAGATGCAAATCTTTGTATTTGGGCATCAGCTTCGCAGTCATGGCATCACTGACAGCTTGCGGTGGTGGAGGCTCTAGCACGACCTCCACTGGGGTTGCTGTAGTCACTAGCACTCCGATTTCAAATACCACCACGACTAGCGTTGTCGCTGCGACTGCCACATGGGCAAAGTCCGGCAATTACAGCGTAGTTTTAAAGGGTGTTGGAACGACGACTGCCAGCTCACTCTCGATAGCACTATCACTTGTTCACCCCGAAAACCCACTTGTCGAATATGTGATCGATACAGCTGCAGCGCCAACTGATCTTGGTTATGTTCTTCAAAAAGGCTTATTTAACAGTCCAAGTAAGGTTTTCTACAGTCTTGTCTCAACCGCGTATGTGGATGCCAGAGATGGGAAAATTCGAACTACCTTACTATCAGCAAATGGCGCTCGCCCCACGCAAATGCAGGTCAATCATCCAACACTCTGCCCTAGCAGCACCATTGCCTCCAATTGGGCTGATCCTTTTTCCACCAAAATCGCTCTTGTTTCTCCAGGTGCAGATGCTATTTGCGGAACCAGCGATGATCTTGCGCCTTTGTTGAGTTTCTCTGCCGCAGGAGCACCTGTTCTTAGCACGCAAACTGACATCAAAAAACGACTCACCTATGTGAATTCATCTACCACTGGCCAACCAACGGCATGGTTGACCACATTCCCCAATGGCCAAGTGTCGTATGAGCCCATTGCAGGGGGCGTACAAACCACTCTTTCGGTCGGCACGACTAGCTCGCCGACCATTGCGCCTGCTTTCAAATTAATTGGCAAATCAAACACTACTGTCTTGTATTCGAAAAATGGGATTTTGTTTGGCCTCAACGCGACGGCCAGCACACCAAGCGTGACTCAGCTTTCGTCAATCACCAGCCCAGAAGGTTGGCAGTTTGGGGGATCTGATGCAAATTTTGTATACGCTTTCATCAATTCAAACACCGCAACACTGGGCACGGGGACTTGGAGCATGATGGCCGTATCGCATGCAAATCTTGCCACGTCGACGTTTGTAACTGGCACTGGCTCATTGCTATTACCAAGCACAAACTCAAGAAGTATTTTCGCTACAGCCATAGAAGGCACAACAAGCAGTGTTATAAAAATTGCATTGCCAAGTGGCACTAAAACCGTTTTTGTTTCCACCTCAACCACTGCGCTCGTGGGATTGTTTTATGCGGTGACTGCACAATACAGCGGAAAACACATTCAATATGCTATCAATTCTTCAACTGGCGACTACTCATCTGTTCGTGTTGTCGATGATACTAGAAGCTTCTTGTATAGCCCACCAAATGGCTTGTTTTGGGGCTTAGAAGGTTCACAGTTTAGTGTTGGCATGGAGTCATACATACCTGATGGTTATATTTTCATGACCAATGTAAGTAACGCGGGCTTCAGTGGCAGTTCAATTGTTCGATATGACGTAGCTACTTCCACAACCAAAACTATAGGAACAGTTCCACGAGCTGTCGATATTGGCGGCGTATCTACCGACAAGGTCTACATGGGACCAATTGCACAAAGCGTGAGCTTTGGAGGCGCCCAAATCGCGCGATTGAGCAATGGGCAATTGCTCCCAACTGGAAGCGGTGTTTACACTTTCAATCTGAGTAACGCCAACAGCCTCACGGAAACGACTCTACGCGTTCGCTAAGACTCGATTTTTGAAAGTCTATTTTTATCGATAGCATTTACTAAGAGGGCAGCCAAGTGTAAACAAACGCTGGGTCTATGCATGGAGCGCCCGCAGTTCCTGCGCGCGCTCCATGGTGTGCGCATATCCAGCGCGGATGCAGCGCAGCCTGAATTCGCGGCTGACATTGACGTAATAACCAAAATCGGGGTGCAAGGTGATGTTGGCGGACGCGGCATCGGGGGCGGTAAGGGCGCGTTTGCGCAGGTCGCCTTCGCGGTAGCGCTGTGCGCCCTGCGGGGCACGCTCTTCGTGGGCCGAAGCGTCAATGGCCAGCACTTTGGTGGCGCCCATGGCTCTGGCCAAGCGCACCGGCATCGGGGCGGCCATGTCAGGATCCACATATTGCACCCCCCGAATCCGCACTGGGGTAAAAGTGCCCTCTATGGCGCAGCTGGCTTGCACCGCCACACCGGCATCCCCCGCATTGAGCAGCATGGCTTGGCGGCTTTGGCGCTGTATGACGGCAGCAGCAAAGCGTATTGGCAGCTGCTCAATGCGTTTGTTCTCTAGTTGGCGGTTCACCAACTCTGCTATCGGCGTACCCGCAAACTTGCCCTCACCCATGACGGCCAAGCGCCCCATCTCGGTAATACCCAGATCCAAAGCAATTTCTTCAATAGCAACCGCTCTGAGCCCGCTGGCATACAAAGCCCCAACCATAGCACCCACCGAGCCGCCCACAATCAGATCAGGCTGCAAACCCAGTGTTTCGAGCGCCTTGAGCACCCCCACATGCACAAAGCCACGTGGCCCGCCCGAGCTAAGCACCCAAGCCATGCGCACAGGCTTGGCCAAAGCGGCGTCATAGCGCGGCGCATCGCTGCTTGCGTGGTCGTAATCGGTAGCGAGCGTGCACGCAGGCAGCAACGCCGTGGCGGCCAAACTGGCGTGTAAACCGAGGCATTGGGTGAATTGGCGGCGTTGCATAGAGTGTGGTCGCGTAGCGGCGTAATTTCTATCAAACGTGGTGCGGCTGGCGGGGATCGAACCCACGACCCTTGGCTTCGGAGGCCAATACTCTATCCACTGAGCTACAGCCGCACAAACAGGCTGTATTGTAGGGCGCTGGCCTAGGGTTTTAACCGATGCTGCGTTTATAATCGTGTGTTGAATTGGTGAGGTGCAGCTGTTTGCACTCGCCAACAAGCCCCATTTTTGCAAAGAGAGCCCCATGAGCGATCCCCAGACTAGCCACGACGACGACAGCCATTCAGGCCCAATCAAAACCCCTAGCCAAATGCTGTGGACGGTGTTTTTCTCGCTCGTTGTCCCTATTTTTGCCATCATTGGTTTGGTGTATTACGTCACATCGGCGGCAAAGCCTGCGGGTGTTGCAGAGGCTGGCGCACTGAACTTGGGTGGACTGACACAAGCCGAAGCGGCTAAGGCAACCGCCATGCGCATTGCCAAGGTCGGCACGGTCGAAATTCGCGATGCCAACCGCGCACTCAAGGCGGGCGAAGAAGTGTACAAAGCCCAGTGTATGGCCTGCCACGCAGCGGGAGTCGCAGGAGCGCCCAAATTTGCCGATGTGGCGGCTTGGGGCGCTCGTATTGCCACTGGCTACGAAGCATTGCTCGGCTCTGCGCTCAAGGGCAAAGGTGCCATGGGTGCACAAGGTGGTGGCGATTTTGACGACATTGAAATTGGCCGCGCGGTAGCCTACATGGCCAATGCCGCAGGCGGTAAATTTGCTGAACCCCAACGTGCTGCCGCCACCCCAACGGATGGCGCAGCAGCCGCAGCTGCCCCTGTGGCTGCTGCCCCCGCAGCCAAGTAAAACTGCTTGGCTTTCACAAAAAACCGCCCTTGAGGCGGTTTTTTTATGGGCTTTAAAGAAAATACCGCCGCACCACACCAATCACCCGATCAATCGCCTCAGCATCCACATCCAAATGCGTCACAAAACGCAGCCGATACAAGCCGGTGGCCAAAATGTTGTGCGCCTTCAAGTGCTCCAAAAAGCCAGCCGCCTTGGCTGCTGCCGCGCCGCCTAGCTCTACAAACACAATATTGCTGTGCACGGGATCCACCGTTACCCCGTCTATGGCCGCAAACGCCGCACCTAGTTTGGCAGCCAACGCATGGTCGTCCGCCAGCCGCGCCACATGGTGGTCTAGCGCATAGTGGGCGCCCGCAGCCAAAATACCCGCTTGGCGCATGCCGCCGCCTGCCATTTTGCGGATGCGGTGGGCTTTTTGGATGAATGCTTTGCTGCCGCACAGCGCAGAGCCCACGGGAGCACCCAGCCCTTTACTGAAGCACACACTGACCGAGTCAAAACACTGGGCAATGCGCCGCGCCTCGATAAGCGCCGCCTCTTTGAGCGCTGCAACAGGCAAACTAGCTTGCTCTGCCACGCGTTGCCCTGCTTGCGCACCAGGCGCTACAAGACTTGGCTGGAGCTGTATCGCCTGCGCCACCGCCGCATTAAACAGCCGAGCCCCGTCTAAATGCCGCGCCAGCCCCTTGCTTTTGGCCAACTCCGTGGCCGCTTGCACATAGCCAAACGGCAGTAGCTTGCCGCCAATGGTGTTCTCTAAGCACAGCAGGCGCGATTTGGCAAAGTGCGCATCGTCGGGCTTCATCGCCGCCTCAATCTCGGCCAGCGGCAGCGAGCCATCCGCCGCATGCGCTATGGGTTGCGGCTGCACACTGCCCAGCACCGCTGCGCCACCGCCTTCCCAGCGGTAGCAGTGCGCCATTTGGCCCACCATGTATTCGTCGCCCCGCTGGCAGTGCGCCAAAATACCGCAAAAATTGCTCTGCGTGCCCGTGGGTGTAAAAAGCGCCGCCTCAAAGCCCAGCATATCGGCAATTTTGCTTTGTAGCGCGTTCACGCTCGGGTCATCGGCAAACACATCGTCGCCCAGC
>JANOYR010000019.1:0-1910 GCA_031428975.1 Polaromonas sp. | reverse complement strand
GCGTTTTGGCGCTCCCGCCGCTCCCTCATGGCGGGCATACCGCAAATCGGTCGGACGGGAGCGCCAAACCGCTGCTCGGGCTATGCTCGTGCTTAAGTTTTAATACCTAAATCAGTCGCGCTTTGCACTGTATTTACTACTAAATATGTAGCATACTATGGCGTTTTTACAGTGATAAATGCACTTTTAGACATGGAAGGTACCAATCGCAGCCAAAACTTGTAAAACACTCCGCCCTGCGGCATAACGCTCGCTTAGCAGCAGCGTGACCAACTCTGTGCGAACCTGCCACAGGCTTGGCCAGAGCGCGTTAGCCGCAGTGCTCGCTTGGCAGCAGGGCGAGTGGGTAAGGTTTTTGGAGTGTCATTGACACGGCATGCATTTTTTGAAGGAAAAAGTGCAGATGTCACCGTCAAAAGGGCATAGTCTGCTACTAACTCCATAGTGAATACAGCACTAAAAGAGGCTGATTTCGGTATTAAAACCTAAAAACGAGCATAGCCCGAGCTGCGTATTAACTCTGCCGTCCGACCGATTTGCGGTATGCCCGCCATGAGGGAGTGGCGGCAGAGTTAATACGCAGCTCGGGCGCACCAGAGCAAGCTGCTTCTAAAGTCAATCCAAAGCCAGTTGGGCTAAGCGTGCATCCAGCGCCTCAAAAAACGCGGGTTCGATCGTTTGCAGCAAAGGCACAGCCAAGGCATTGGGGCAGACTGCCCACAGTTTTGCAGCGTCTTTTTCAGTGCAAATATGCCATATGTCACCGTAAAATGGTCGTTTATAGCTCTTAAAATCATAGTGGTCTGGCAGCGGCTCGCAGTCCGCCAATGACAAGCCCTGCGCCTGCAAGGCGTTGCCTAGCATGCCAAAAAACGCCTGCGGATTTGCAATGCCTGCCAGCGCGTGGATGGGTTTGCCAACCAGTGCGGCCAGCGCCATGCGGCTGCCGTCTTGTGCAATAGCGTAGTCAGCGAGGCGGCGGGTGGCTTGGTATCCGTCTATTTTGGGGCTGCTGCCAGTGTTGAGCACGATTTGCTTAGACGCATCTTGGCGCGGCCACGGTTCGCGCAGGGGGCCGGCGGGCAGTGTCCAGCCGTTGCCCACGCCTCGGTCGTCAAACACCACCACCTCCACGTCGCGCTGCAAGGCCAGATGCTGCAAACCATCGTCACACAAGATGACCGTCACATTTTTGTAAGAATTTAAGAGCGATGTCGCCGCCAAATGGCGATTGTTTGCTACGAATACGGGAGCGTTTAGTGTGCGTGCCAGCAACTGCGCCTCATCGCCTACCTCGCTGGGGATGCTGCTTGGCAGCACTTCTAGGGCGGCGGTTTTGGCCCGTTTTTTGTCAAACGCGCTGCTACTGCTTCGCACTGAATCGCGCAGGCTGTCGGGTTGACTGCCACGCCCACTGACACGCCCATCTTCACGCCCGTACCCGCGCGACACAATGCCTACGCGCCAGCCCTTGGCTTGCAAATGCTGGGCAATGCCGATCACGGTGGGTGTTTTGCCAGCGCCGCCAGCCACCACATTGCCCACCACGACCACGGGCACGGCCAGTTTGAATGACTTGAAAACGCCGATGCGGTAGAGCCAGCGGCGCAAGCCCACCAGCCATTGGTAAACCAAGGCAATGTCCCACAGCGCCCAAGCCAAAGCGCCTTTGCGCAGCCAAGCGGCAGTTAATTCACTCTCAAAATTAGAGCGAACTTTGACCATATGGCGGTGACATTGGGTAGAAAACCTTAAAAAATAGCAAACGGATGCTTATTTTTTACCCGACTGCGCCGAGTTTTGCGTGGCGAAGGTGATTTGGTTCAAACCCGCGCGGCGGGCCGCCTCCATCACGCTGATGACCGACTGGTGGGGCGCTAGCGCGTCGGCGCTGATGATGATGACCGCGT
>JANOYR010000018.1:0-2087 GCA_031428975.1 Polaromonas sp. | reverse complement strand
GCCCACAGGCAACCTAGACCCCGCCACCGCCGAGCGCGTGATGGATGCGCTAATCGCTCAAACCCGTGCCCACGGCGCATCGCTGGTGCTGGTCACCCATTCGCAAGCAGCTGCGCAGCGGGCAGATCGGGTGTTGCATTTAACAGCGTCGGGGATTGTCTAGCCAAATAATTGTGCGTGCGAACCCGCCCGCACAAAAATAACTAGCCCAGTTTTTCCGCTGTCGTCAATTTTGTAGGCCAGCAAAAAATCCCCGCCAATATGACATTCGCGGTGGCCTTGCCAGTCGCCTTTGAGGGTGTGATCTAACCACTGGGCGGGCAGCGGGGCATCGTTGGCTATCAGCAGCAACATGGCCTCTTTTAAGCGGTGCATGTCGTAGCGGCCAGAGCGGCTGAGCTGCCCCCAGTCCTTGAGAAAGCTCTTAGAGTAATCGGCAGCGCGCGGTGGCGTGCTGCGTTTATCCTGCGCTGTTTTTATCGAGGTCATCAAACAGCGCTTGCCCAAAAGTAAAGCGTGCACTGCGTGCACGGGCTATTGCGTCAGCCTCGGCCATGGCAGCGCGTGTGGCGGCATTGGGCGCTTTGAGTTCTAGCGGAAAAGCCTGCTCTACCACCACACGGTGCAAAAACAAACGCACCGCCTCTGAAACGCTCAGCCCTACTGAAGCCAGCATTTCAGTGGCCTGCGCTTTGATGGCATCGTCCACCCGAACGTGGAGCATGGAGGTGGCAGTGGTCATGAGGCTTCCTATATAACAGCGTTAACTATAACTCATTTGAGATACGGGTTTTAAATTTTCACAGCAATATACGCCAGTTATACAGCAGCTAGCACCAAGTGCGTTAGCTGCTGTGCTTTGAGCGCACGATGCGCACCTATGGCACCAAACGAACCGAAATGCCTGTGTACTCAACATCGTCTATATCGCCTGGAATTCCACCAGTTTGGTGATACACAGACAACGCTCCAACACCTATGGTCTTTGGCAATGCTACCGAAAAAACAACATCACTGTATCCCCCGTTTGAATCGCTGTTGTAGTTCAGAATATGCGAATTGCCAATTGTGCTGTTATCTGCACCTACCAAAGAAATGAATCCTTTCGTTGTGTTTGTTGCGCCATTCAATCCGCGTATTTTTAAAGACACCTCAGCAGATTTAAATTTACCATCAAGATCTGCAGTCCATGGGAACACTGTAGATTTGTTAGAACTACCGATACTTGATGTTTGCAACTGGGAATTGATACTGCCTGTAAACTTATCATCTCCAATATGGAAGAGGCTTGCAAAGTTCAGAGATGAGAACTCATTGGCTTGCAGTTTAGTCAATCGCCCCTCCTCAGTGCGCAGCCCATATATAGTAGCGCCCGCCATTGGTTCGTTGAATGTCAGAAATTTAGGCAAAAAACCTTCTTTGAAAAACTTAACTATCCAAGTGCTCAAGCCCGCAAAATCCGAAATTGCCACTTGGAGGTTGTATTTACCTTCACCGTCGGTATTGGCTAAATACACAGTGCCCTTATACGGAATGTAGACCAGAGCGCCCGATATGCCCGCGCCCGCAGCGTCTATCAGTTTGCCTTCAAACCACGCCTTTTTGGTGTAGTCCAGATCAGTAGTGCGCGCATCGGCACCGCCGCCACCTCCGCCGCCGCAGGCGGCAAGTGCCAGCGAGCTGGAGGCGAAAAGCAGCAGATCGCGGCGTTTGGTTAATGGGGTAATGGCAGTTTTGATAGTCATGGATTGCTCCGATAAGTTAAAGAAGGCCTTAGACTACCGACAGTTGCGCGTTTTGTCTTACTACAAAAGGGGGATAAATCGCAGTTTTTGAACCTTTTATGCAACGTTTTAAGCTCTTAGCCACCCTCCTCCAAGCCTTCTCCCTGCGCGAGCTCTTGCACCACCCGTGGCGCAGTGGGGCGGCTGTGGTGGCTGTTATGTTGGGGGTGGCGCTGGCGTTTGCGGTGCATGTGATCAATGCGTCGGCGCTGGCGGAGTTTGGCAGTGCGCTGCGTGCGGTGAATGGGCAGGCCGATGTAGAGCTGCATGCGGGCAGCGGGGCTTTGCCTGAGGACGTGCTGG
>JANOYR010000017.1:0-2626 GCA_031428975.1 Polaromonas sp. | reverse complement strand
TGCCACCAACAAACAGCAGCCCAATAAACGAAACACCACGTTGTTTAGATTTCATAGCCTGTTACTCCTGGTATGTCAGTCAACACTGCCAATACGTTTGATATTGCCAAAATTCATCCACACATAAAACGCACGTCCGACAATATTTTTTTCGGGCACAAAACCCCAATACCGCGAATCCAGCGAATTGTCTCTATTGTCGCCCATCATAAAGTAATGTCCAGCGGGCACTTTGCACACCACACCTTCTGCGCTGTAGCGGCAGTTTTCTTTGTTCACAAAATCGTCGGCTCCAGGCACAAATGCAGGTCGGTCTAAATCGTTGAGGATTTGATGGGTTTTGGTGCCATTTCCGGTGTCCACGGTTTGGCTAAAGTGTCTGCTGTATCGCACAGTGTCTTCATCAAAATAATCTGGCAGTGGCTGTTTAGGTTCCACTTTTCCGTTAACCATTAAAATTTTGTTGAGATAGCTAACCTCATCACCTGGCACTCCAACTACTCGCTTGATATAGTCCAAACTCGGTTTGGGCGGATAGCGAAAAACCATCACATCACCGCGCTTGGGCTCGCCCATGTCGATAATTTTGGTGTTGAGCACTGGCAAGCGCACGCCGTAAGCAAATTTATTGACCAAGATCAAATCGCCAATCAGCAAGGTGGGAATCATTGAGCCAGAGGGAATCTTGAAAGGCTCAAACAAAAACGAACGCAAAACAAACACCACGGCAATTACCGGGAAAAGCCCTGCTGTCCAGTCTAGCCACCACGGCTGCATCACTAACTTGTATTTGGCTTCTTCGAGCGATTCGACTGCGCCTTCAGCGTGCGCTATGCCCATATTTTTGAGTTCGGCCACACGCTTAGCAGAGGCCTCGTCCAATGTGCGGGCAGCTTGTTTGCGCTGCGGTAAAAAAAACAATACTTCAGCCACCCAGTAAACGCCTGTTACGAGCACCGCCAAAAACAACAGGAGTGCAAAATTGCCCTCGACATAGCCAAAGTACCAAGAAGCCGCATAGCCCACAAAGGCTGCAAGGACTGCGCTAGTCAGCGCGGGCATCATACTTAAAATCAAACCATTCACCTGTTAATCGTCGACCTGCAAAATCGCTAAAAACGCTTCTTGAGGCACCTCAACTGAGCCGATTTGCTTCATGCGTTTTTTGCCTGCTTTTTGTTTCTCTAAGAGCTTTTTCTTACGCGTGATGTCGCCGCCATAGCATTTAGCCAACACGTTTTTGCGCAATGCTTTGATTGTCTCACGCGCGATGATGTTTGCACCAATCGCCGCCTGAATCGCCACATCAAACATCTGACGCGAAATAATTTCACGCATTTTGGTCACTACACCACGGCCACGGTAGGTGGCTTGGCTGCGGTGCACAATGATGGCCAGTGCGTCCACACGCTCGCCGTTGAGCATAATATCCACCTTGACCACGTCCGATGCGCGGTATTCTTTGAACTCATAGTCCATGCTGGCATAACCGCGGCTCACCGATTTGAGCTTGTCAAAAAAGTCCAGCACGATCTCGCCCAGCGGCATTTCGTAGGTCAACACCACTTGGCGGCCTTTGTAGGCCATGTTCATTTGCACGCCGCGCTTTTGGTTGGCCAGTGTCATCACCGCGCCTACGTATTCTTGCGGCATATACAAATGCACCGTAACGATTGGTTCGCGAATCTCGACAATCTGGCTCACCTCGGGCATCTTCGAGGGGTTTTCCACGGTGAGGGTTTGCGCATCTTTGCCGCCAGTCACCACTTCATACACTACGCTGGGTGCTGTCGTGATCAAATCTTGATCAAACTCACGCTCCAAACGCTCCTGCACGATCTCCATGTGCAAAAGGCCCAAGAAACCACAGCGGAAACCAAAGCCCAACGCTTGCGACACCTCTGGCTCAAAGCGCAGCGACGAATCGTTGAGTTGCAGCTTAGTCAGTGCATCACGCAGCGCATCGTATTGGTTGGACTCTGTGGGATACAAACCAGCAAAGACCTGCGGCTGTATTTCTTTAAAGCCCGGCAGTGCCTGCGTAGCGGTATGCGCCGCCCCGCCAGAGCCCAACACCACGCGTGTCACGGTGTCGCCCACCTTGGCGGCATTGAGCTCTTTGATGCCCGCAATGATATAGCCCACCTGCCCTGCTTCGAGCGATTGGCGCGGCTCGTTGGCGGGGGTGAACACGCCTACACTGTCGGCGTTGTACTGCGCCTCGGTGGCCATGAGCTTGAAGCGGTCGCCTTTGGCCAAGCGGCCATCGACCACGCGCACCAGCATCACTACGCCTACGTAAGTGTCAAACCAACTGTCGACAATCATGGCGCGCAGCGGGCCGTCGGGGTTGCCGCGCGGCGCAGGGAATTTTTTGACAATGGTTTCTAAAATTTCTTCCAGACCCATGCCGGTTTTGGCAGAACACGGAATAGCGTCTGATGCGTCGATGCCAATGACTTCTTCAATCTCTTGGCGCGCAGCTTCGGGGTCGGCGCTGGCCAAATCCATTTTGTTCAGCACAGCAGTCACTTCTACACCCAGCTCAATGGCGGTGTAGCAGTTGGCTACGGTTTGCGCTTCAACACCTTGCGATGCATCTACCACCAACAGCGCGCCTTCGCAT
>JANOYR010000016.1:0-5863 GCA_031428975.1 Polaromonas sp. | reverse complement strand
ACATTGAGCGGCTGGTGCTTGACGCTGGTATCATCCGCCACCGAGGCAAAATTGTCAGCGCTATCAACAATGCCCAGCGCGTCTGCGAATTGATCGACGAACAAGGCGAAGGCGCATTGGCCAAGCTCATTTGGTCGCCCGAGCCTGCGCCCCAAAATCGCCCCCTAACCATCAGCCCCGAAGTGGCCAGCACGTTGGGGCAAACGGCTGAATCATTGGCCTTGAGCAAGGCGTTGAAAAAACGTGGCTTTAGTTTTGTGGGGCCCACCACCATGTATGCCCTGATGCAGTCCATGGGCGTGGTGAACGACCACTTAGAAGGCTGCCACAGCCGTACCGTGGTCGAGCGCGCTCGGGCTCAATTTATCCGTCCTTAGCGCAAATTTGCTATTTCAAGATTCAATTTTGAAACAGCAAATTTTGTCACACTAAGGTATTGGCGTTAAACCAGCAATGCATTGACCCGCTTGACATAAGCCGCCGGGTCATCGGGCAAGCCGCCCTCGGCCAAAAGCGCTTGGTCAAACACGATGTGGGCTAGGTCGTGGAAGTGAACCGCATCTGTTCCCACACTATTGCCGAGTTTTTTGATCAAAGGGTGCTCGGCGTTGACTTCTAAGATGGGCTTGGTCTCGGGCGCGGCTTGGCCCGCTTGCTTGAGCATGCGGGCTAGTTGGGTGCTCATGCCGTGGTCTTGCACCACTAGGCAGGCAGGGCTGTCCACCAAACGGGTGGTCACGCGCACGTCTTGGGCTTTGTCTTTGAGCGCTTCTTTGAGCTTAGCGACCAGCTCTTTGCTGCCTTCGGCGGCTTCTTCGGCGGCTTTTTTCTCGGTCTCGTCTTGCAATTTGCCCAAATCTACAGCGCCTTTGGCTACCGACTGCAGCGGCGTGCCGTCAAACTCAAACAGGTAGTTCAGCGACCACTCGTCCACGCGGTCGGTCATGCACAGCACCTCGATGCCTTTCTTTTTGAAGACTTCGATGTGCGGGCTGTTCTTAGCGGCAGCGAGCGTGTCAGCGGTGATGTAGTAAATGGCTTCTTGGCCTTCTTTCATGCGGGCTTTGTAGTCGGCCAGACTCACATTTTGCGCGTCACTGCTGGTCGATGCGTAGCGCAGCAGCTTAGCCAGACGGTCTTTGTTGGCAAAATCTTCGCCCAAACCTTCTTTAAGTACCGCGCCAAATTCGGTGTAAAACTTGCTGTATTGGCCTTGTTTGGCTTTGTCCTCATCACTGAGCACGTCGGTCACAGCGTCAGCTGCTGCTTCTGTAGCGGTCACTGGCGCGGCATCGTATTTGGCCAAGTCTTCTAGCATGCCCAGCACGCGTTTGGTGCAACCCTCGCGAATGGCTTTCACGTCGCGGCTTTCTTGCAGCAGTTCGCGGCTCACATTCAAGGGCAAATCGGCCGAATCCACCACGCCTTTTACAAAACGCAGGTAAACGGGCAAGAGCGCCTCGGCATCGTCCATGATGAAGACGCGCTTGACATACAGCTTGATGCCGGCTTTTTTCTCGCGGTTCCACAAATCCTGCGGCGCAGTGCCAGGAATGTACAAAAGCTGGGTGTATTCGGTGCTGCCCTCTACGCGGTTGTGGGTGTGGGCCAGGGGCGCGTCTTGGTCGTGGCTGATTTGCTTGTAAAACTCGTCGTATTGCTCTTTAGTCAGGTCTTTTTTAGGCCGCGTCCACAGGGCGCTGGCTTCGTTGGCTTTTTCCCATTCGCCGGTTTTCACCATGCCGCCGCCACTGGTGCCCTTGGTCGGGTCGGTTGCGTCAATGGGTTCGCCTTCTTTCCATTCTTCTTTTTCTAGCAAAATGGGCAGGCTGATGTGGTCAGAGTATTTGCTGACAATGCTCTTTATTTTGTAGCTATTAGCGTATTCCAGCGCATCGTCGCGCAGGTGCAGGGTGATGCTGCTGCCGCGCTGGGTGCGGGTAATGGCTTCCACCTCAAACTCGCCCGTACCGCCGCTGACCCAGCGCACGCCTTCTGCATGCGGCAAGCCCGCGCGGCGCGACTCCACGGTGATTTTTTCGGCTACGATAAAGCCTGAATAAAAGCCCACGCCAAACTGGCCAATCAGTGCGCCTTGGTCTTTGGCATCGGCCTTTTGCGCATCGCCCAGCTTGCTCATGAAGTCTTTGGTGCCGCTCTTAGCAATCGTGCCCAAATTGTCAATCGCGTCTTGCGCCGACATGCCGATGCCGTTGTCGGCAATGGTGAGGGTTTTGGCTTCTTTGTCGTAGCTGATGCGCACCTCTAAATTAGGCGCGTCTTCGTACAAAGCGGGCGTGTTAATTGCCTCAAAGCGCAGCTTGTCGCAAGCGTCTGATGCGTTGGACACCAGTTCGCGGACAAAAATTTCTTTGTTGCTGTAGAGCGAATGCGTCACCAAATGCAAGAGCTGGGCGACTTCGGCTTGAAAAGAAAGGGTTTTTTTGGTCATGGCTTATAAAAAATACAAAAAACAACAGAACTAGAAGTTTACATGTGGCGACAAACGTGACTTTTTCAACATGAATTTAGAACAAGGCTCACAAACCCCCAAAAAAGTGACGAACGGTAACTTTCATGCGACCAAAGGGCTTGGAAACCCCCTAAATAAGCCCTACATTACATCCACACGCTGCAAACAGCACCACAACTGTTTGATTTCACTACATTTTTGGAAAACTATCATGAAAAAGCTCGCTCTGGTCTCTTTGTTAGGTTTGGTTACAACTTTTGGCAATTTGGCGCATGCTGCGACTGCCAACGCCAACTTCAGCGTGGACGTAACGCTGACTACCCAATGCAGAGTCACTGGTGCAGCGCCTACGTTGGCTTTTGCTTACACTGCATTTGGCTCGGCTGTAAACGCTACAGCCGTAACTGTGGGTTTTGAGTGCACAAGGAATTTAGCTGCACCTACGGTTGCATTCAACGGCGCGGGTGGCGCCGCCGGAGTTGTTGCTGGTCTTCAATACGCACTGACTGTGACTCCAACAACTCCAGGTGCTGGCACTGCACCTACAGCGACAGTATTAGGTACTGCGGCCACCTATGGATATAGCATCGGTGGCTCTATGCCAGCGGGCCAAGCAGGTACTTCAGACGGAACAAATGCCGCCACCGTTACTGCTTCAGATGCTCGCATGTTAATTATTACGTACTAAAAACCGACTGCTGTAGTTCGTACATTTCACCATGCGCCGCCTTCTGAGCATTTTTCTGCTTTGGGCGGCGTTTCACATGGTGGCGCATGCGGGTACAGCTGCTGGTGGCTTTTTGGTCACCGTCACGCTCAACCAAGGCGCTTTGAATGTTTGCACCAGCAGTTCGCTGAGCCAGCAAACCAATGCTACTGTCAAGGTGGTGTGTGGTTCGAGCCAGTTTGTAAGCATTGAACCCGCCTTGAATAAGTCTTTTGTAGGGGTCCATGGAGGTGCTTATGCGTTCAATGTGCACCAAAACGCGCCTTCTACTGCGGCCTACAGCTCTATATCCACCACGCTCCAAGGGGTTGGAGCGGGCACGATTACGGCGCTTCGCATGCTAAATTTGAACGAACAGGACGAAGGCCTAGAATTACTGGTAAGCTTTTGAGTATGAACACTCAAAATCGCTTCCTCTCGGCCAATGCGCTTCGCCACTACTTGTTTGCGCTGGTAGCGCTCACTTTTGGCACTGCACTGCTCCCCACATGGGCCGCTACTTTTTCTGTGACGCCAGTGCGCATTTACATGACACCGCGTGACCGAGCGGTGGCCATTACCCTTACCAACGAAGGCGATACGCCTGTGGCTTTGCAGGCAGACATTAATGTGTGGAGTCAAAAACCTGATGGCACAGACGAGCTGGTGCTCACCGAAGACCTGATTTTGTCGCCGCCTATTATCAAGCTGGCTCCTAAGGGTCGGCAAGTGGTGCGACTGGCTTTGCTCAAGCCCGCCGATGCGAGCCGCCAGCTGACTTACCGCTTGATTGTGCGCGAAGTGCCTGAAATTACCGCCCCCAAAACAGGCGTGGTCGAAGTGCCGATTATCTTGGCTCTGTCGATGCCCGTATTTATCACCCCTCCCATTGCCAAACGCGAAGTGGATTGCCGCGCCACACGCGAAAGTGCGTCCGTCATTGTGGCGTGCAGCAATACTGGCACTGCATATGCCCAAATTCGAGAGATTAGCCTCAAGCGCGGAGCCGATGCCTTGGCTAAATTTGAAGGCGGTGTGTACATATTGCCCGGTGCAAGCAAGTCCATTGGTATCAAGCCCGAAATGGCTATCAGCACAGGCGCAATTGCCTTGCAGGTGACTTTTGACGACGGCAAGAGTCAAGAGTTTTCTGTAAATCTGCCTTAGTGCGTTGCTGGATAAGCACGTGCGCACCGATGCTGCAACCCCGCCCCCGCTTTGTTGTTGCATGGTTGCCCTTGGCGGCAGCCAGTGTTGTTGCTGTTGCGACACTGGCAACCCATGCTCCAGTTTTAGCGCAAGACCAATTGTTGCCACTGACAGTCAATGTCAATGGCCAGCCAGCAGGGCAATGGACGCTGCTTGACCGCAGTGGGGTCTTGTACGCTCCGGTGGAAGCTTTCAGCGCCTGGGCTGTCCGCAGGCGCTCCCATGCTGAGAGCATCAGCTATAACCAGCAAACATGGTATCCATTGGCATCGGCTCCGGGATTTGAGGCAACTCAAAATTTTGGTGCTCGGTCAATCAATTTGCAATTTGCCCAAATAGCCAACATTGCGCCGCCTAGCCAAGCGCTATTGCCTGTTGCCGCCGCTGCAAACACCCATGCGCCAGTGGTGTCCAATGCGCCAAAGTCGGCCGCAGCGAGCGCCAACCCAGACCGGATACTGCCGCTTGAGGTGCGCGTGAATGGAGCGCAGGGTGGCCAATGGTTACTGCTGGAGCGGCAGGGCATTTTGCACGCCCCGCAAGATGCATTTGACGAATGGCGCTTACCGCGCAAAGAAACTGCACAGCCCGTGGAATACAGGGGGCAGACTTTCTTTGCGCTTAACACCATTGCAGGCTACCAAGCCGTATTGAATTTTGCCAACCAGTCGGTTGATTTGACATTCTCATCTGTCGCATTCTCAGCCACTCGCTTGGCAACCGATGCTGCCAAGCTTCCCAAGGTCTCCCCCAGCGTTCCTGCTGCGTTTGTCAACATTGACCTGAACGCCAATTACCAACGCATTGCAGGCATTGCCGCCACACAGGATCTGGGGGCGCTCACCGAGTTTGGTTTTTCTAACAATTGGGGGGTGCTTACCTCCAGCTATGTTGGGCAAAACCTTGGGTCTAACGACGCAGCCACACCAAGCAAATGGCGGCGACTAGAAACCACATTTACGCGGGATTTTCCCGACTCAAAAGTCACGCTACGCGCGGGTGACAGTGGCACACGCCCTGGCGTGGGCGCGCGTTCGGTGTATTTTGGTGGGCTGCAAATTTCGCGCAATTACGCGCTTGCGCCGGGGTTTTTAACACAGCCGATTCCCGTGATTCGCGGAACATCCAGCGCACCGAGCACCGTGGAGCTGTATATCAACGATGCACTGCGCCAAACCTCCAATGTGCCAACCGGCCCATTTGCCATCGACAATTTTCCCCTGCTTTCTGGCAGCGGGCAGGTGCGCATGGTGGTGCGCGATGTTTTAGGGCGCGAAACAGTCATTGTGCAGCCGTTTTTTAGCCATTCGAGCATGCTAGAAGAAGGCTTGACCGATTGGAGTGTCGAGCTAGGCAAAACCCGGCAAAACTTAGGCCAAGACACGGTGGGCTATGGGGAGGGTTTTGTATCTGGCCTGTGGCGCTATGGGCTCAACAAAAGCAATACGGTAGAAACCACTGCGCAGCTAGGACGC
>JANOYR010000015.1:0-10443 GCA_031428975.1 Polaromonas sp. | reverse complement strand
GCCAAGGCGCAGGTTGCTCCAGCGCTTTAGCGCGTTTCCAGAGGGCATTCGTTTTTTGGTCGACCTGCGGGCAGACATGTTGCTCGCGCTCAAAGCCGACAAGCGCTTGCAGGCGCTGGATGTAGAAATGGAATACATGTTTTCCACATGGTTTGACGTGGGTTTTTTGGAGCTCAAGCGCATCAGCTGGGATTCGCCCGCCTCCATGCTGGAAAAGCTCATCCAATACGAAGCGGTGCATGACATCAAAAGCTGGGCAGACCTAAAAAACCGCCTCGACTCTGACCGCCGCTGCTACGGGTTTTTTCACCCACGCCTGCCCGATGAGCCTTTGATTTTTGTGGAAGTAGCGCTCTTGGATATTATGTCTGACTGCATCACGCCCCTGCTGGATGAAAGCGCCGCCCCAGTGGATTTGCGCCGCGCCACGACAGCCATTTTTTACTCGATCAGCAACACGCAAAATGGCCTCAAGGGCGTGAGCTTTGGCGACTCGCTGATCAAACGCGTGGTGGAAACGCTCAAAGAAGACTTTCCACGCCTCAAAAATTTTGCCACGCTCTCGCCCATACCAGGCTACCGCGCATGGCTACAGCGCAACAACAGCGATTTGGCCGCGCAAGCTAGCGAAACCGATGTACTGGCCTTAAGCGAAAAATCCCCCCTGCGCAAGGCCCTACACCAAGGCGCCGCCCAATACCTAGGCGGCCAATGGCATGAGGGTAAACCATTGGATGCAGTGGCGCGCTTTCACCTAGGGAATGGCGCGAAAATAGAGCGCATCAACTGGGCGGGTGACCCCAGTGGCAAGGGCATCAAACAGTCGTATGGCCTGATGGTTAATTATTTGTACGATTTGAAGAAGCTGGATAAGCACCGAGATATGTTGGCCAGCGGAAAAATTCCGCTGGCAGGCGAAGTAGAAAAACTGATGTAATTATTTTTATAGGAGACAGTATGACGATTCAACGCAGATCCCTTTTGCAAGCCAGCAGTGCGGCAATCTTGCCTTTTTCTTTATCGGCATTCGCCCAGACGGCTTGGCCTACCAAGCCAGTGAGCATGGTGGTGCCCTTTCCTGCAGGCGGCGGCACCGATGCGTTTGCGCGGCCATTAGCGGCCATATTTGCTAAAAATACAGGCAAACAGCTGGTCATTGACAACCGTGGCGGTGCCGGCGGTACGCTGGGTGCGGGTATTGCGGCCAAGGCCGCGCCCGATGGCTACAACCTCTTCATGGGCGCGGTGCACCACACCATTGCTCCGTCGATGTACAACAAGCTCGACTATGATTTAGAGCGCGACTTCGTGCCCTTGGTGTTGGCTGCTGTGGTGCCGCAGGTCTTGGTGGTGAACCCCAAAACAGTGCCTGTGGCCAATTTCAAAGAGTTTTTAGACTTCGTCAAAAAGAACCCTGCCAAACTCAACTACGGCTCGGCTGGCACCGGCACATCACACCACTTGGCAGGCGAGCTGTTTAAGCTGCAAACCAAGACATTCATCACCCACATTCCTTACACTGGCGCGGGCCCTGCGCTGCGCGACCTGGTGGGCGGGCAGGTAGACATGATGTTTGACGGCCTGGGTTCATCGGCTGCGCACATCAAAGGTGGCCGCGTCAAGGCGCTGATGGTGTCTGGTGCTAAGCGCAACCCTGCATTTCCCGATGTGCCGTGTGCGGCCGAGCTGGGTTTGCCCGACTACACCGTGACCACATGGTACGGGGTGTGGGGCCCCAAAGCCATGCCAGCGGACGCACAAACTGCAGCGGTGGCCGAACTGCGCAAAGCCTTTGGTGGCGACGAGCTCAAAACCATTTGGGCAGGGCAGGGGGCAGAATTTCCTAACACCACGCCCGCGCAATTTGCCAGCTTTGTCAACGCTGAAATCAAACGCTGGGCCGTGGTGGTGAAGGCCTCGGGCGCTAAGCTGGACTGATGGAGCTTGCTGTGCAAGTGGGCGCGGTGACCGTGGAGCGCACGGGCGAGTTAGCCTTCGTCACCTTGTGCAATCCATCCAAACGTAACGCCATGTCGCGCGCCATGTGGGTGCAATTGCGCTCACTATTTAGTAGCAAACTATCGCCATTTTACGGTGACATTGGCCAAAATTCTATCCAAAATACTCCAATCAAAGCCATTGTGCTACGCGGTGCAGCTTGCCAGGACGGCAGTGCGCATTTTTGTGCGGGCGGTGATATTTCTGAATACCCCAGTTTTCGTTTTGACGAGGCGCAACTGCGGTATTTTCATGAGCAAGAAGTCGCCCCCGCGCTGGATGCCATGTTGGCCTGCGACCTGCCCTTGATTGCGCAAATTGACGGGTTTTGCATGGGCGGTGGGCTAGAAATTGCCGCCTGCTGCGATATCCGCTTGGCGGGGCAGGCGGCGGTATTTGGTGCACCGATTGCCAAGTTGGGCTTTCCCATGGCACCGCGTGAGGCGGCGATAGTGGTGCAGGCGGTGGGCGCGTCTACCGCGCGGCAGATGTTGCTGGCCGCGCAAACTTTCAATGCCCAGCAGATGCTGCAAAGTGGCTTTTTAGGCCAAGTGGCCGCCGATGCCCAAGTCGCCGAACACGCCTTGCAAATGGCCCATCGTATCGCCCAGCTCAGCACGCAGGCGGCTGCGCTGAATAAGCAAACGCTCAGAGCCATATTGAAAGAAAATACGGGCAATGTCACCGCAGAATCAACAGATATTGCTAATGATTTAATAGCAAATCCATATGCCTATGCGGCTGCGCCACACCACAAAGAGGGCATCCAAGCCTTTTTAGAAAAACGCAGCCCCCATTTTGAAAATATATGAAAAACGCCAATCTTTACGCCAATCTTCGCACCCAATTTCCTGCTGACTTAGACAGTTTGGCCGTTGAAACTACGCACGGCCTGCGCTACTCTTGGCGCGATTTAGAGCGCTCCAGCGCCATGGTCGCCAATTTATTAGAAGGCCTTCAACTGCCCAAAGGGGCTCGCGTGGCCGTGCAGGTTGAAAAATCAGTCGAAGCCATGGTGCTGTATTTGGCCACGCTGCGCACAGGCTTGGTGTTTTTACCGCTCAACACCGCCTACCAAAGTGCCGAAATTGAATATTTCATCACCAATGCCGAGCCAGCCGTGGTGGTGTGCAGCAGCAAAAACTTTGGTTGGGTGAGCAAAATTGCCTTCAGTTGCGGATCGCAGTCGGTCTTCACGCTCGATGACGACCGCACAGGCACTTTGCTTGAGCGTGCCGCCCACTGCTCTGACCAGCATACCTGCGCCATAAGCTCAGAGGCCGATTTGGCCGCAATTTTGTACACCAGCGGCACAACAGGGCGTAGCAAAGGCGCGATGCTGTCGCACGGCAATATGCTGTCGAATGCGCTCATGCTTAAAAGCTATTGGGGTTGGAAAAAAGGCGATGTATTGGTGCATGCCCTGCCCATTTTCCATGTGCATGGCCTGTTTGTGGCTATTCACGGCGCATTGGTCAACGGCAGCGCTATGCTTTGGATGGACAAATTTGAGCCCAAGGCCGCTATTGCTTTGATGGCAAGGGCCACTGTATTCATGGGCGTGCCCACGCTGTATGTGCGCATGTTAGCCGAGACAGCCTTGACCAAAGAAGCCACCAAAAATATGCGCCTTTTCATCGCAGGCTCTGCGCCTTTGCTCAAAGAAACCTTTGAAGCATGGCAAGCCCAGACGGGTCACACTATTCTTGAGCGCTACGGCATGAGCGAGACAGTGATGCTCACGTCAAACCCCTATGCCGCTGATGCACGCTACGCGAGCCAAAGCGAGCGCCGCGCCGCCACGGTGGGTTTCCCCTTGCCAGGCGTAGACCTGCGTGTCTGTGGGGACGACGGCCGCCCGCTGCCCAACGGCGACATTGGGGGTATTCAGGTCAAAGGCGCCAATGTGTTTGCAGGCTACTGGCGCATGCCCGAAAAAACCGCTGAGGAATTCACCGCCGACGGCTACTTTAAGACGGGCGACGTGGGCAAAATCGACGAGCGTGGCTATGTCCACATCGTAGGCCGCAGCAAAGACCTGATCATCAGTGGCGGCTACAACGTCTACCCCGCTGAAATTGAAAGCTACATCAACGACATGGCAGGCGTGGCCGAGAGTGCACTGATTGGCGTGCCGCATCCAGATTTTGGCGAGGTAGGCATTGCGGTGGTGATTGCCAAGCCCGGTGTGCCACTGGATGGCGCGGCCATATTGACTTCGCTTAAGACGCAGCTTGCCAACTTTAAAATACCCAAACGCTGCGAGGTCGTTGCAGAATTACCCCGCAATACCATGGGTAAAGTGCAAAAGAACCTGCTGCGCGATCAGTACAAAGCTCTATTTCAGGCTTAGCCTTGGCTAGCCAACAACTGAGCCAGCCCTGCGTCTGAAATCAAGACGATGCCTTCTTGTTTTGCAAAAGCCAGGGCTTGGGCGGTTACTGGATTCTGGCTAATGTAAATACAGCGCTCTGCTTTCAGTTTGTCGCGCAGAGCAGTGAGCTCGCGCAGCGGCTCTGCACCGTGCGTGGCAGCCTTCCAGCGTTTGCAGGCCAGTACGGTGGTTTGCTCGTATTTCACCAGTTGCAAGTCGGCGCTGCCCTGCGCCAGTTTGTTCACTGCGTAGCCTTGGCGTTCATAAAACGCGGCAATTTTGGCCACAAAAGCCTGTGCGGGCAAGGCTGCGGCATCAGCGAGCAACTGGTCTGCGCGCTCGGGGGAGATCGTGTCGCGCTGCTTCCAAGCCGCCATGCCAGCAATGATGACAAAGGGCAGGCAGCCCGCCACACCAAAAGGCACATACTGCGCGGGCAGCAGGGCAGAAGCGGCGGCGGCCATAGCTGCGGCCACTAACAAGCTGATCCACCAAGGCGAGCGCAGCAACACGGCAAACAGCGATTTCTCGCGCATTTTAAAGTTCATAAAAATGGGTACAAGTTAGATAAAAAAAGCTACGGCCAATCAGTTGCCAATGCCCAAATTGGCACGTATGCGCAGGCGGCGCGCTGCATCTTCGGCGCTGGCATCGTTGATCTCACGCAGCACACCGCGCATGTCTACGGGAGCGTTTTGCTGGATAAATCGGCCTGTCAGCGGCGTGTCTAAGCCCAAAAGGCCGCGCGTATACAGCTCCCAAATTTCAGGGCCAAAATGCGACTGGCGCAGTTCGGGCGCAAACTGGCCAAAAAAGTCGCGCAAATTAGCGACATCGCGCAGCAGCATGCGCTGGGCATGGTTGTTGCCCGCCGCATCCACGGCTTGGGGCAGGTCGATGATGACCGGGCCGTCGTGGGCGAGCAAGATATTGAACTCCGACAAATCGCCATGTACCGTGCCCGCGCACAGCATGCGCACCACCTCGCCGAGCAGGCTGGCATGGTGCTGGCGGGCTTGGCTTGGCGTAAACGTGCAGTCATTCAGACGCGGGGCGGCATCGCCATCGGCATCGACCACCAGCTCCATCAGCAGCACGCCGTCGGCAAAGTTATAGGGCTTGGGCACGCGCACGCCGGCTGCGGCTAGTTTGTAGAGTGCATCCACCTCAGCACTTTGCCACGCCGCTTCTTGGGATTCGCGGCCAAACTTGCTGCCCTTGGCCATGGCGCGGGCTTGGCGGGTGTTTTTTACCTTGCGGTTTTCGGTGTAGTCCACCGCTTGGCGAAAGCTGCGGTTATTGGCTTCTTTGTAAATTTTGGCGCACAGCGTTTCATCGCCGTAGCGCACCACATACACCGTGGCCTCTTTGCCGCTCATGAGCTGGCGCAGCACGGAGTCGATCAAGCCTTCTTCTATCAAGGATTGCAGGCGGGCAGGGGCTTTCATGGGGTCAAAACAAAATAGTGAAAATAAGGGGGCGTGCGTTAAGCTGGGCTCTATTGTCCGTGATACGCTAAACGAAACACCCGCATTCCACTAAATCTGTCCCTTTTATGCGCGGCCACCACACCGAACTTCATAAAAGCCACCGCATTGGTTGGCTTCGCGCCAGCGTGTTGGGGGCGAATGACGGGGTTGTCTCGGTAGCCAGTATCTTGGTGGGCGTGGCCGCCAGCGGCGCGGCGCAGCAGACGATTTTGCTCACTGGGGTGGCGGCCTTGGTCGCGGGCGCCATGTCGATGGCGGCGGGGGAATATGTGTCGGTGCAGTCCCAAGCGGACACCGAGGCGGCAGACTTAGCCCGCGAACGCGCCGAACTGGCGGCAGACCCTGCACACGAGCTCGCTGAATTAGCGGCTATTTACGCCAGCCGTGGGCTCGACAAGGCCTTGGCCTTGCAAGTGGCGCAGCAGCTCATGGCCGGTGACGCGCTGGCCGCACACGCCCGCGACGAGCTTGGCATCACCGAAACGCTGCGTGCAAGACCGCTTCAAGCGGCATTGGCATCTGCCGCAGCCTTTGCCGTGGGGGCTGTGGTGCCTATTGTTGCCGCTCTGCTGACTCCGCGCGCTTGGATTGGCGTTGTAACCACCGCCAGCACTTTGGTGGTGCTGGCCGCACTGGGCGCAGTTGCTGCCTACGCGGGGGGTGCTGGCATGGCCAAAGGTGCAGTGCGGGTGGTGTTTTGGGGCGCACTGGCGATGGCAATCACCGCTGGGGTGGGGCGCTTGTTTGGGGCTAGCGTCTAGCGTTTGCCGCCATGCGTTGGCTATGAAGATGCCAGCGCGACATCGCCCAGTGCGGATTGCACAGTTATTGGGCACAATGCGCCCATCTCTATTTCATATTTGAAAGACTGTAACCCTATGTCTGATACCACCAATTTGCAACTGCGCTCGCTCGTTCAAGACGGCGGCACACTCACACTGTCTTTGCACAACACCCCAATGCCAAGCCCCGCATCTGATGAGGTGCTTATCCGTGTTGAAGCATCGCCGCTGAATCCATCGGACATTGGCCTGCTCTTTGGGGCTGCTGACATCCGCACCGCAGCTGCCACTGGCACGGCTGATAACCCTGCAGTGACAATGCAGATTGCGTCTGCTGCTATGAAAAGCATGGCGGGACGTTTAGGCCAATCAATGCCTGTGGGTAACGAAGGCGCTGGCACGGTGGTGGCCGCAGGGGCATCTTCTGCGGCCCAAGCCCTGATGGGCAAAATGGTGGCGGTGTTAGGCGGCGCTATGTACACCCAATACCGCTGTGTAAAAGCCGAGCAATGCCTGGAGTTGCCCACTGGCACCAGCGCTGCACAAGGCGCGTCCTGCTTTGTCAACCCGCTCACTGCTTTGGGGTTTGTAGAAACCATGCGCCATGAAGGCCACAGCGCCATCGTGCACACCGCCGCTGCATCCAACCTCGGCCAAATGCTGCAGCGCATTTGCACCCAAGATTCGATTGCTTTAGTCAACATTGTGCGCAAACCCGAGCAAGAGGCTTTGCTCAGAGCCATGGGCGCAAGCTATGTGTGCAATTCTGAGTCGCCCAGTTTTTTGTCCGACCTCACGGCCGCCTTGGTGGCCACAGGTGCTACGCTGGCTTTTGATGCCACAGGCGGCGGGCAGTTGGCAGGGCAAATTTTGGGCTGCATGGAGGCCGCTTTGGGCCAAAAAAGCAGCACCTACAGCCGCTATGGCTCGGCCACCCACAAGCAGGTGTATTTGTATGGCGGGTTAGACACCAGCGCCACCAGCTTTAACCGCAACTTTGGCATGGCTTGGGGCATGGGCGGTTGGTTGGTGTTTTCGTATTTGCAAAAATTTGGCCCTGAAAAAATGCAATCGCTCAGGGCACGAGTGGTGGCTGAGCTGCACACCACATTCAGCAGCCACTACTCCAAAGAAGTCTCCTTGCAGCAGGCCTTGTTATTGGACGAAATCGTGGTTTACGGCCAGCGATCTACCGCTACCAAGTATTTGATTAATCCAGCGCTTGGTTAAGCGCTGGGTTCACCACACGGGTGATGGACAAGTCGTGTTCAGCCGCTGTTTTTTGTACGCCGTCTAGCACCATTCTTGGACGGACTTGGCACGGTTGCCATCACCACACCCGATAACGCAACACCAAAAGCAAGCAGTTGCATTGCGTTGACTCTTTCGCCTAAAAACAGCACGCCCACAGCTGCAGCGCTTATGGGCAGCATCACGGTGAATACGCCAGCGCGTGCTGCCGGTATGGTTTTAAGCCCCGTCATCCACAGCCATACCGTCCAAACGCAGGCAGCTAAGGCATAAAACAACAACAGTGGCCAGATGCCCAGTGGCACTGCGGCAAAATCAAACGACAACGCCATATAAATGCCCAGCGGGGTGGCTAGAAGCAAGCCCCATAGATTTATCAAGGCGCTGATGCGCTTAGGGCTCATGGACTGTGACAAGGTTTTGCCAATCACAGCATAGGCGGCCTCGCACAGTACGGCGGCGCACAGCAGCAGGTGGCCAAGCAAGGCATTATCTTGAGACTTTTCTGGCACTTGTCGCAGTGTGGTGGTCATATATAGCTCTGATTTTGATAGCGATACCAAGGCAATTCCCAGCACCGCACATGCAATGGCCGCCCATGTGCGCAGCCCCACGCGCTCCTTTAAAAAGGCCCAGCTCATCAGCGCCACCGCCGCCGGAATGGCCGCCATCACCACGCCAGCCGAGACGGCACTGGTCATGCTGACACCGTAGAGCATGCACACAGAGAAAAGAAAATTTCCCAGCAGGGATTCCAAAAACAACAAACCTTTGGTGCGGGCGCTCAGCGGCAATTCATCAACGGGCTTGCGCAACCAGCCCAGCATGGCCACTGCGCCAATACAGAAGCGCAGCCAAGCCAATAAAAATACCGGAAAAACAGCCACCAAGGGCTTGGACAGCGCCACATAGCTGCCCACCAAGGCCATAGACAGGCCTAAGCAGGCAAAGGCAGCCCAAGTTTGGGTAGGTCTAGAAGGATGCAGGGCGTGCGCAGGGTCGTTCACAAAAAAGCAGCAAGAAGTTTTCTACAATCGCATCATGCCAGCATTTCACATCCCATCGCCATACCCCGCCATTCGCCACGTCTTTGTCTACGGCACGCTGCGCCGTGGCGACGACAACGACATCACGCGCTTGCAACCCGCGCCGCGCTTTGTGGGCAGGGCGCGCATTGCTGGCAGCATGTTCCATTTAGGGGGTTATCCGGGGGTAACGCTGGGCGGCACTGGGGTGATTGAAGGGGAAGTCTACGCCATTGGGCAAGCACTAGAGCAAGTGCTCGACGGCATAGAAAGCGAATACCCAGCGCAGGTCGACGAATACTACAAGCGGGATATTCAAGTGCAAGTCAATGGCGAAACGCTCGATTGCATTGTTTACGAGATTAATGCCGCCTTTACCCAAGCAAAACCGCAGATTCAGTCTGGCGACTGGGTAAAAGACCGCTGAACTGTAAAAATTCCCAGCGAATCTGTGGCACACTCGCGCCTTTGGGTTTTAGTGGGACGTATTCGTGAGCGTGCAAGACATCATTGGGCAAATTGCCTTAGAAATTAAAGTCAAAGAGTCGCAGGTGAAAGCGGCGGTGGATTTATTAGACGGCGGGGCGACCGTGCCTTTTATTGCCCGCTACCGCAAGGAGGCCACGGGCGAGTTGGATGACATCCAACTGCGTGAGCTGGCTTACCGCTTGGGCTATTTGCGCGAGTTGCACGAGCGCAGAGCTGCCATTTTGGAGGTTGTGCAGTCGCAGGGCAAGCTTACTCCCGCGCTTATCGCGGCATTTATGGCGGCTCCCACGAAGCAAGATTTAGAAGACTTGTATGCGCCGTATAAGCAAAAGCGCCGCACCAAGGGCATGATGGCGCGAGAGGCAGGCATAGAGCCGCTGGCCGATGCGCTGTGGGCTGACCCGACACTGGTGCCACAAGATGCTGCTGCGCCCTATGTGCAGGCTAACAAAACCGAGCAGGGCGACGATTTCACCACAGTGCAAGCCGTATTAGACGGTGTGCGCGACATTTTGAGCGAGCGCTGGGCTGAAGATGCCAGCCTTGTGAAAGCCCTGCGTGAATGGCTGTGGGCCGACGGCCTGCTGGCCTCTAAGCGCGTGGCCACAGCCGATG
The DNA here is from genome assembly GCA_031428975.1 of Polaromonas sp. GTDB lineage: Bacteria > Pseudomonadota > Gammaproteobacteria > Burkholderiales > Burkholderiaceae_C > JAAFIP01. The sequence continues at coordinate 419 of JANOYR010000015.1, read as the reverse complement.
CGCTCAAGCCCGAGGTAGCCAAGTTTCGGGATTACTTTGACTACGACGAACCGATTGGCCGCGTGCCCAGCCACCGTGCGCTGGCGGTGCTGCGGGGCAGGGCGCTGGAGTTTTTAGAGGTGAAGCTGGAGCTGCCAGTGTCTGCGCTGGCTTTGTCCGCAGCGGCTGACACCGCCAAACCCGCCAAGCCCGAGCCGTCGATGGCCGAAGGCCGCATTGCATTGCACCTCAAATGGAGCCACAGCGCGCGGCCTGCAGATGATTTGCTGCGCAAATGCATCATGTGGACATGGCGCGTCAAGCTATCCCTGAGCATTGAGCGCGATTTGCTTGCGCGCCTGCGCGAAGATGCTGAAAAAGTCGCCATCAAGGTGTTTGCCGACAACCTGCGCGATGTGCTGCTGGCCGCGCCCGCAGGC
>JANOYR010000014.1:0-9319 GCA_031428975.1 Polaromonas sp. | reverse complement strand
AGTTTCTTGAAGGGGTAGCTTGCCCGGCTCGGTGACTATTTCTCCGTTCGCCCTGAGCTTGTCGAAGGGTTCTTGCGTGGCTTGGTCACTGCTGCGGCCAAGTGAGCGCTGTGCCAACGCGCAAACGGATCGCTGGCCCCTACGGGGTAGCTTGTTTTTTTGAGCAAATGGGGGATAAGAAGCGGGCTCTGTCTGAGGGCTTTAGCCCGAGTTAGGCCGCTTCCCCCCATTTGTTCAAAAAAACTTGTCTTCCCCGAAGGGGCCAGCGATCCGTTTGCGCATTGGCACAGCGCTCGCTTGGCCGCAGCAGTGACCAAGCAAGGCAAGAACCCTTCGACAAGCTCAGGGCGATCGGGGAAATAGTGACCAAGCAGGACAAGAGTCCTCGACAAGCTCAGGGCGATCGGATTAAGCGAAAAGCACACATATCGGCCCCACCTATGGCTGACACGTATCCGACCAAGCCCAAGCTAGCGCTGCGCTAAACTAAACACCACTTATTTAGGAGACCTCCATGACAACATCCCACCGCGTTCAAGCCAAATCCATCATTGTGACCGGCGCAGGCGGCGGCATTGGCGAGGGGATTGCCAAACGCTTAGCAGCTGAAGGGGCATCAGTACTGGTCAACGACATCAACACCGCCATGGGACAAAAAGTGGCTGCTGAGATTACTGCTGCTGGTGGAATTGCTTCGTTTTTTGCAGCAGACGTGACGAAATCAAGCGATGTGCAAGCGCTGGTTGCTGCCGCCATTAGCCGCCACGGCAAACTAGATGTCATGGTCAACAACGCTGGGTGGACGCACCGCAACCGCCCCGCGCTGGAGGTGAGCGAGGACGATTTTGACAAATGCTATGCGGTGAATGTGAAAAGCATCTATCTGGCCACCATCCATGCCGTGCCCGAGTTTCGCAAGGGCGGTGGCGGCAGCTTCATCAACATTGCCAGCACCGCAGGCCTGCGCCCGCGCCCGGGGCTTACGTGGTACAACGGCTCTAAGGGCGCGGTCATCACCACGTCAAAATCCCTAGCCGCTGAGCTGGGGCCCGACAACATCCGCGTGAACTGCATTAACCCCGTGTTCAACCCTGAAACGGGTCTGAGCCAAGATTTTGCGGGCGGCGAGCTCACCGAAGAGCGCAAAGCCAAGTTCCGCGCCAGCATTCCGCTGGGGCGCTTTTCCACTGCTTTAGATGTGGCCAACGCTGCCCTGTATTTGGCCAGCGACGAAGCGGCCTTTATCAGCGGTGTGTGTTTAGAGGTAGATGGAGCACGCTGCGTATGACAACCCCCCAAAAAATCGCCATTCTGGGCGGCGGCATTGCCGCCCTTTCTACCGCCTTTGAGCTGACCAGCCAGCCCGATTGGCAAAGCCAATACGACATCACTTTGTACCAAATGGGCTGGCGCTTAGGCGGCAAATGCGCCACGGCACGCGGCCCGAATGGCCGCATTGAAGAGCACGGCATCCACGGCTTTTTAGGCAGCTATTACAACGCCCTGCCCCTGATGGCCCGCTGCTACGAAGCGCTGGGCCGCCCCGCTGGTGCGCCGCTGGCCACTTTTCATGAAGCCTTCAAACCCGAAAGCTTTGTGCTGATGTGGGAATACGCCAGCGCCGCCCAGGGTGGCCACCTGCAGCGTTGGCCCTTTACATCGCCCACCAACAGCCTAGACCCGGCCAACCCCGCAGACTTTGACAAACTCATGCGCATTGAAGGCTGGATCGCTGCTGCTGCACGCTTTTTGCAAAGCGTTTTCGACCAACACGAGGCAGACCACGCCCAGCCCAGCGGTTTGCTGCACGGCTTGGTAGAAGCCGTGCATTGGCTCGAAGGCAAAACCCATACAAGCGGGCTGGTGCAAAAGCTAGAAGCTGCAGCGCTGGCCGCTGAGACTGGCCTAGAACACGATGCACAAGACCTGCTGGCCCACCTAGAAAAGTTATGGGACTGGGTACAGGGCATGCTCGCTAAATTTGCCAGCCAGAACACCGATCTGCGCCGCCTGTTGGTCGTGGCTGAGCTCATGGTGGCCATGCTGCGCGGCACGATCAAAGACAAAGTAGCCACCCTAGGCTTTGACCCGCTGGATGCCGAAAACTTCAGCGACTGGCTGGCCCGCCACGGCGCGTCCAGCGCTGCTATCAGCTCGCCCATGGCGCTCAACACCGTCAATTTGAGCTACCAATACCCCCAAGGCGACACCACCCGTACGGCGCTCATGGGCGCAGGCTGCTACCTGCACTGGACGCTGCGCAGCTTTGCATTCCTAGGCGCTTTTGCGTGGATATTTGAAGCGGGCACGGGCGAAACCGTGATTGCACCGTTATATGAAGTGTTGAAAAAGCGCGGCGTGAAATTTGAGTTTTTTCAAAAAGTGGAATCGTTGTCGCTCAGCCCTGACAAAAAATCGGTGGCTGCGGTCAACATTGGTGTTCAGGCCACACTCAAAAACCCAGCCAACGGGTACCAGCCCTTGATCGACTGCCAAGGTCTGCCGTCTTGGCCTGGTCAACCGCTGTATGACCAGCTGGTGCAAGGCGATGTGCTTGCTGCGCAAAATATCGACATGGAAAGCTACTGGAACGGCTGGCAGCCCGTGGCGCAGCGCCAATTGGTGGCGGGCGTTGATTTTGACAAACTGGTGTTTGCTATATCGATAGGCGCAGTGCCCTATTTGTGCCAAGAGCTGCAAGCGGCCAACCCGCGCTGGCAAACCATGACCGACAAGGTGACCACCGTACAAACGCAAACCATGCAGCTGTGGTTTAAGCGCAGCAGCGCCGCGCTGGGCTGGGATGTGCCCATGCGCAACCCCAACGACTGCGTGATTGGCGCCACCTATTTGAATCCGCTGGACGGCAGCGTGGACTTTACCCACCTGCTCAAGTGGGAAAACTGGCCAAAGGCCAGCATGCCGCAGAGCCTGTGGTATCTCTCGGGCGCAATGGACGATTACGAAACGCCGCCGCCCTTTACCGACACCGACTACCCGCGCCGCGCCCGCGCCCGCGTTAAAGCGCAGTGCATCCAATACCTGCAAACTGCCATGGGCCCGCTGCTGCCCCAAGCCACCACCAATGCCGTTAGCCCGCCGGGCGACCCGATGGGCCTGGACTTTAGCCTGCTGCAAGGCTACGACGAGGCCAATGCAGGCGTGGGCGCACAGCGCTTTGGCCAGCAGTTTTGGCGCGCCAACATCGACCCCACCGAGCGCTACGTCACCAGCCCGCCCGGCAGCACCGCCGCCCGCATCAAAGCGTGGGACACCGGATTTAGCAACCTCGTGATCGCAGGCGACTGGATTTATACCGGCCTGAATGTAGGCAGCGTAGAAGGCACGGTCATGGGCGGGCGGCTGGCCTCTTATGCGGTGAGCGGGTATCCGGCGCTTAAGGATATTGTGGGGTATCAGGTGTAGCCGCAGGTGTACCTTTAGGCTGCATTTGCCTGTATCGGCGCTGTGCTTACCCCTTGATTTTGTTTTGCATTCATCATGATGGCATAATGAATGCAATTTGATTTTGACAGGAGTACACCATGGCCGCCATGACACTGCGCGAGATGCCCGAAGATTTGCAGGAATTTTTGCGGGCAGATGCCGCTGCCAACCACCGTTCCATGAACAAACAGGTGATTGTGGTGCTCGACGAATACCGCGCCAGGCGACTGGCTGAGCAAACGCGCAAATTAACCGTGGAGGAGAAGCTGGCGGCTGTGCGCCAGATTCAGGCCGAGATAAAGCGGGAAATGGTTCACGATCCGCGCACCGACGATGAAATACTAGGCTACGACGAGTTTGGGTTGCCTACATGAGCGGTGTAATTGTTGTAGACACATCGGCCATCATGTCGATTGGTTTAGATGAAGCAGATGCGCATAAGCTACTGCAAATTCTCATGCAAAGCGAGCGTATTCTGATGGCGGCCCCCAGCAAGCTCGAATTAGGTATTGTCGGTATCAACCGTAATATCTACCCCCGCGCCATGCAGTTGCTGGACACGTTTGCGGTAGAGGTCGTGGCCTTTGATGACGCTTTGTCCATCACGGCGATAAAAGCATTTGAAAGTTACGGCAAAGGCCGCCACAAAGCCGCGCTCAATTTTGGTGACTGCTGCGCCTACGCGCTGGCCAAATCCCGTGGATTGCCCCTGCTGTACAAGGGGGATGATTTTGCGCAAACTGACATTGCTTCGGCCATTTAAGCAAACTGCTCCGTGATTACCCTTCTATTGGCCCAGCCATACCACGCACTGAGCGCCTAAGCCCGATAATGCAGGCATGTCCGAACGCGTTATTCCCCTTATTGACCAGCGCTTAGCCGCTTTTTCTGCCAAGCTGCCCGCGCACCCTATTGCGGCCACAGGTTTGCTGGCCGACACCCTTGGCCGCCCGCTGCGCGATTTGCGCATCAGCGTCACAGACCGCTGCAATTTTCGTTGCAGCTACTGCATGCCCAAAGAGGTGTTTGACAAAGACTACGCCTATTTACCGCATGCCTCGCTCCTAAGCTTTGAAGAGATCACCCGCATTGCCAAGCAGTTTGTAGCGCACGGCGTGCAAAAGCTGCGCCTCACGGGCGGTGAGCCGCTGCTGCGCAAAAACTTAGAGCTGCTGATTGAGCAACTGGCCGCGCTGCGCACCGTTGATGGCCAGCCGCTAGACCTCACGCTCACCACCAATGCATCGCTTTTAGCCCGCAAAGCCCGCGCCTTAAAAGATGCAGGCCTGCAGCGCTTGACGGTGAGCCTAGACGGGCTGGACGACAAGGTTTTCAGAGCCATGAACGACGTGGATTTTCCGGTGGCCGATGTACTCAAGGGCATTGACGCGGCACTGGCCGTGGGCTTTCGCAATATCAAGGTCAACATGGTGGTCAAGCGCGGCACCAATGAGCAAGAGATTTTGCCCATGGCCCGCCACTTTAAGGGCACCGGCGTGACTTTGCGTTTTATTGAATACATGGACGTGGGTGCTACCAATGGCTGGCGCATGAACGAAGTGATGCCCAGCGCCCAGGTGGTGCAGCACATTCACGCTGAGATGCCCTTGGTGCAGCTAAGCGCCACCAACCTTGGCGAAACCGCCGAGCGCTGGGGCTATGCCAATGCCAGCGGTGCACACGACACAGCCGCAGGCGAGGTGGGCATGATCAGCAGCGTGACGCAAGCGTTTTGCGGCGACTGCAACCGCGCCCGCCTGTCTACCGAGGGCAAGCTGTATTTGTGTCTTTTTGCCACGCAAGGCCACGACCTGCGCAGCCTCCTTCGCGCAGGCGCCAGCGATGCTGATCTGGCCAGCGCCATTGGCCATATTTGGCAAGGCCGCAGCGACCGCTACTCGGAGCTGCGCAGCAGCATGGCGGCAGACACAGGCACTGGCGGACGGCGGGTGGAGATGAGTTACATCGGGGGATAAAAAATATGGGGAAAATCACAGCAATCATCCTAGCCGGAGGCAAAGGCTCGCGCATGGGAGGGGTTGACAAAGGCTTGCAAAGCTTTAATGGCGTGCCACTGGCGCTGCATATTTTGATGCGCCTGCAAATCCAAGAAGGCGGCTTGATTGCGCAAACCATGGTGAATGCCAACCGCAATTTGGCGGCCTATGAAAGCATGGGCGTAGACGTGTGGCCCGATGCCGATGCCAACTTTGCCGGGCCATTGAGCGGATTTTTAGTGGGCTTAGAGCGTTGCGAAACGCCGTATTTGCTCACCGTGCCTTGCGACACACCGCTGTTTCCGCTGGATTTGGCCGAACGCCTGTGCGAAGCGCTAGAGCGCGAAGATGCCGACATTGCCATGGCAGCAGCGCCCGAAGTGGGCCAAGACGGCTTACTTCAGATGCGCACCCAGCCCGTTTTTTGCCTGATACGCGCCGAGCTCATGGAAACCGTGGTGGCCTTCATGCAGGGCGGTGGCCGCAAGATTGACGCTTGGACGGCGCAGCACAAAACCGTGGTGGTGGAGTTTGACGACGCAGCGGCGTTTCAAAATGCCAATACCGCCGCCCAATTGGCGCAATTGCAGGCCTGAAGCCCATGATTCGCTTGTTGACTGAATCCGACCTGCCCGCGTATAAAGCCTTACGCGACGAAAGCCTGCGCTCTGCGCCAGAGGCTTTCACGTCGGATTACGCTTCAAGCAAAGACACCCCCGCCAGCGCCTACGCCAGCCGACTTGGCGATGCTGCATCAGGTCGTTTTGTATTGGGCGCGTTCAACGATGCGGCTGTTTTGGTAGGCGCAATAGCCCTTGAACGCGAAACCCGTCTGCACACCCTGCACCGCGCCAACGTGGTGGGCATGATGGTATCGGCCAATGCACAAAAGCAAGGTATTGCTAGGCAATTAATAGCGCAATGTGTCCATTTGGCAGTGACATCGACCAATATTGAGCAATTGACACTGACCGTCACCGCATCCAACCGCCATGTTGTGCGACTGTACAAACGCGCAGGCTTTGCGGACTATGGCCTGCACCCCAAGGCCATCAAAATTGGCGATACGTATTACGACAAGATGGCCATGCGCTTAGAGTTGCTGCGTTGACAGTAATCAGCAATTGATTTTTATATGCTATATTGTTAATAGCATACTATGACCATTTGACAATGACATCTGCCCTAAAAACCTTAAATTCATGAAAACCATTGCACAAATCGGCCTCGAACTCCAAGGCTATGACCCGCAGGCCATCAGCGCGGCGCAGGTGGGGGTGTTTTTGAACCAATTGGTCTCGCCCGTACAAGAAGTGGAAACACTGGCGCTGCTAGATGCTTTTGGCCGCGTGTTGGCATGCGATGTGGTCTCGCCCATCAGCGTGCCACCGCACGACAATTCGGCTATGGATGGTTTTGCGTTTCGCGGGGCTGATTTGTCTGCAAATACAGCCAGCCAGCTAGAGGTGGTGGGCACAGCGCTGGCGGGCAAGCAGTGGCAGGGCGTTGTCAACAAGGGGCAGTGCGTCAAAATCATGACGGGTGCGGTGATGCCCGAAGGCCTCGACACGGTGGCTCCGCAAGAAATGGTGCAAGTCAATGGCCCTGTAATCACCCTGCCCGCAGGCGTTTTAGCCACCGGTGACAATCGCCGCCACGCAGGCGAAGACCTGCTGCAAGGCGGCATTTCGCTATGCAAAAGTGAGCGCCTGAGCGCCGCCAGCATAGGGCTACTGGCCAGTTTGAACATTACCCAAGTGCAGGTTTTTCGCCCGCTTAAGGTGGCGTATTTCAGCACGGGCGACGAGATTTTGAGCCTTGGCGATGCACCGCGCGAAGGCGCTGTGTACGACAGCAACCGCTACACGGTGTGGGGCATGCTGCGCCATCTAGGCGTGCAGATCATTGACATGGGTGTGGTGCGCGACGAGCCTGCCCTGCTTGAGGCGGCTTTTAGCAGCGCTGCACAGCAAGCCGATGCCATCATCACCAGCGGCGGCGTGAGCGTGGGCGAAGCCGACTTTACCAAAGCCATGATGCAAAAGCTGGGCGATGTGGCGTTTTGGAAGATTGCCATGCGCCCGGGCAGACCCATGGCCGTGGGGCGAATCAACAACGCCATATTGTTTGGCCTGCCGGGCAATCCGGTGGCAGTGATGGTGACTTTTTTGGCGTTTGTCAGGCCAGCGCTTTTGCGCATGATGGGCAGCGCCGAGCCTGCACCGCCCCTGCTGCGCGCTACCAGTGCCGAGGCGATTCGCAAAAAAGCGGGCCGCACCGAATACCAGCGCGGCCACTTAAGCACCCTGCCCGATGGGACTTTAAGCGTCAAAACCACGGGCAACCAAGGCTCGGGGGTCTTGAGCTCGATGGTGCAAGCCAACTGCCTGATGGTGTTACACCACGGGCAGGGCAATGTGGCGGTGGGTGATGCCGTGGATGTCGTGGTTTTAAAAGGCCTGATTTAGGCGCTGAAAGCCTTTAACTGCGACTGCAAAAGCAACGACAAAACTTCTACAAATTCAGCGCGCCGCAGCCTGCGCCAAAGTTTTGCCATTTTCTGGAAGCACATTAAACCCAGCTTTTTGCACCGCCGCATCGCCAGCGCTTAGCGCTTGGGCAAAGAAGGCATTGGCAGGCTTGCGTCCGGTCTTGGGCACTGCGGGGATCAAGGCATATGTGACGGTAGACATCGGGTAAGCGCCAACGCCAGCCGAACCGTCGAGGTCGGCTGCATTGTTGTCATTGGTCCAGCGAGCGCCTGCCAGTGCATCGCCCACGGATGCGCTGCTAGGCGCAATAAATTTACCGCTGGCATTCAGCAGTTCTGCCACTTGCAAGCCGCTGGCGCGTGCCGCGCCCACTGTTTCGTAGCCAATGCTGCCCGCAGTGGCTTTGACCGCAGCGACTAGAGCCTGGCCTCCGCGCACACCTTTGCCAGCCGGCAACTGCAGATTGCTAGTCGAGGAAACAACCCGACGCCATTTGGCATTGCCACGTGACAAATAGGTGGAAAACACATACGACTGCCCCGAACCGTCAGAGCGCCATAGCGGCACAATGGCGCGCGCTGGAAGCACCACCCCAGGGTTACTGCCCGCAATTTGGCTGTGGTTCCACTGGGTAATCACCCCTTGGTAAATATCGGCCAAAATATCAGCATTCAGGCGCAATGGCTTGCCCGCCAGTTCGGGCAAATTCACCAGCACCACCACCGCAGTGGCAGCCAAAGGCAATTGCTTGAGCCCCGCTTGTTTGAGCGCCACAGCCGTCATCGCCACATCGGTGACCCCAAAATCCACGCTCTGTTCGGTGGCCCGACTTACACCTGCAGATGATCCAACGGCCTCATAGGCCACGCCGCCCACCGACGCGCCATACTGGCTGCCCCAAGCCGCCATCAAATCTCGCGCCAAAGTGGAGCCCGCGCCCTGCACTTGGGCGAACGCTGAAGTGGTGCAGCAGCTGGCAAGAGCCAACACCGACAATAAACGCTTAGGCCGTAGAGTAAACAAGATTCGAACAGGTAATGTCAGCATAGTAAATCCTAGTCATTTTAAAAAATTGTGTGTAACGCAGCTTGTAACGCCAAGGGGGTGCGAACGCTCCGAAACATTTTCGCGCGTAGCATGCATTTAACTGCATTTTGTGACAAATGTACGTTTATTGCCGCATATACTTTTTATAGCACGCTTTGATGATTTGACGCTGCCATCACCATAAAACCATATAAATTCCTGATTAGTTACTTGCCTCAGACGGCGACTCAAGAGTATACTGTATTTATTATCAGTTACTTTAAGGACTCCCCATGGCAATGAATCGTATCCAATTCCAAAACGGCCTGTCCATGCGTGACTTTCAACTTCAGTACG
>JANOYR010000013.1:0-2701 GCA_031428975.1 Polaromonas sp. | reverse complement strand
CAAATGTTCAGGCTAGGGCTATTACTGCAAGCCTTGGAGCAGGCGGATTCCAGCGTCACCGACGAGGCCAGCGCCATAGAAGCCGCAGGATTTGCGCCGCTGCTCGTTTCTAGCAGTGCGCAAAACTTCAAAGTCACTTACCCTGAGGATTTTGCCCATGCCGAGGCAATTTTACGCAGCCGGGAGCATAAACCTGTGGCCATGCGCGTAGGCCAAGGCTGGGACACCCATGCGCTGGTGCCCGGACGCAAACTTATTATTGGCGGCGTGCATGTGCCGCATGACAAAGGGCTGTGGGGGCATTCTGATGCCGATGTCTTGCTGCACGCCATCATCGACGCACTCTTGGGCGCTGCTGCTTTGGGCGACATTGGCCAGCATTTCCCCGACACCGCCCCGCTTTTTGCAGGCGCAGACTCTGGCGTTTTGCTCCAAGAGACGGCCAAACGTGTGCGTGCGGCTTGTTTTGAAATTGGCAATGTCGACAGCACCATCATGGCGCAAGCCCCCAAAATGGCCGCTTACATCCCAGCCATGCGGGCGCGTATTGCCCAGTTGCTGGCCTTGCAGCCCGATCAAGTCAATGTGAAGGCCAAAACGGCGGAAAAGATGGGCCCCGTGGGGCTAGGTCAGAGCATCGAAGCGAGTGCCTCGGCGCTACTATTTAAATAGCAATATATGACCATATGACGGTGACATTGCCCTTTTTCATACGCAACGCAGCCGAATATGCGCCGCCAGTCCGCCCGAGGCGGTATTGGTAATTACAAAAACTCCGCCCATGCGCGCCACGGTGCGCTCCACAATGGCCAAGCCAAGCCCTGCGCCTGTAGCCTCGGTACGGGCGGCATCGCCTCTAAAAAACGGCTTGGTCAGCTGCGGGAGCAGCTCTGCGCTCACACCGGGCCCATGGTCGCGCACACGGATCAACACCCAGTCTTCGCGGCGTTTGGCGCTGATGTCGATCTCGGCCATGCCTAAGCCAGTAGTTCTGCCGTATTTACGGGCATTTTCGATCAAATTAGCAAATACACGGGACAGCTCAACCCCGTCTACGCGCACCAAAATTTGGCCTTGAATCTCAATTTTAAAGCGCACGTCTTCGCGGCCTTGCAGCGGGTATACATTGGCGGTGATGACATCGTTGAGCACCACCGACTCTAAGACGATGTGGTCGGGTCTGGCGTAGTCTAAAAACTTGTCGATGATGCCGTCCAGTTGCTCGATGTCGGCCGCCATGTGGGCGCGGGCGGTTTCATCGGCCACGCTCAGCTCGGTTTCTAGGCGCAGGCGAGCCAGCGGCGTACGCAAATCGTGGGAGATGCCCGCCAGCATGATGGCGCGGTCTTGCTCCACTTTTGAGAGCTGCTCGGCCATGCGGTTAAAGCCCTTATTGACTTCGCGCACCTCACTGGTCACGGCTTTTTCGTCGAGCCTGCTGGCATAAAAGTCGCCATCGCGTAGGCGGCTGGTGGCAAACGACAGGGCTTTGAGCGGTCGGTTGATTAAACGCGCTATCAGGGCGGCACCCGCAATCGAGAGCACCGCAGCAATCAACAGCCAAACGAGCCAAGTGCGCGCTGGCATATCGGGGCTGCGCGACGGATCCGTGAGCAGCCAGTAGGCATTTGGGCCAACGTCCAAGCCCACCCACAAACCCTGCTGGCCGTTGACCGCGCTGGCAAGCAAAGTGTCTTTGCCCAAGCGCTGGCGCAAGCTGGCTGCCGTGCGCTGGCTTGCATCGTCGTTGGGCAGTGGCAGCGTGGTGTCGCTTGGCAGGCGGTTGATAACTTTTATCCCTTCTAGTTCAGCCAGTTGTTTGATCAAAGCAATGCGTGCAATAGCATCGGAGTGCACCAGCGCTGCACGGCTGAGGTTGACTACCGAGGCGATTTGTTGGGTGCGCAGCTCGCTGCGGGGCTCAGTTTCAAGTACTCTGAATGTTTGCAGCCATGCCAGCACACTGCCCAAAAGCAATAAGGCCAGTAAAAAAAAGGTGCGCCAAAACAAACTCACCCGAAATTGGCTGCCGATTTGCGGCCGTAACTCAAGTGGCGCAGGCGCAGTTTCTAGTGCAGCAGGGCCAGTCTGCTCCATAGCCGAAATGCCTGTGGGGAGTGTGGCTTTTAGGTTCATGCCGACTGCTTACACGCCATCGGGTACAAATACGTAGCCAGTGCCCCAGACGGTCTGAATGTAGCGCGGCGAGGCGACATCGCCCTCAATAATCTTGCGCAAGCGCGAAATTTGCACGTCTAGGCTGCGGTCAAAGGGCTCAAAATCGCGGCCACGCGCCAGTTGGGCGAGCTTTTCGCGCGACATGGGCACGCGCGGGTGGCGCACCAGCGCCTTGAGCATGGCAAATTCGCCCGTAGTGAGTGACACCTCTTTGCCGCCTTTGACCAAGGTGCGCATGCCCATGTCAAAGGTGTAGCCGCCAAAATAAGCGGTTTCATCTTCAGACGAGGGTGCGCCGGGCGCTTCTTGGGTGGGGCGGCGGCGCATCACGGCGTGTACCCGGGCTAGCAATTCTCGGGGGTTAAATGGCTTAGACAAATAATCATCCGCGCCCACCTCAAGGCCCACAATGCGGTCCACATCTTCGCCTTTGGCCGTGAGCATAATAATGGGCGTGCGGTTGCTGCTGGCACGCAGCCGCCTGCAAATCGACAGGCCGTCTTCGCCCGGCATCATCAAGTCC
>JANOYR010000012.1:0-7124 GCA_031428975.1 Polaromonas sp. | reverse complement strand
AGTTTCTTGAAGGGGTAGCTTGCCCGGCTCGGTGACTATTTCTCCGTTCGCCCTGAGCTTGTCGAAGGGTTCTTGCGTGGCTTGGTCACTGCTGCGGCCAAGTGAGCGCTGTGCCAACGCGCAAACGGATCGCTGGCCCCTTCGGGGTAGCTTGTTTTTTCGAACAAATGAGGGGAAGCGGCCTAACTCGGGCTAAAGCCCTCAGACAGAGCCCGCTTCTTATCCCCCATTTGCTCCAAAAAACAAGCCCAGCGCCCTTATTTTTTGCGCATTGGCACAGCGCTCACTTAGCCGCAGGCCGAGGTGTTGGCTTGTTTGAGATTGGGAAAACTGCTCTGCTTCAGGGGCTACAGCATGCTGGCGCGCTGTTTCATGCTTAGGATTGCACTTTTTATGAAAAATGGTGGCAATGTCAGCGTAATATAGTCATAGTTCGCTACGTTTTATATAGTATGCAGCATTCTAAGAATAGCGTGTCTCCGGTATTAAAACCTCACAGCGAGCATAGCCCGATCAGCGTTTTTGCTATCCCGACCGACCGATTTCGGGTACTCCCGTATGAGGGCGCGTCGGGATAGCAAAAACGCTGATCGGGCGCTTAGGATCGGGCGCAAACAGTAGCCGCAGAGGCTCAAAGCGAACAGTATGGGCAGCCCACCACCACTATGTGAAACAAAATGCTAGCTTCTAGTCAGCTTACGCCGTCAAATACGGCTTGAGCCAGCCCAACCCTGAAGAGGTGCCACCCGTTTGGCCACCTAAACGCGGTTTGTATTCGCAGCCAATCCAGCCTGTGAAGCCAAGGCGATCAATCAGGTCAAACAAATACGGGTAATTCATTTCGCCAATATTGGGTTCTTGGCGCTCAGGCACGCCAGCAATTTGAAAATGTCCCACATTGCCAGTGGGCAGATACTGCGCAATTTTGCTGGCCACGTCGCCTTCTACAATTTGGCAGTGGTACAAATCCATTTGCACTTTTAGGTTGGGTTGGTCGATTTCAGCAATTAAATCGTGGGCATGGTCTTGGCGGTTTAAGAAAAAACCGGGGATGTCGCGGGTGTTGATGGGCTCGATCAACACGTCAACGCCCTGTGCTGCAGCGGCAAGCGCTGCCCAGCGGGCGTTGGCCACAAAAACAGGGCGCAGCTGCTCTCGCGTAGCGCCTGCCGGAAGCAGGCCTGCCATCATGTGGATGCGCGGGCATTGCAGCACCTGTGCATACTCCAGTGCCATCGCAAAAGCATGTTTGAACTGCGCTTGCTCTTGGACAAGGCAGGCCGTGCCCCGCACGCCCGCTTGCCATGCGGCGTCAATGGATGCGGCATCGGTGCCGCCCGGCGGTGCGTTAAACAGCACCTGCAGCAAACCGTTGTCAAGCAACCGAGCCTTGAGCTCTTGCGGTGCATAGGCGTAGGGAAAAAGGTATTCCGCGGCCTTAAAACCGTCATTAGCTGCCGCTTCAAAGCGGTCTAAAAACGGCAGCTCGGGGTACATCATTGACAGGTTAGCGGCAAATTTTGGCATAGTGGGTTTGGATGGGATGTAGGTGGGGACAGGCAGGCCAGATAGCTACCAGGGCGCGCCAAAGCTCTGGCGAAGCTCGTGCAGCGCGTCTGGCGTTAAGCCTGCGGGTTTAGGAGAGGCAAGATGCCAGAGTTTGGCGGTTTCTTCTAGCTCCTCTAAGGTGGCCATGGCCGATTTTGCATCGGCGTGCCACACATTGGGGCCAAGGCGCGCCAGCATGGCTGCGCGGATGGGTGTGCCAGCCTGCGCATAGCGCTTGATCGCCTGTGCAACCAATGCGGCGCTGGCTGGGTCACCGGGGCGATGGTAGGGAATAAGTGGCACATGGCCCACTTTCATCACAAAATATGGCGTGATGGCTGGCAGCAGTTCTGCGCCTTCAATAGCGCTTTGGAGGCTCAGTGCCACGCAGTGGGTGCTGTGCGTATGAATAACGCAATGGGCGGCTTCGCCCTGCTCCTGCGTGGCCGAATAAATGGCTGCGTGCAAAGCTATGGTTTTACTGGCTTTGTCTCCGCTAACTTGCTGCAAATTAACATCTACTTTTGCCAATGCAGCAGGGTCTAAGAATCCTAGACAAGCGTCAGTGGGGGTAATTAAAAATCCATCTGGCAAGCGCACGCTGATATTGCCCGCCGTGGCATGCACATAGCCGCGCGCAAACAAGCTTGCACCAACGCGGCAGATTTCTTCACGCAAACGGGATTCAGTTAATGGCGATGCGTTCATTGCAAACCTTTGAAGGCTTTGCTAAAGAAGTCGGGCGTGCCAAAATTGCCAGACTTGAGCGTGATGTGCATCGCATCGGCCAGCCTTGGCAGCTGCGCATAGCACCATGGCACGCCCGGGTCTATTTGCATACCTATGCGCATGCTCTGTATGCCCAAAGCCTGCACGCAAGAGCCCGAGGTTTCACCTCCCGCCACGACCAACTGGCGCACGCCAGCATCCACCAAGCCAGCCGTAATCTGCGCCAAAGCATGTTCGATGGCTTCGCCCGTGGCTTGCGCGCCATGGGCAGACTGCACAGCCTTCACTGCTTGTGGATCAGCCGTAGAGTACACCAGCACAGGGCCTTTGGCCAAGAGCGGTTGCGCCCAATCCAGTGCTTGGCTCACCAGTGCTGCTGCGGCGCTGGGGTTGGCCGCTATGGCTTCAGTATCTAATGCATGCGAAGGCAAGCCAGCGTCAATCCAGAGCTTGACCTGCGCATTGGTAGCCAATGAGCAGCTACCTGACACCACGGCTTGCAAACCTTTTGCTTTTGGCAATTGTGATGCTTGCGCTGACGGCGCTATTGCAAAATTTTGTGGCAAACCAATAGCTACTCCTGAACCAGCAGTGACTAAGGGCATGCCTTTTAGCGCAGGGCCTAGGCGCATCAAATCCTCGTTTTGGAGAGCATCGACTATAGCGATGCCCACACCTTGCTCGCGCAGCTGTGCCACACGCGCTTGCACGGCCTCAGCTCCAGCGGCAACAGTGCGGTAGTCAATCAAGCCGACCTTGCGCGCGCACTGCGCCTGCATCACGCGCACCAGGTTGGCATCGGTCATGGGCGTGAGTGGGTGGTTTTGCATGCCGCTTTCGCTAAGCAGCACATCGCCCACAAACAAATGTCCCTTCACCACCGTACGGCCATTGTCTGGGAAGGCTGGGGTAGCAATGGTGAAATCTGTTTGTAGTGCGTCCATCAGCGCTTCAGTCACAGGGCCAATGTTGCCGCGCTGCGCGCCTGTGGCATCGCTGAACAGGCTGTCAAAGGTGGAACAATATTTGAAATAGATTTGCTCTGCATTGAGCGACTGCAGCCAAGCCAGCGCCGCCAAAGATTGCGCAATCGCCTCTGATGCAGGAATAGTGCGCGATTTAAGCGCCACAACTACCGCATCAACCTGCGCAAAATCCGCAGCATCTAAAGTGGCGGGTGCACCAATGGTTTGCACCACGCGCATGCCTGCTCGCACCAAGTTGTTGGCTAAATCAGTCGCACCAGTGAAATCGTCGGCAATGCAGCCTAATCGTAATGTCATGTATTGGCTTTCTTTGGTAGTTCAATGCCTGGAAAGATTTTGATCACTGCGCTGTCGTCTTCTTTGGCAAAGCCGGCTGTTGACGCTTGCATGAACATTTGGTGCGCTGTGCTAGATAGGGGTAGTGGGAATTTACTGGCGCGTGCCATGTCCAGCACCAGCCCCAGGTCTTTCACAAAAATATCCACAGCAGACAGAGGCGTGTAGTCGGCCGCCAGCACATGGGCCATGCGGTTTTCAAACATCCAGCTGTTGCCAGCGCTGTGGGTAATCACCTCATAAAGGGCAGCTGGGTCAACGCCTTCGCGCAGCCCCAGCGCCATGGCCTCGGCCGCTGCGGCTATGTGTACGCCAGCGAGCAGTTGGTTGATGATTTTCACCTTGCTGCCAGCACCCGCGCTATCGCCCAATTTGTACACCTTAGCCGCCATGTCGTTGAGCAAGGGTTCTGCCACTGAGTATGCGGCTGGTGTGCCAGCGGTCATCATGGTCATTTGCCCGTTCGCGGCTTTGGCCGCGCCGCCAGAGATGGGTGCGTCGATGTACAAAATGCCCAATTTTTCTAGCCGCGCTTCTAGGGCGACCGACCAATTAGGGTCAACCGTGGAGCACATCACAAATACGCTGCCCGAGCGCATGCTGGCCGCACAGCCTTGCTCGCCAAACAGCACTACTTCGGTTTGCGCTGCATTAACCACCACACTAAACACTACGTCGCACCCCGTGGCCAAGTGAGCGGGCGAGTCGCAGGCTATTGCACCCTCGCCTGCCAGAGCTGCAGCAGCCTCGGGCCGCACATCACACACCCGCAGTGCATGCCCGGCGCGCAACAGCGACTGCGCCATGCCCTTGCCCATAGCCCCTAAACCAATCAACCCAATATTTGTTGCCATTTGCTTAGCCTAAGGTGATTTTTGCAAAGGCCGCAACGCGCTTCCATTTCGCTGCATCGACCGACATAAAGGCTTTCGAGATCGATGCGTTTAGGAATCCTACATCCGCTCCGCGAGACTCCATGGCGCGGGCAATCTCGGCATCACGGGAAATCCTCTCAAGCGCCTGCTCAATGCGCGCAGTTACTGCCGCAGGTATGTCTGCTGGTGCTGCAATGCCAAACCAGGCACTCACGTCAAAATCTGGCATGCCAGATTCAGCTAAGCTGGGGACGTTGGGAATCGTTTTGTTGCGCTTTCGTGTAGTTACTGCCAGCGCTTTGACAGTGCCTGCTTGGATTTGACCTACTACCGACGGCAGATTTTCAAACATAAAATCCACCTCGCCAGAGAGTAGGCCAGTTACTGCTGCTGCCGCTCCACGGTAAGGAATATGTGTAATGAATGTCCCTGATGTACTTTTAAGCAACTCAGCGCTCAAGTGCAGTGAAGTACCGTTGCCGTTCGACGCGTAATTTAGTTTGCCCGGTTCTTTTTTCGCCCGCGCAATCAGCTCAGCAACAGTGTTGATATTACTCTTTGGGTTCACCAGCAGTACATTGGGCACACGACCCAGCAAGCCGATGGGAACGATTTGTTCAGGCTTATAAGGCATGTTCGTATACAGCGCAGGACTGATAGTTAAAGGCGGTGAGGCCATCAGAAGGGTATATCCATCTGGCGCGGAGCGAGCGACTTCGCCTGCACCTAGGTTTCCACCGGCACCAGGTTTGTTATCTATCACTACTGGCTGGCCTAGTTCAATAGCTAGTTTTGGGCCGATTAGACGCGCCATATTGTCAATCAACCCACCTGGTGGGAAGGGTACTACCAGCTTTATCGGTCTGGCAGGCCAAGCTTGGGCTTGTACAAGACTTGGAACAGTCAAGCCACTAGCGGCTAAGAGCAATGCTGTTCTGCGTGAAAAAAATTGCATGGTCATAAAAATTCTCCTTATTCGGCATCCTTATTCGGCAATAGCGCCGGATTCTTTGGCTACTTTGACCCATTTTTCGACTTCGGATCCAACAAATAATTTCAATTCTGTAGATGTCATCGCCATCGGTGTAGCACCTGAAGCGGCAAGCCGGTCAATGAAGGCAGGGTCTTTAAGGATTTCTCGAATCTCGCGATTCAGCCGTTGCACCACTTCTGCCGATGTGCCAAGTGGCGCGAACAGTGCAAACCATACCGTTTGCTCAAAAGCCAGACCAGCTTCACCAATTGTCGGCACATCAGGCAGGGTTTTAGAGCGAAGCTTGGTGGTTACGGCCAAAGGGCGCAGTTTCCCGCCGCGCACCAAAGCCATTGCAGGCGGCATATTACTGATCATCACACTGACGCGTTGGGCGGCCACATCGCCTAATGCTTGTTGCACATCTTTATAGGGGATATGGCGCATTTTCAAGCCAGTCAGTAAATTCAAATACTCGCCTGCCAAATGCGAGGAGCTCCCATTGCCCCCAGATGAAAAAGTGATTTTGTCGCCCTCTTTGCGTGCGTACTCAATGAATTCTTTGACGGATTTAATCGGTAATTCAGCTGACACCGTCATCAAACTAGGAGTGATTGCCACCATAGCGACCGCTTCAAAGTCTTTTACTGGGTCGTAAGGCAGTTTGGGATACACCCCCACATTCATCGCGTGGGAGCCAATATTGCCCATGACCAAGGTGTAGCCATCAGGCGCGGCTTTTGCCACCAAATCAGCACCCAGTGAGCCCCCAGCGCCTGCCTTGTTGTCGGCTACGACAGGCTGACCTAGGCGCTTTTGTAGCTCAATAGCCAGTAATCGTGTCATGCTGTCCGGTGCTGAACCAGCCGCCGATGGAACGATGATCTTGACCAGTTTGGATGGCCAAGTTTGAGCCCATACCAAGGACATCTGTGTAAGCATGAGACAAATGAAAAGAGTAAGTTTTTTCATAAAATTTATTCAAATAATCATTGTATCTATATTGGTAAGGTCATCATACAAATTATGTTAAAAATTCAAATCATTGCTTATTAGGCTTTTGAACCTGATACCAAGGCACTTGCCAAGGCTACTCCTTCTTGTTGCCAAAAAGTCGGGTCTGCTTGATCGATTCTTTTGATAGCATTCGTCATATGCTGAGCGGCCGCATTGCGTGCCAAATCAGCGTTGCCAGCTTCTATGGCTAAGCTAATTGCAAGGTGCTCATCACGTACTTGATTTGCAAAATCAGTGCGTCGCGCTTCATTTGCGCGGGTTACGCGAGTAGCTCCGTGCAAGAATTGCCGCAAATAGTCCAGCGTGCTGATAAGAAATGGGTTTTTGGCCGCATCGGCGATTGCACGGTGGTAATCCATGTCTTGAACCACGCCGTCACCGCCAGCCCCCACTGCAGTGTCTAGGGCCACAATCGCTTGGCGTATCCGAGCGGTATCTGCTGCCGTGCGACGCTGTGCCGCCAGGCCAGCCACTTCAGCCTCTAAGGCACGACGCACTTCAGCCATTTGAATGACCGCTTCTTTAGATTCTGCAAGGCGCGCATCAAAGTTGAGCGGAGAAAAACCAGCATCTTTGACAAATACGCCGCTTCCTTGCCGTGAATCGACCAGTCCAATCGATTTCAAGCGAGATACCGCTTCGCGAACAACCGTTCGACTA
>JANOYR010000011.1:0-19026 GCA_031428975.1 Polaromonas sp. | reverse complement strand
CACCAATTTTGCCCATGCCAAAACCTTTCACGGTCTTGATTAGCAGGACGGTGGGTTGGTCTTTATGCTTCACAGCGGCGTCAAACGCGGCATAGACCTTTTTAGAGTCGTGGCCACCACGGCGCAGGTCAAACACCTCTTCGTCGCTCATGTGCGCCACCATTTCAAGCGCTTTGGGGTGCTGGCCAAAAAAGTGTTTGCGCACATACGCGCCGTCGTTGGCCTTCATGGCTTGGTAGTCGCCGTCAAGCGTGTCCATCATGATCTTTTTAAGGATGCCGTCTTTGTCACGCGCCAAGAGCGGATCCCAGCCTGAGCCCCACAGCAGCTTGATCACATTCCAGCCAGCACCACGGAATTCGCCTTCCAGCTCTTGGATGATCTTGCCGTTGCCGCGCACTGGGCCGTCTAAGCGCTGCAAATTGCAGTTGATGACAAAGACCAAGTTGTCCAGCTTCTCGCGGGCTGCCAATCCAATAGCGCCCATAGATTCCACTTCGTCCATCTCGCCGTCGCCACAAAACACCCAAACCTTGCGGTTTTCGGTGTTGGCAATGCCGCGTGCATGCAAATACTTTAAAAAGCGCGCTTGGTAAATCGCCATCAAGGGGCCAAGGCCCATCGACACTGTGGGGAACTGCCAAAACTCAGGCATGAGCTTGGGGTGCGGGTAGCTGGACAAGCCCTTGCCCGCCACTTCTTGGCGGAAATTAAGCAACTGCTCTTCGGTTAAGCGGCCCTCAAGGTAAGCCCGCGCATACACGCCGGGCGACACATGGCCCTGAATATAAAGGCAGTCGCCGCCATGGTTTTCAGATTCGGCATGCCAAAAATGGTTAAAACCTGCACCAAAAAGGCTAGCAAGCGAGGCAAATGAGCCAATGTGGCCGCCCAAATCACCGCCGTCGGCAGGGTTTAAGCGGTTGGCCTTGACCACCATGGCCATGGCGTTCCAGCGCATGTAGGCACGTAGGCGCTCTTCGATTTCTAAATTACCTGGGGAGCGCACTTCTTGGTTTGACTCAATGGTGTTCACATACCCTGTATTGGCCGAAAACGGCATGTCGATGCTTTTTTGACGCGCATGCTCTAAAAGCTGCTCCAGTAAAAAGTGTGCGCGCTCTGCCCCCCCCGACTCAATCACTGCGGACAGTGCGTCCATCCATTCACGGGTTTCTTGCGAGTCTGCGTCGAGGCCGTTTGAGCCTAGGGCGTTTTGTGGAACTGCGGACATGGTGTCTCCTTGTTTGGGCAGTGTGGTTAAAACAATAAAAAGCATACCCCTCAATTAGGGGCTTTGCTCTATTATGGCACAATTTATTTGTAATTCCAAATTATGGGTATTGATTTCTTATTATGAAATTTACAAACCAAATCTAGCGCAGTAAATACTTGGGTAATCTGCATCAGCGGCTTTACAAATTACACTCAGGCTTGTGCAAATCAATAAATTCTTTCAATCGGCATTGCATTACCGCCAGTGGTGGCGCAAGCAAACACCCCAGCGGCAAGACCGCTTTGCCATGCTCGCGCCTTTGGCGGCCGTGGTGTTGTTTATGGCCGCCATCGTGTCGGCCTTTTATTACCTGCGGGCGGAAGAGATCGACAGAGAGCAAGAAACGGTTAAGCGCGATGTGGAATACGCACAGCAACGGCTGAGATTGCGTCTTTTAGAGCGCCAAGAACAACTGATGCGGCTGGCGCGTGATGTCTCCAATGGCGAAGTGGACACCGAAGAATTTGTGTCACAGGGCGAGGCATTGATTAACCAATTCCCTGAACTACAAGCCATCACCTGGTTAGATGCCAAGCGCAAGGTTCGGGCAGCGTTTAGCTCACCCAGCGCACCAAGCAGTGGCGTGCTTGCCGCCGGCGAGACTTTGATGCCCGCAGAAGCAGCCAACACCTTTAACATTGCACGCGATGTGCGCCAACCGGTGTATTCGCGGCCTATTTATTCCACCGATTCAGTCGCCACCATTGAATTGCATGTGCCCCTTACTGAGCAAGGCCGGTTTGCTGGGGTCATCATGGGTGACTACACCGTAGATGGGTTGCTGCGCTATGGCGTGCCGACAGAGGTAAGCGCCAAATACGCCATGGCCTTGGTTACCGACAAAGACCACCTGCTTGCAGGAAGCGTGGCCCCCAGCCGCAGCGGAGCAGCCAAGCTTTTGCCTTGGGCCACACAACCAAACGACCACGAAGTGCCGGTATCGCCCATCGGCAATAGCCTGCTGCTGCGTGGCCAGATGTACCGCACCTCACTTGGCGTGGTGGGCAGTGGCTTGTTTTGGCTGGTCAGTGCATTAAGTGCGCTGACTGTGTGGACTTTAATTGGCACTTGGCGACACACCCGCAGGCGGGTGCAGGCACAGGCAGCCTTGGTACATGAAACCAATTTCAGGCGTGCCATGGAAAACTCCATGCTTACTGGCATGCGTGCCATGGACTTACAAGGCCGTATCACCTATGTGAACCCCGCATTTTGCCAAATGACGCAATGGAGTGAGCATGAGTTGGTGGGCCGCACCCCCCCTTTTCCCTATTGGCCCGAAGACGACCGAGAGCTGCTAGCGGCCAGACTAGACGACGAATTACATGGCCGCACCACCTCTAGCGGATTTCAGGTGCGTGTGAAACGCAGGGATGCCAGTATTTTTGACGCACGCATGTATGTCTCCCCCTTGGTGGACCCTAAGGGCAAGCAAACAGGCTGGATGACCTCGATGACCGACATTACCGAGCCCAACCGCGTGCGCCAGCAGCTCACCGAATCGTACGAGCGATTCACCACGGTTTTAGAGGCCCTAGACGCAGCGGTATCAGTAGCGCCACTGGGCAGCGAGGAGCTTTTGTTTGCCAACAAAATGTACCGCAACTGGTTTGGCACCAACACCACAGGCCACCTCAATTTGGTCGCGCAAGCGGGCGTGCCCCCAAGCGCGACAGATTCCGTGTTTGATGATGTGGACGGCATGGCGGGCTTTCCCACCGCATCGGTTACTGCCGCGCAGTCAGAAAATTCTGAAATTTTTGTCACCGAGCTTGGCAAATGGCTCGAGGTACGCGCGCGCTATTTAGGCTGGGTGGATGGCCGCTTGGCACAAATGGTGATTGCCACCGACATCACGCCGCGCCGCCGCGCCGAAGACTTGGCCGCCACCCAAGGTGAACGGGCGCAATTGGCCAGCCGCTTGGTCACCATGGGGGAAATGGCCTCTAGCGTAGCCCACGAGCTCAACCAACCGCTCACCGCTATTAACAACTATTGCAACGGCATGGTCAGCCGCATCAAGTCTAAGCAAATCAACGAAGACGATTTGCTGGCCGCATTAGAGAAAACCGCCAAGCAAGCGCAACGCGCAGGACAAATCATCCAGCGGATTCGCAGCTTCGTTAAACGCAGCGAACCCAACCGCACCCTTAGCGACGTAGCGGTCATGGTGGGCGAAGCCGTTGAACTGGCAGAGATTGACCTGCGCCGACGCAATGTCCGCCTCACCCACCATGTCTCTAGCCGTCTGCCACGCTTAAATGTAGATCCCATTTTGATCGAGCAGGTGATGGTCAATTTAATGAAAAATGCGGCCGAATCGATAGACCATGCCAAACGCCCTACTGCCCGCCGATCGGTGGATTTGCGTGTCTCACTCACTGAGCAAGCGGGGCAAGCTGCGGTGGAATTTACCGTGCTCGACACTGGCGCGGGGCTGGCCCCTGAGGTGATGGAAAGGCTGTATGAAGCGTTTTTCTCTACCAAAGCTGAGGGCATGGGCATTGGCTTGAATCTGTGTCGATCCATCATCGAGTCGCACCAAGGCAGAATGCGTGCCGAGAACCTCTACAATGGCGCTGAAATCACGGGCTGTAGGTTCAGCTTTTGGTTGCCCGCAGAAGCTACGGCCCTCGCGTCAACTGCGCACACATCGCGTTCAACTGGAGTAAATGTATGAGTTTGATCCCCAAAAAAGGCACTGTATATGTGGTGGACGACGACGAGGCCGTGCGCGACTCTTTGCAGTGGCTGCTGGAGGGCAAAGATTACCGTGTGCGCTGCTATGACTCAGCTGAGACTTTTTTGGCGCGCTATGACCAACGTGAAGTGGCTTGCCTGATTGTGGATATTCGCATGGGCGGCATGACAGGTCTTGAGCTGCAAGACAAATTAATTGAGCGCCGCTCCCCCTTGCCCATTGTGTTTATCACCGGCCATGGCGATGTGCCAATGGCGGTCAACACCATGAAAAAAGGCGCGATGGATTTCATCCAAAAACCCTTTAAAGAAGAAGACTTGGTCAGCGTGGTGGAGCGTATGCTAGAGCTGGCTAAGCAGTCTTTCAGCGGCCACCAGCAAGCCGCCAGCCGCGATGCGCTTTTGGGCAAACTCACTGGCCGCGAAGCGCAGGTGCTAGAACGCATTGTGGCGGGTCGCCTCAACAAACAAATTGCTGACGACTTGGGTATCAGCATCAAAACAGTGGAAGCCCACCGCGCCAATATTATGGAAAAACTCAATGCCAACACTGTGGCTGATTTGCTGAAAATTGCGCTTGGCCCTGCGGCCCCCAAAGCTTAATACCCGTATGCGCCAATTAGCCCAAATCATTGACGGCGTTGCCCTGTCTGCCAAGCTGCGTACCGATGTCTCCGCACGCACAGCAGCACTCAAAGCACGCGGTATCGCACCGGGCTTGGCCGTGGTCTTGGTGGGTGAAGACCCCGCATCTGCGGTGTATGTGCGCAACAAAGTCAAGGCCTGCGCCGATGTGGGTTTTTACTCATTGATGGAAAAGCACGACGCTTCGATGACCGAAGCCGCCCTGCTCGCTTTAGTTCAGCAGCTCAATGCAGACCCCAAAATCCACGGTATTTTGGTGCAACTGCCACTGCCCAAACACATCAACGCGCAAAAAGTCATCGAGTCGATTGCACCGGCAAAGGATGTAGACGGTTTTCATATCGCCAGCGCGGGCGCTCTGATGACCGGTATGCCAGGCTTTTGGTCTTGCACGCCCTATGGCTGCATGAAAATGCTAGACGACATTTGCTACGACCTGCGTGGCAAGCATGCCGTGGTGATTGGCCGCAGCAACAATGTGGGCAAACCCATGGCGCTGATGCTGCTGGCCAAAAACGCCACCGTGAGCATTTGCCACAGCGCCACACAAGACTTGAAAGCCATCACTCTACAAGCCGATGTCGTAGTGGCTGCCGTTGGCAAACGCCATGTGCTCACTGCCGACATGGTCAAACCCGGCGCTGTGGTGATTGACGTGGGCATGAACCGCGATGAGAATGGCAAGCTTTGCGGTGATGTGGATTATGCAGCGGTGCGTGAGGTAGCTGGCTACATCACGCCCGTGCCGGGTGGTGTTGGCCCTATGACGATCACCATGCTCTTGGTCAACACGCTGGAAGCTGCCGAAAATATTTAATTAACAAAAATGGCCAATGTCACCGTGATATGGTCATATTGCGCTATTAATAATATAGCGGTTATTCACTTGCTGCAATCTGCCGCAATGCCCGCTCAAACACTTCCACTGGCTGCCCACCCGAGATTAAATGCTGCTCGTTGATGATAATGGCGGGCACGCTGTTGATGCCAGCTTGGGTGTACAGGTGTTGGCGTGCACGCACATCGGAAGTATATGCATCGCTGCGCAAGATCTCCAAGGCGCGATCCCCGTCCAGCCCTGCTGATACTGCCGATTGCACCAGCACGTCATGCATGCCTATGTGCAAACCATCGGTAAAGTTGGCTTTGAGCAGGGCTTTTTTTAAGGCCGTTTGCAACTCTGGGTGCTCCAGCTCAGCCCAGTGCAGCAGTCGGTGGCAGTCAAAGGTGTTGTAAGTGCGGCCACGGCCTTTTTCGCGAAAATCAAAACCCAAATCAGCGCCACGCTGGCGAATCATGGCGTAGTTTTGCGCCTGCTGTTCGGGCGTCGATCCGTACTTTTGAGCCAAGTGCTCACCAATGTCTTGGCCATCTGGCCCCATTTGCGGGTTGAGCTGAAAAGGCTGAAAGTGCATGTCGACGGTCACCACGTCCTTCACACGGTCTATGGCCTGCTCTAGGGCTGCCAAGCCAACTGCGCACCATGGGCAGGCAATGTCAGAAACGAAGTCAATTTTGAGGGTTTTAAGGGCGTTCATGCCCTTAAATATAGCGGCTTTTTGCTAGCGGTGCAGATCAAACAGCGCAGCACCCTTGCGGTTTAGGCTTTTTGCCAGTGACATACGGTGGATTTCACTCGTGCCGTCATAAATTCGGTAAATGCGTGCATCGCGGTAGTAGCGCTCAATGGGCAGGTCTTTGCAAAAACCCATGCCGCCAAACACCTGCACAGCGCGGTCTACTACGCGGCCCAGCGTTTCGGCGGCCAGCACTTTGACCATGGCGATGTCGTCGCGGGCATCCATGCCTTGGTCCACCTTCCAAGCCGCATGCAACACCATCCAGCGGGCGGCATTGACTTCAATCACGCTGTCAGCCAGCATTTGCTGAACCATTTGAAACTCGCCTATGGCTTTGCCAAACTGCTGGCGCTCTTTGGCGTAATCGGCCATCAGCTCCAGCACATGGGTAGCCTTGCCTACAGCCCTGGCGCCCACCTGCGCCAAACGCACCACGCCTAGCACCTGCATGGCCATTTTGAAGCCATTGCCGCGTTCGCCCAAAAGCGCTACCGACTCTAAATGCACACCGTCAAACCACAATTCGTTGTGTGATGTTCCGCGCAAACCCATCATTTTTTGGTCTTTGCCGACGGTGAAACCAGCCGTGCCTTTGTCGACCAAAAAGAGGGAAATCTCGGGGCTTACACGTCCGTTTGAAGCCGTGATTTCGCCTGTTTTCGCTGACACGATAAAAAAGTCGCTCACCTGCGCGTCGCTGATGAAATGCTTAGCGCCACTTAGTCGCCAAGTGCCATCTGCTTGCAGCGTAGCGCGCGTTTTGATGCTTTGCGCGTCACTTCCAGCGCCCGCTTCGGTGATGGCGATAGAGGCCACGCGCTCACCGCGTATGCAAGGCTTAAGCCAGCGGTCTATTTGCTCGCCTTGGCAGGCTAGCAGCGCCTCGTACACATTGCCAAAAGCGCGGCGCACCAAAATGTCGGTAGTGTGGCCAAACTGCTCTTCGCAGAGCATGCGGTCTACCGCACTGAGCCCGCCGCCACCGAGCGTTTCGCTGATATTGAGGGCAAATAAACCCAGTGACTGGGATTTGTCAAAGATGCGCTTAGCATCCTCAGCTGTTAAATCACCCGTACTTTCAACGCCCTCTTCCAGTGGCGCAAGCTCTTCTTTCACAAAGCGGCGCACGGTGTCTATGAGCATGCGTTGCTCGCCATTCAAACCAAAATCCATACTAAGCCTTCAGCCGCATAGCGTTAGGCAGGGGTGTCGATCGGCGCAAAACATCTTCAGCCAACCAAATCGCGCTCTTGCGCGCACGCTCACACACCACAGGCAAAGGCAAATTGACGTAATCGTCGTTGAAGACCTCAAAACTGTAGTCACCCGCGTAGCCCAGCTTGTCTATGCGCGTTACCAAATCGACCAGCGCCTCGCTGTGCACGCCCTCGCCCGGAAACACGCGAAAAGTGCGGGCCGTGGCCATGCGTTCTTCAAAGCTTTTGGTTTCTTGCCACATGAAGTCGGCCAATTGCACCAAGAAAATTTTGGCTGGATCGATATAGTCGATTTCATCTAATGAGGTTTTGGCCGCAAAGATATGGTACGAGTCGATGCCCAATCCTAAGTTGGGACAGTCTGCACGGCACACCACATCCCAAGCGGTGGTAAATTCGTTGACTGTGCGTCCCCAGCTTAGCCCTTCGTAGGCAATATTAATGCCAAACGGAATCGCCAGAATAGCCAATTTGCGCAAGTCTTTGGCAATCAGGTCAAGGTCTTGTGTCGCATGAACTGAGGTGGAAGAACAAGCCAACAAGACTTTGCAGCCTAGCGCTGCGCACATGCTCAGCATCGACTTGGCAATGTCGATTTTGTATTGGTGCAAGTGGCCCGAAAGCCCCTCAAAGTCGCGCAGCACCTGAAAACCTGTGCCCCGCAAACCGCTGGCCTTCACGGCCTGTATCGCCATCTCCATGCCACCAGGATGCCCCACTAAGTCATTGGCCTTGAGCATCACCTGAGAAAAGCCGGCGGCCTTCATGGCTGCCAGCTTGGCTTCAATGGGGCCGGCCAAACTGATGGTGTCCATGCCAAAGCCTTCAATGGCGCTGGACTTGCGGGCAAAATTTTGCATGCGCTCCACCATCACGCGGTTGGCATTTTGGGGGAGCTTTGCACCAGCTCAAATACGACACCCCCCAAATACGTTTTGGTGATTGCCCCGCGCGACTCGGTATGCGCCGCCGCAGTTTCTACAAACTCCATGCCCAGCTTGCTCAGCGCCGCTACGGCAGCCAACACATCGGGCACGCCCAGCCCAATGCGCTGGAGTTTTTCGTCGGCATCGAGCACATGCAATTCGGGTTCTACCAGTTGCAACATGAAACTTTTGGCAGCATCCAGTGCGGGGCTTTGCAGCAATTTGCCTTTGGGCATAATGCCAAATCGCTGCGCATCGGGGATCACATCAAAACCCAAAAGCTCTTTGTAAAACTCAATCCAGTCGTAGCTGCGCTCAGGGCCAATGTATTGCACCACGCCAAAAAAATGGATGCCAGCAGTTGCCGTGGGGCGCTGATCCACCGAAGGAATAGGCGTGAAATCGACATCGTAGATGCTGAATTCTTCGGTACGGTCTACAAAATAAATTCTGCTGCCACCCGCACCATGGATGGCCGGGATGTTCAGCTCCATCACCTGCGCGTGGGTAGGCACCTCCCAAGCGCCCCGCTCTAGTGCGTAAGCATAGGCGGCACGGGCATCGCGCACACGCAATGCAATGGCTGAAATAGCGGGAGTGCCGCTGCCGTGGGCTGCGCCCTGTACTTCGCTGGGGTGGGCATTCACCACAATGTTCAACGCGCCTTGGCGATACAGCAAGACCTCGCGCGAGCGGTGCCGCGCCACCGGTTTGAAGCCCATCATCTCCAACACCTGCCCCAAAGCTTGTGGCTTGGAGGTGGCATATTCGATGAATTCAATGCCGTTAAGGCCAATCGGGTTGGCTGCGTCACTGAAGGAGGCTTGCAGCGGCTCGCGTTGGTCGCCAGCGTTGGTCAGGAGGTCGCTCATGGGTTGGTCTCAGTGGTTGGCACATGGCCGCCAAGAAATAGGCGTTCAATATTCGGGTCTGCCAGCAGCGCATCGGCACGTTTGTGCAGCACACTGCGGCCAGACTCAAGCGCCACCGCATCGTCCGATATCTTAAGCGCACTTTTCACATTTTGCTCCACCATCAGCACCGTGGTGCCTTGGTCAACCAACTTGCGCAGCAACTTGAAAACATCTTGCACCACAATCGGCGACAGACCAATCGATGGCTCATCAATCAACAGCACCTTAGGCCGCAGCAAAAGCGCACGGCCAATCTCTAGCTGCTTTTGCTCACCGCCAGACAGCGCGCTGGCTTGCGAATGAATGCGCTCTTTCACGCGCGGAAAAAACTCTAGCACCTCGGGAATGCGTGCATGGGTAGTTTTAGTGCCCAGCGTGATGCCCCCTAACTCCAAGTTTTGCCACACCGTGAGTTGGCCAAACAAATTGCGGCCTTGCGGCACAAACGCTACGCCTTGCGCCAGCAAGTCTTTTTGGCTAGCGCCTGAGATGTCTTTGCCATCGAGCAAAACCTTGCCTTGCCGAGGTTTTAAAATACCAAACAAGGTTTTGAGCACGGTAGATTTGCCCGCTCCATTGGGCCCAATCAGCAGCGTAATCGCCTTGCGTTTGAGCTTGAGATTGAGGTTATTCAAGATCATGAAATCTTTATAGCCTGCCACCACGTCTTGAAATTCGATGCAATAGTCGTTTGCGTTGTCCATGCTCATGCTCCCAAATAGGCATCAAGCACCGCTTTGTTGCCGCGAATTTCAGCCGGCTTGCCAATGGCCATCACCTTGCCCTCCACCATCACCATGATGCGGTGGCACAAGTCCATCACAAAATCCATGTTGTGTTCGATGACTACGAAACTGCTTTTCTTACCCGAACGGGGATTTTGGTTCAAGTCTTTCAGCAAGCTAGAAATACCGCCCACCAAAGACGGATTCACCCCCGCGCAGGGCTCATCGAGCAGCACCAAATCGGGCTCACTCATGAAGGCCATGGCAATGTCTACCAGTTTTTGTTGGCCATAGCTCAAGGTGCCTGCCTTCAGGTGCGCCACATGTTCAATGCGAAACTGCTTGATCAGGGCATCGGCTTTGTGGCCCAAGCCTGAGTCACTGGGTGCAAACATGCGGCTGAACATGGTGCCTTGGTGTTCTTGCGCGGCCACAATCAAATTGTCACGCACCGTCATTTTGCCAAACACTTGCAAGGTTTGAAACGTGCGGCCAACGCCTTTGCGGCTGAGTGCTAAAGGGCCAAGTTTGGTGACATCTTGCCCATTAAGTTCAATCTTGCCTTCGTCAGGCTTGATTTGGCCCAGCATAGAATTGAACAACGTGGTTTTGCCCGACCCATTGGGGCCAATCACGCCAAATATTTCTCCCGGCTGCACTTCAAAGCTGACGCCGCCTACCGCTTGAATGGCCCCATAGGCTTTTTTGAGATTGGTAACTTTTAACAGGCTCATTGCGGTGCTCCCATGGAAGCGGCGTGTTTGGCACGGTCGTCGCTGGCCTTCTTAGAGTCGCGTTTTTCTCGCAGTCGGTCTGGCAGGCTCAGTAGTCCGTCTGGCAGCCAAATCATCATGCCCACCACTACCGCGCCAAAGAGCGGCAAATACCAGTTGGACAGCACGGGAGCAGCATCACGGATCCAGTCGGGCACGACCACGCCCATGGCAGCGCCCACCAGCGGACCCCAAAAATAACCCGACCCGCCCACCACCACCATCAAATACATCATGATCGATGCCCCCACCGCAAAAGGTGCAGGCTCAATAAAGTCCACCAATGAGGCAAACAACACGCCCGCAACGCCCGCATAGGTAGCGCCAATGGCAAACGCCAAAAGCGTGTAGTTTTGGGTGTCAATGCCCAAGCTTTCAGCGCGTATCGGGTTGTCGCGCAGGGCTGTAAACGCTTTGCCCCAAGGCGAGCGAAGCAAACCCCACAGCAGCGCCAGCATCATCGCAGCCACCACCAATACAAAATAGTAATAGGCCAAGCCGCTCTTGAGCGACATGCCCAACACCTCGGGGCGTGCAATCCCGTTGATGCCAAAAGTACCGCCCGTGAGCCATTCTTCGTTGCGCATCACCAAATACATCGCCGTGTTAAAACCCAAAGTAGCAAAGGCCAAATAGATCGTTTGCACCCGCAGCGCAGGAAACCCCACAATCAGCCCCATGACAAAACACAGCATCACCGCCAGCGGCATACCCAACCACCAGCTAAAACCTGCTTTGAGCAAAATCGCCACGGTGTAAGCGCCAATACCAAAGAATGCGGCATGGCCCAGTGACTTTTGCCCAGCGTAGCCCACTGTGAGATTCAGCCCCATGCAAGCCACCACAAAGATCAGCCAATAGGTGAGTAAATATACGCCGTAATTTTTAAGAAAATGTGGAAATGTCGCCAGCAATACGAGCGATACCGCTATAGAAATTAGAGTGATTTTGCGGGAATTCATACTTTGCGCTCCTCTTTTTTACCCAAGAGGCCTTGTGGTTTAAACAAGATCACCACCATAAAAATCACCAAGGCAACCGCGTCTTTGTAAGCGGGAGAGATGTACGCAGCCGCCAAGTTTTCGCTCACCCCCACAATCAAACCACCTAAGAGTGCGCCGCGCGAGTTGTTAAAACCGCCAATAATGGCCGCAAAAAACGCTTTGGTGCCCAAAGATTCGCCCATGTCAAATTTGGCCAAGTAAGTGGGCGCGACCAAGAGCGCGGCCATGCAAGCTAGCACGGCATTGATGGCAAACGTATAAAAAATCATGCGCGGCACATCAATGCCCAGCACCGAGGCGCTTTCGGTGTTTTGCGCCACGGCCTGCATGGCGCGGCCCGTGACAGTTTTAGAGATGAAGGCCTGCACGGCAAACACAATCACCAGTGCGCTCACCAAAGTGCCAATATCGCCCAAAGTGACGGTCACACCAACCACATTGAATATTTTGTCAGCAAACAGCGAGGGGAAAGCATGCGCCTCGGCGCTGTAGCCAGCCCGCAGGCTGTGGCGCATGACCATGGCCAGCCCAATGGTGGCCACCACAATAGGCATCATCCCAAACTTGAACAAGGGGTCGACTACCGTGCGCTTGAATGCCCAGCCCAGCACTGCCGTGGCGACAATCATGGTGAGCGCCAAACTCACCAGCAAGGGCGCTCCTAAGGCCATAAAAGCCAGCATGACAAAGGCGGGCAGCATGACAAATTCGCCTTGGGCGAAATTGATCGTACCTGCGGCCTGCCACAGCAGGGTAAAACCCAGTGCGGCAAGGGCATAAATGCTACCAGTGGACAGGCCACTGATCAAGAGTTGCAGAAAGTCGACCATTGCGCAGCCTGTTTAAGGCGTTTTCTTGGCGGGCTGCTTGGCTGCTGCCATTGGAGCGGCTGCTTTTGCGCTTAATGGCGGCAACACCTCGACCACCTCTTGCTTGCCGTTTTTCACCTGTACCAAAAAGCTCTCGCGGTCTAGGTCACCCTTGCTGTCAAACTCGGTATTCATCAAAGCGCCGGGGTATTTTGCGGTGTCAAGCTTGAGCGTGTGCATGGCTTGGGCGACCAGTTTACGGTCAAGTTTGCCCACTTTTTCAATGGCTGCTTGCATGGCGTATACGCCGCTGTAGCCCTTCATGCCGTTGTGGTCAGAGGTGTATTTATAGGCTTTTTCAAACTTGGCTTTGAAAGCGCGAACGGCTGGAATCGGCGCATCCACAGTCAAGCCCACATGCGCCACCGCGCCGTTGGCCGCCTCACCTGCCAAGTCAATCACTTTTTGGCCCGTGAGGGTGGTCTCGCCAATAATAGGCTTGGTCCAGCCTTGTTTGCGCAGCTCACGCAAAATGCGGGCCGACTCGTCTTCGTTCAAATAGACAAACACAGCGTCTGCATCCGACTGCTTGGCTTTGAGCACGGCGGCTGAAAAGTCTACCTGCGATGCGTCCGTTGACACTTCGGCCACTATGGCGGTGGGGCCGCCGGTCAGCGCCTTTTTCATCATCTCAAGGCCGCCCTTGCCAAAGTCGTTGTTCACATAAATGATAGCAAGCTTTTTCACCCCTGCTTTGCCAGAAATGTATTTTGCCACTTTGGGCATGGCGGTGGCTTGGGTAAAGCTGGTGCGAAAAATATAAGGGTTGCCCTGCATGGTGATGTTGGCCGCCTCGCCGCCAGTCCAATTGGGGATTTCGGCTTTTTGGCTTTCTTTCATGCTCACAATAATCGAGCCTGAAAACACGGGGCCAAAAATGGCAAATACGTCTTGGTCGATGGCTTTTTTGGTCAAACCCAGTGCCACACCGGGGTTGGTGGTGGTGTCTGAGTTAGTCAATTCAATTTTTTTGCCCAAAATGCCGCCCGAGGCATTGATCTCGTTAACCGCCAGTTCTACGCCGTTTTTAAAGTTGGTGCCCGCTGATGCGCCGCCACCGGAGAGCTCGACAATGTTGGCTACTTTGATGGTGTTTTGTGCCCAAGCGGCAGATGTAAGTGCCAAGCAGGCGGATGCGGCGATTAATTGCAGGGTGAAACGTTTGGTCATTGACAGCTCCATAGGTGTTAAAAGTGAAAAAATACGATCAGACAGACTTTTGATAGCTAACTGTAAGTCCGCCGCCCATGATATGCCATCGCCCGTACACCAGTTTGAACTATAATCGCACACCAGCGTTCGTTCATCGCACAAACCTAGGGTTACACCGAAGTGCCGTAAATGTCAGATTAGCTATTCAAATAAATTATAACTACGCCATTGGTATCAAAATTTGATCAAACTGAGGCCATGCCAGCGCCAAAAGGCATGCACCAAGGCCTAGCCCAACGCGACTGGATTGCGGGCCTAGAAAAAGGCTTGGGCATTTTGGAAGCGTTTGGCGAAGCGCACCCCCGCATGAGCGCCACCCAAATGGGCGCGCTGGTAGGCATGACCCGCACTGCTGCGCGGCGGCACTTGCTCACTTTGGCGCAGTTGGGCTATGTGGCCACCGACGGCAAGCTGTATTGGCTCACCCCGCGCGTGCTGCGCGTGGGGCAGGCGTTTTTAGAGTCCTCACGCTTGGCCCGCACGGCGCAGCCCTTTTTGCAACGCATTTCCGCCGGCACCCACGAAACCGCCTACGTGAGCATGATCGAGGGCGATGACATCATCTACATTGCCCGCAACGGC
This sequence comes from Polaromonas sp., assembly GCA_031428975.1. Classification (GTDB taxonomy): domain Bacteria; phylum Pseudomonadota; class Gammaproteobacteria; order Burkholderiales; family Burkholderiaceae_C; genus JAAFIP01. The sequence goes on along the minus strand of JANOYR010000011.1, from coordinate 4,603 downwards.
ATGAATCGCTTGCTCAACACGGGCTACCAGCTAGGCGCACGTGTGCCCGCGCAAACCACAGCAGCCGGCTTGGTGCTGCTGGCGCTGCGCACCAAACCCAGCATGGACGAATGGCTAGACAGCGCCAAATTACTCACTTACACGCCTTACAGCGTCAACGACAAAACCCACATGCGCACCCTGCTGGTGCAAGCGCGCCAACAAGACTGGGCCTTGAGCGAGCAACAGCTGGAATTGAGCCACCGAGGCGTGGCAGTGCCGCTGCGGGACGCACGCGGCTTGGTGGTGGGGGCGCTGAGCGTAACCATGCCGATGGGCAACGAAGCGGGCGCAGATGCTGCCAAACGCGTGGTGGGCGTGCTGCGAGAAACCGCAGCGTTGATGCGAAATTTAATCTAACGGAACGCTGATGGCGGTAATTTGCGCTGCGGTGCTGGGACGCACACCGCGCCACCACGCAAAGGCCTCGGCCGCCTGCTCTACCAACATGCCCGCGCCGTCGGCAATCTGCGCTACCCCAGCAGCTTGCGCCAGTTTTAGAAAAGGGGTGAGGCCTTTGCCATAGACCAGCTCATAGGCCAATGCGCCTTGGGCAAAGGCACTTTGGGCCAAAGGCGGGCATTCGGCGTACAGGCTGGCTGATGTGGCGTTGAGCACGATGTCAAATTGGCCTTCTATGTCGCGGTAGCTGCTGGCTCGCAGCACCGCCGCATAGGCCGGATTGGCCAACAAGAGCTCGTCAATGACTGTTTGTGCCTTGGCCACATCCCGGTTTGCAATATGCAGGGCGGCAGGTTGCTGCTCTAAAAAAGGCAGCATAGCGCCCCGTGTAGCCCCCCCCGCGCCAAGTACCAAAACACGTTTTCCAGCCACGGCGCAGCGCAGATTTTGCAAAATATCGCGCACCAAACCCACGCCATCAAAATTTTCGGCCAACACCTGGTCGCCTTCAAACTTGAGCGCGTTAACGGCTCCCGCCAAACGGGCACGCGGCGAGAGCTGGGTGGCGTAAGCAAAAGCATCCAGCTTGAAAGGGGCGGTGACATTCATGCCCCGCCCGCCTTGGGCACGAAAAGCATCCACGTCTTGTGCAAACCCGCCCACACGCCCTTCAATGGCCACATAGGTTAAATCTTGCTGTTTTTCTAAGGCAAAAGCGGCGTGAATCTTGGGGGATTTGCTCTGGGAAATCGGGTTGCCAATGACGGCGTAGGAGTCGGACATAGGAGTATGTGTGGCTGAGGTTTGAAGACAAATAATTATCCCATGTGCAAAGCCATGATGTGGCCTAAAGCCCCAGCGTGGTGGCGGCAAAGGCTGCGCTGCTTTTAAGCAACCAACCGTCAATTTCCTCGCGCAGTGCCACGCGGCGTGCGGGGTCGGTGCTGCACACGCCTATGCTGCGCACGGGTTCGTTGCGCCGCATGACCCAGCCTGCGCTGTAAATGCCGCTGGTGATCTCCAGCGCATCGGCACTGGCCACAGCGCGGGCTTCGATAATGTGTGACCACTGGCCGCGCCAGGCCACAAAGCGGTGGTGCAGCGCGGATATGTCGCGGTAGTGTTTGGCCAGTAGCGTCATTTTGCGGCCCGTTTTGCTCCAGGCGCGCAGGCTGGCATCCACACTGCGCTCGCCCAGCGGCCAGTCGGCAAAGCTGGCATCGCACAAGACTATTTCGCGCCAGCCTTCGCGTGCTGCTGTGGCCAAAGCATCGCGCACCAGTTGTTCAAACTGCACACGGCCGCTGAATGCGCCCGTGTGCAGCGGCTTGTGTTCAGGCGCTGTACTTTCAGGCAACACACAACCACCCTTGCGCCATCCATTCGCGCAATGTCGCCGTCATATCGTCACTTGATGCTATTAAATCCGCAGCGTTTAGCATGCGTGCATCCGCCAGCTTGTGCAAAAGCCGCGCATCCGCTCCCGCCGTGCGCCAGCTCTCGCCGTTCAAATAGACGTATTTCGCGTCGTAGGCCATGCGGCTGCGTCGGTGCAGCTTGATAGCCCCTAACCGCTTGGGCACTTTGGCCGCTTCAAACCATGCATTAGCGCCCGGTTCGGTCAAATGCTCGCCCAGCATTTGCTCCAGCATCTCTTCATCAGCCAGCGCTTTGTGCAAAGCCGCTTTGGCATATGCCGTGAGCGCTGTCGGAATCAGCGCGGGCTGGGCGGTGGCGGGCTGGGTTTTATCGGCGTACAAAGCGGGCAAATCCACCTCGTCGGCCATGCGCTGCATGAGCTGTGTGGCCAGCTCGCCTGCGCTGGGCGCTCTGAATCCTATGGAATAGGTTTGGCAGTCGCCATCCAGCGCCACGCCTTCGTGGGCATAGCGCGGTGGCAAATACAGCATGTCACCGGGTTCTAGGTCAAAAGTTTGCTCGGGGGCAAAGTTGGCCAAAATTTTCAGCGGCATGTCTTCCCGCAGGCTCAAATCTTTTTGCCGCCCAATACGCCAGCGCCGTCGCCCACTGGTTTGCAACAAAAACACGTCGTAACTGTCAAAATGCGGGCCCACGCCACCGCCTTGGCTGGCATAAGAAATCATCACATCGTCAAGCCGCGCATCGGGAATAAAACGAAACTGGTCAAGCAGGCTGCGCAGGCCATTGTGCAAATTGTCCACGCTTTGCACCAGCAGCGTCCAGTCGGGGCGTTTGAGCGGTGGCAGCTTGTCAAAAGGGCCTTTGTCAAAGCTCCATTTATCCTTTTTAAGCTGCACAAGGCGCGACTCCACCGATTCGTCAGCCGCCCAGCTAAACAATTGCTCGCGCGGCACCAGCGGCTGCATATTAGGTATTGCTTGGCGAATCAGCAGGGGCTTTTTGTGCCAATGGCGCTGCATAAACAGCGTGGGCGAAAGGCCGCCCAGAAGCGTGCGTGGGGTATTTAAGTCTAGGGTCAAGTTCATGGGACAATTCTGCCCTATGAATGCACCTATTTCCACCATCACCCCACAATGCGTTGTTTCTTTAACTTGGACGCTCAGCGACACCCTAGGCGAGGTGCTTGACCAGCTAGACGACCCCGTAGAATTTTATGTAGGCGGCGACCTGCTGCCCAAGATGGACGAAGCCCTGCAAGGCCACCGAGCGGGCGACACGCTGGATTTGCACCTAGAGCCCGAAGACGCTTTTGGCGATTTCATCGACAAACTGGTGTTTTTAGAGCCGCGCAAGTTATTTGCCAAGACAATAGAAGTGGGCGACACCCTGCAAGGCCTGCCCGCATGCAGCAACCCCGACGCCCCCCCCGGCATGCTCTACACCGTGACCGACGTTTACCCCGACCATGTGGTGGTGGACGCCAACCACCCGCTCGCCGGCATCGCCCTGCGCCTCAAACTCACCGTGAACGCTGTGCGCCAAGCCACCGAGGCCGAGGTGGGCAGTGGCACCTGTGGCGTGGGGTTTTTCAAACTGGGCGGTGCGTTTGCGGGGGCTACTTTGGCCGATGACGAGGAAGCGGGTGATGAGGTGGCGGGGCTGGACGCTAGCCATTTTCGGTCTAAGATTTTGCATTGAACGTCGCCCGTTCGGCCTGAGCTTGTCGAAGGGTTAATGCTGACTTTGTATGGAGTAGCCGCCCGCGACCGCGCCAGTGCGCTGCCCGCTTGCGCCCAGAGTGCCGGCCCGCTTCGCGGGAAGCTGTGCAGTGCTCAAAATTTGGGGGTCTGTCATAACTCGCGCTACGCGCTCAAACAGATGACAGCCCTGATCCCAAATTTCTCCGCGCTTCCAGCCCGCCCCTCGATGGGCGCAAGCGCGCAGCGCACTGGCGCGGTCGCGGGCTGGGGGCTTGGTAGGCTGGGGGGTATGCGCTTAAAGCTGTATTTTTATAGAAAAAAGTGACTACGTCATCGTCATATGGTGATAGTGCGCTGCGTTTTTTATAATACTTCGATTTAATGCGACACCTTTTGAAAGCTCAAGCAACCTAAACCAAATCACAGTGCAGTTTGTGGGATATAGTTGCGACAGCCTGCTGATTCCTGTGAGATATCTTGAAGGGTTTCAAGGAAGCAACTATAACTGTATATAAAACTAGTTATTTGCTTAGAACTCAATACCCAAGCCACTTTCAAAGGTTTTTAAAAATGAATGTATACCGCAGCCGCCTGATTATTTTGCAGGTTTGCAGTGTACATTTCGTTTGGCATCTAAAGCCAACCTTTGCGGTACTTTCCGCCCCACAAACACACTTTGACAAGCACCATGCTCTCTAAGACAGAACAGCACATGTGGGACAACCCACCAAAAGACCGTGCGGAGAACCTCTCAACTTCCCAGATCAATGCAAAGTACGAGCGCGGTGAACAGCGCATCGTGACGGAGACCAATCGGGAGAAGCTACCGAACTTCGTCGAAGCCCTAAATAGAAATGACTACATGGAGATTCGACCTTTCTACCAACGCCGATCGCGGTGGGATGAGGAGCGTCAGTCAAAGTTGATTGAGTCATTCATTTTCCTGATTAGTTACTTGCCTCAGACGGCGACTCAAGAGTATACTGTATTTATTATCAGTTACTTTAAGGACTCCCCATGGCAATGAATCGTATCCAATTCCAAAACGGCCTGTCCATGCGTGACTTTCAACTTCAGTA
>JANOYR010000010.1:0-2078 GCA_031428975.1 Polaromonas sp. | reverse complement strand
CAATCAAAACGTGGTGAGTGCTAACGGGGTCGAACCGCTGACCTACGCCTTGTAAGGGCGCCGCTCTACCAACTGAGCTAAGCACCCACGCTGAAATTATTTATTCAGTGCTTCTTTCAGACCTTTACCAGGACGGAACTTTGGCACTTTTGCAGCTTTAATTTTAAGTGCGGCGCCAGTTTTTGGATTGCGGCCCACTCGTGCAGCGCGCTTGCCAACAGCAAACGTGCCAAAACCAACTAGCGCAACTGTGCCACCCTTTTTAAGCGTCGCTTTAACCGCGCCCATCAAAGACTCTAGAGCGCGGCCAGCCGCAGCTTTAGAAATTTCAGCATGTTTTGCCATATGTTCTACGAGTTCGGTCTTATTCATCAGTGACTCCTTAAGATAAAAATTATTTGCTAAAAAAAGCAGGTTGGAAAAAATTCAACGATTTATTCTAATCGGTTTTTAAAACCACCAAACTGTGATCTTATAAAGCACTAGCTATCGCTTTCCCTAAGTCAGCCGTTGTGGCTTTCCCGCCGATATCTGGCGTTTTAGGCGCTCCAGATTTTGGATCAAGTACCGCTTCAATTGTTTTGAGCACGTGGTCATGAGCGTCTTTGTGACCCAAATGCTCTAACATCATTGCACCGCACCAAATTTGACCGATTGGGTTGGCAATGCCTTTGCCAGCGATATCTGGCGCAGAGCCATGTACCGGCTCAAACAGTGATGGATATTTTTTCTCTGGATTTAAGTTGGCACTCGGCGCAATACCAATCGTTCCCGTGCAAGCAGGACCAAGGTCACTCAAAATATCACCAAACAAATTACTAGCAACCACCACGTCAAAAAACTCAGGGCGCTGCACAAAATGCGCCGTCAAGATGTCGATGTGGAATTTGTCTGTTTTGATATCGGGATACTTTTTCGCCATCTCTGCCACGCGCTCATCCCAGTAAGGCATCGTGATCGCAATGCCGTTCGATTTGGTAGCACTGGTTAAATGCTTTTTAGGACGCGTCTGCGCAAGGTCGTAGGCGAACTTGAGCACGCGGTCCGTACCGTGGCGCGTAAACACCGATTGCTGCTGCACAAACTCACGCGGCGTGCCTTCAAACATACGGCCGCCTACAGATGAGTATTCGCCCTCGGTGTTTTCACGCACGATATACATATCGATTTCACCTGGCACGCGGGCAGATCCATCGCGGCGCACAACTGGGGCAATGATGCCAGGCATCAAACGCGCAGGGCGTAAATTGACATATTGGTCAAAGTCACGACGAAACAAAATAAGCGACCCCCACAACGAGATGTGATCGGGGATTTTGTCTGGCCAGCCAACCGCACCGAAGTAAATCGCATCATGTCCGCCAATTTGGTCTTTCCAGTTATCGGGCATCATTTTTCCGTGCTTTTCAAAATAATCCCAGCTTGCAAAATCGAAGTGGTCGAACTGCAAATCAATGCCAAACTTGGTTGCTGCAGCCTCCATCACGCGAACGCCCTCGGGCATAGTCTCTTTGCCAATGCCGTCTCCAGCGATAACGGCGATTCTTTTTTTGCTCATGGTTTTTCCTTAAAAATGATGGAGGTTTAAAAATTAGGATTTGAAAAACTTAAGGGCTTCTTGCAGCACAACGGCAGGATTCTCTTCGGGGATGTAATGCCCACTCTCCACAGGCATCCCCGTGACACAGGTTGCCCTGTCACGCCACAGCTTCAGCACATCAAAGCACTGCTGCACTACGCCTTTTGCGCCCCACAGCACATGGATTGGCATGTCGATTTTTTTACCTGCGGCCACGTCTGCGCGGTCGTGATTTAAGTCAATCGTGGCAGCAGCTCGGTAGTCCTCAGCCATCGCCATCGCAGAGTTTGGAATCAATGCACAGCGTTCGTATTCGCGGAGTGCCTCGGGTGCAAACTTCTCAAGGCCACCATAGCGTGCGCCCATCACGCCATGCAAATAACGCACGGGGTCGTCGCCAATCAAAGCTTCTGGCAACGGTGCAGGCTGAATCAAAAAGAACCAGTGCCAGTACAGCGTGGCAAATAGCTGTGTGGTGTTTTCATACATGCCAAGCGTG
>JANOYR010000009.1:0-41251 GCA_031428975.1 Polaromonas sp. | reverse complement strand
CCACAAGCGCTGACGTTGCAAGCCGAGCAATCTCCCCCCGCTGCACTGCCCCACGCATAGCGCGTTACGATCAGGGCATGACCAAGCCCACCCCCCACCCCCACGCCAGTATCGGCATTCTCATCATTGGCGACGAAATCCTGTCTGGCAAACGCGCCGACAAACACCTCACAAAATGCATCGAGTTACTGGGCGCGCGCGGCATGGCACTCGATTGGGCCGAATATGTCGGCGACTCACCAGAGCGCATTACCGCCACACTCAAGCGTGCTTTTGACGGCGCACGCCAGCGCGGCGATGTGGTGTTTTCTACCGGTGGCATTGGCGCCACGCCAGACGACCACACCCGCCAATGTGCCGCTCGTGCTTTAGGCCAAGAACTGGTGTTGCATCCGCAAGCGGCAGCGCTGATTTACGAGCGCATGCAAGACATTGCCAAGGAAAATGGCAAACCCTACGAACCCGAGCGCGAGGACAATATCCACCGACTTAACATGGGTGTATTTCCCGCCAGTGCCCAGATTATTCCCAATCCTTACAACAAAATCGCTGGATTTAGCTGCTTTGTGGATGCAGAGCCTGCGGGTCTTGGATGTGCGGCGGTGCATTTTGTACCCGGTTTCCCTGTGATGGCCTGGCCCATGATGGAGTGGGTGTTGGACACGCATTACCAGCACCTGCACCGTGCAGATGCTTCGGTTGAGAAATCCGTCATCGTCATGGGCAGCATGGAAGCTACGCTCACGCCACTCATGGAGCAAATTGAGGCTGATTTTGCAGGAGTGAAGGTATTTAGCCTGCCCAGTGTGGACCATCCGCAGTATGGACGGCACATTGAACTGGGCGTGAAGGGCTCGACAGAGCGGGTGAACAAGGCGTATCCGGCCTTGCTTTTGGGATTGCACCAATTTGGTGTGGTTTTAGGACCCGAGTTGGTGCGTTAATCATTAATAGCATTTGCACCTAATTGGTGCATTAATGCCGCCATGAAAGCGCAGGGAGCACAAGCAAATGATGCAAGTCAAGCACTGATTTTGCCCAAAAATAGCGCACAATTAAGGGCTTTGGGTCAGATGTTAAAAGTCAAATCACATGTGGCATAAAAAGTGCATACAGTTTGTTTGAGCATCCCTCAAAAGAAAACAGTTTTCCAATCCAACCACCCTAGGAGTTCCTGATGGCCAAGACCGTCGCAGACGTGATGAAAATGGTGAAAGACAATGAAGTCAAGTTCGTTGATTTCCGCTTTACCGATACCAAAGGCAAAGAGCAGCACGTGTCCGTGCCTGTTTCGCACTTTGACGAAGACAAATTCTCCTCTGGCCATGCGTTTGACGGCTCGTCAATTGCAGGCTGGAAAGGCATCGAAGCGTCCGACATGTTGCTCATGCCGGACCCCAACACCGCCAACCTTGATCCTTTCTTTGAGGAATCCACTCTGTTCTTGAGCTGCGACGTGGTCGAGCCAAGCGACGGCAAGGCCTACGACCGTGACCCACGCTCGATCGCCAAGCGCGCTGAGGCTTACCTCAAAGCATCGGGAATGGGCGACACCGCCTTCTTCGGTCCTGAGCCAGAATTCTTCATCTTCGACGACGTGCGTTGGGGTGCTGACATGAGCGGATCGTTTGTCAAAATTGACGAACAAGAAGCCCCATGGAACAGCAGCAAGAAAATGGAAGGCGGCAACAAAGGCCACCGTCCAACAGTGAAGGGCGGCTACTTCCCAGTGCCACCAGTGGACAGCACCCAAGACATGCGCGCTGAAATGTCTTTGATTCTCGAATCGCTGGGCATTCCGGTGGAAGTGTTCCACCACGAAGTGGCGGGCGCTGGCCAAAACGAAATTGGCACCCGCTTTAGCACCTTGGTGCAGCGCGCTGACTGGACTATTTTGCTCAAATACGTGGTGCACAACGTGGCCCACGCCTACGGCAAAACTGCTACTTTCATGCCCAAACCCATCGTTGGCGACAACGGCTCTGGCATGCACGTACACCAGTCGATCTGGAAAGACGGCAAAAACCTGTTTGCTGGCAACGGCTACGCAGGCCTGTCTGATTTTGCCCTGTACTACATCGGCGGCATCATCAAGCACGCACGCGCCCTCAACGCGATCACCAACCCCGGTACCAACAGCTACAAGCGCCTCGTGCCAGGATACGAAGCCCCCGTGAAACTGGCTTACAGCGCGCGCAACCGCTCTGCGTCGATTCGTATTCCTTATGTGGCCAACGAAAAAGGTCGCCGCATTGAAGCGCGTTTCCCAGATCCACTGATGAACCCGTACCTTGGCTTTGCGGCCTTGATGATGGCAGGCTTGGACGGTGTAGAAAACAAAATCCACCCGGGCGAAGCCGCCACGAAGGATTTGTACCATCTGTCGCCAGAAGAAGACGCACAAGTGCCCACCGTATGCCACAGCTTAGACCAAGCGCTGGACTACTTGGACACGGGTCGCAGCTTCTTGACCAAGGGTGGTGTGTTCACCGACAGCATGATCGACGCTTACATCGAACTCAAAATGCAAGAAGTCACGCGCATGCGCATGACCACGCATCCGATTGAGTTCGACATGTACTATTCTTTGTAATCGCACAGGCGCTCAGCTTTGTAATCACACAGGTGCTCAGCTTTGTAATCGCTGACTAAACGCTGTATCTCAATACAGCGTGTGGCAAAAAAAGGACGACATGTGTTGTCCTTTTTCTTTTTATATCAAAGACTTATTTGATGTTTATGAGATTTTGCTTCATACTGGCAGGCCGCCCGCAAGCAAACTGCGTGGCCCGCATGATCCAACAGGAGGCTCTATGCAAGCCAAGTCCATGAAAACACCCATTTTCGCTGCCCTTCAGTGCGCGAGTGCTGCGCTTTTAATAGCTGGAAGTGCTGCTGTGTCAGCGCAAGACAACATATACCGCTGTCCCTCTAAAGCAGGCATCACCACCTACACCAATAACAAGACTGAAGCCGATAACAATGGTTGCAGCTTGATGACAGGGGGCAATGTGACCGTGGTGTTGGGCACTAGCGTGAAAACCGTGCCCAATGTGCTGCCCGGCGGCGCAGGCACACGTGTGGCCAGTGCTGCGCAAGCGGCTAGCCGCATTGATTCGCCCGAGCAACGCGCACGCGACAACGATGCCAAGTCTATTTTGGAGTCTGAGCTCAAAAAGGTAGAGGCTAAACAGGCCGAATTACTCAAAGACTTCAACGGGGGGCAACCCGAAAAACGCGGTGACGAGACGCGCAACAACCAAAAATACCTTGACCGTGTGGCCGAAATGAAGTCCGCCATTGCCCGCAACGACAGCGACATTGCAGGGATCAAGCGCGAAATTGGTCGGGTAAAGTGAGGTTTTTATAGCTAAGCACCCATCACCTGTTGTGAAGTTACCAGCCAAACCCTACCAAAGCCTAGACCTTCTGGCCACCCTTGTGGCCGTGGTAGACCTTAGCAGTAAGGTGCGTTTTGCCAATGCGGCATTTGAAGAAACGCTAGGCTTGCCACGCCGACAAATCATTGGGGCCGCCCTGCATGAGCTGTTTACAGAGCCGCTGCAGCTGAAAAACGCTTTAAATGGCATAGCAGCCAACACATTTGCCTCGCTGCGCTACGATGCCGTGCTCAAGCGAGCGGCACATGATTTGCTGCCTGTGCATGTGATCGTGGCGCAAACCGACACGCCAGACGAAGCGATTGTGGAGATTTTGCCGCTAGAGCAGCAGACAAGGCTTGACCGCGAGGAGCGCATCCACGACCAATCGCAGGCCAACAAAGAGCTGATTCGCAATCTGGCACATGAGATTAAAAATCCGCTAGGCGGCATTCGCGGCGCTGCCCAGCTGCTAGAGCTAGAGCTGGACTCCAAAGAGCTCAGCGAATACACCCAAGTGATCATCCACGAGGCCGACCGCCTGCAAACCCTCGTGGACCGCTTGCTAGCGCCCCACAAAAACCCGCATGTTGTGGGCGATGTGAACATCCACGAAGTCTGCGAGAGGGTGCGATCCCTGATCGTGGCAGAATTTCCGCGTGGGCTCAAGGTGCGGCGCGACTACGACACCTCGATTCCGGATTTTCGGGGCGACAAGGAGCAACTCATTCAAGTGGTGCTCAACATTGCCCACAATGCTGCGCAGGCGCTGGTGGAGCGCATAGAGGCGGGCGATGCCCAGTTAATTTTCACGACCCGAATCGCCCGACAGGTCACTTTGAACAAACAGCGGTATAGGTTGGCATTGGAATTGCATATCACTGACAACGGGCCTGGCATCCCAGACGACATACGCGACCGAATTTTCTACCCCTTGGTGTCGGGCAGGGAGGGCGGTTCGGGGCTAGGGCTTACATTGGCGCAAACCTTTGTGGGCCAACACCACGGCGTGATCGAATGCGAAAGCCAGCCCGGACGCACGGATTTCACCATCGTGATTCCCCTGCCTTGAATGGCACATAGCGCAAACGCATTGGGGTGATAAGCGGCAACGCAGTGGGTTCATAAGACCCGAGGAAGATACAACGCATGAAGCCTATTTGGATCGTAGACGATGACCACTCTATTCGTTTTGTGCTGGAGAAGGCACTAGCCCGCGAGTCGCTTCCCACCCGCAGTTTTACCAATCCCAAAGAGCTTTTGGCTGCCCTCAAAGAGTCAGACGATGCAGTGCCCGGCTCTGAAGGCCCGTTGGTGTTGGTCAGCGACATCCGCATGCCCGGTGGCTCAGGGCTAGACCTGTTGGCCAAGGTCAAAGAATCGCACCCCGGCCTGCCTATCATCATCATGACGGCATTCAGCGACTTAGACAGTGCGGTCAATGCCTTTCAGCGCGGTGCGTTTGAGTATTTGCCCAAGCCCTTTGATATTTCTAAGGCGGTAGAGCTGATTCGCCGCGCTGTAGACGAGAGCCAACGCGAAGACGTGGCCGCTGAAGCCATGAGTGCCGCGCCCGAAATGCTGGGCCAAGCGCCTGCCATGCAAGACGTGTTTCGCGCCATAGGCAAGCTCTCGCAAAGCAATGTCACGGTGATGATCACCGGTGAGTCTGGCAGCGGCAAAGAGCTGGTAGCCAGAGCGCTGCACAAGCACAGCGTGCGCTCTGCTGGACCTTTTGTAGCGATCAATACCGCAGCGATTCCCAAAGATTTGTTGGAGAGCGAACTGTTTGGCCATGAACGCGGCGCGTTCACGGGCGCACAAACCATGCGCCGAGGCCGATTTGAACAAGCCGATGGCGGCACCTTGTTTCTCGACGAAATTGGCGATATGCCGTTTGACCTGCAAACCCGTTTGCTGCGCGTGCTGTCTGACGGCAGCTTTTACCGCGTCGGTGGCCACAGCGCGGTCAAAACCAATGTGCGCGTGATTGCCGCCACCCACCAAAATTTGGAGCAAAGGGTCAAAGAAGGCGGTTTTCGGGAAGATTTGTTCCACCGCCTCAATGTGATCCGCCTGCGTTTGCCCGCCCTGCGCGAGCGGCGTGAGGATATCTCGGCGCTGACCAAGCATTTTTTGCAAGTGTCGGCCAAACAATTGGGGGTGGAGGCCAAACGCATCAACGAATCGGCCTTGGTTGTTTTGGCGGATTTTGATTTTCCTGGCAATGTGCGCCAGCTAGAAAACATTTGCCATTGGCTCACCGTGATGGCCCCTAGCCAAGTCATAGAGAGCAAAGATTTACCCCCTGAAGTATTGCAACACAAAGCCCCTTTTAATCCTAAAAGTATAGCAAACAATGACGATATGGAAGCGACATATGCTCAAAACACTGAAAAAATTTCTCCCGCGTTGATGGCAGCATCCGCGCCCGACATTCCATTGCTGGCAGACACCTTGACAGCAGCGGCCAGCTTGCATGCCCCTAGCCAAACCGCTCCTTTTGCAAGCGCTTCGCCTGCAAACCATGCGGATCACCCTGTGGGCGTATTTTCAGCAACCGAGGCAGTCGCTTGGGAGCAGGGCTTGCAAGTGGAGGCACTGGCATTGCTGGGGCAGGGACGCAAAGATGTATGGGATGCACTGATGCGGCGGGTCGAATCTACCTTGATCACGGCGGCACTTTCTACCACGCGTGGCCGACGCATTGAAGCGGCAGTCAAGCTGGGGGTGGGTCGCAACACCATCACCCGCAAAATCGCAGATTTGGGACTGGAGTAGTCCCGCCCCAAACAGGGGCATATTTTTTTGAAAATATGACAAAATGTGACTTGAGTCACATTTCAAGGATTACGTTTTCAGTCGGTGACATTTTTTTATTAGAATATAGTATTCATTCACTGTTCAGTGTGTGGGCGCTATACGGATTTAGTGTTAACTAATTCCTTCACTGCAAGCATTTCTTGCATTTGTCCGTACCTGTTTTGCTAAGGGTTACTGGTGGGCAAATACATCGTTTTCGCTTGGGTTAGTCTGTTATCTGTTGGCATGGCTGCCGCTGCTATGGCGCAACAACCAACGCCCTACAGTGCCTTTGTGGTGTCAGGCGACGGCCAAGAGGTTGCTGATACTCGCACGGGTTTGGTGTGGCGCCGCTGCGCTGAAGGCTTACGCTGGGACGGTACAAGTTGCACGGGTTTGCCCGAGACTTTCAATTACAACCATGCACTAGGCCAAGCGGCCAAAGTAGGGGCGCAAACCAGCAGCACCTATCGCGCTGGCCAAGCCCTTCAGGGCCAAAACCACTCGGTCAATACGGCATCGAATTGGCGTTTACCCACTGTTCATGAACTGTCGACCATTGTGAACCGCAGTTACCAAAATCCTACCACCGATGGCGGGACATTTCCCAACACGCCCTCTGGCTGGTTTTGGTCGTCAACTTTTGACACCACCAACCCATCGCATGTCTGGATCATCAGTTTTTACAATGGCTATGCCAACAACATTGGCCCTTACAACAAAGGCCATGTTCGCTTAGTGCGGGGAGCTCTTCAAACCGCGTCAAGCGGCTCTGACACCAAAAACCAATAATTTGCAGTGAAAGCAGGCGGTATGAGCGTCTTACGCGCCGATTAAACCGCCGTCTTTTTTGCGAATCACCACGGTGGATGAGCGCGGACGGCCGCCGGGCGTGTAATCAGGCCAATTTGAAAATTTTGTCGGTTGGGCGGGGTCGCTGCGGTCTGAGGCGTTTTCTCCCGGGTGCTGCACATTGATGAACATGGTGCGGCCGTCAGGCGACCATGCGCAGCCCGTAATCTCGCAGTTGACGGGGCCGGTGAGGAATCTGCGGATATCGCCCGTTTTTAAATCACAGGCTAGCATTTGGTTGCTGCCAAAATTAGCCAATTCACCTTTGTACATCTGGCTGGCATGCATGTCGGTTTGGATCCACAGCGTTCCCTGTGCGTCAAATGCCAGTCCATCGGGGCAGGCAAAAATATCGCCCTTGATGTTGCCCTTGGCATCGGCGCGGCTGTTGGCGGGGTCACCTGCTAGCACAAGGTGGCTCCAGGTAAAGCTGGTGGCATCAAAGTCTTGGTTTTCCTTCCAGCGGATGATTTGCCCCATGACATTGTCGGTGCGCGGGTTGGCCGCATCTGCCGCTGGATTGCCTGCCGTGCCACGCCCGCTGTTGTTGGTGAGCGTGCAATACACCTCGCCTGTGGCTTGGTTAATGGCCAGCCACTCGGGGCGGTCCATTTTGGTAGCGCCCAGCGCATCACTGGCTTGGCGCGCTTTGATGACGACTTCGCCTTGGTCGGCAAAACCATTGGCTGGCGTGAGCGGCCCAATGCCATGCACCAAGGGCAGCCATACCCCCGTGCCGTTGGCATCGTATCGAGCCGCATACAGCGTGCCATGGTCGAGCAGATCGCGGTTGGCCTGCGCCTGTGTCAAGCCGTTCCCCGCTGGCTTGATAGCATCGCGGCTGATGAATTTGTAAATGTATTCAAAGCGCGCGTCTTCGCCGCTGTAAACCACCGCACGCTTGTCTTTGGTAACCGCCACCCATGCGCCTTCGTGCGCAGCGCGGCCTAAGGCGGTGCGCTTGACGGGGGTAGCGTTTGGATCCATCGGGTCAACCTCAACGACCCAACCAAAGCGGTTGAACTCGTTGGGGTTTTTGCTGGCATCAAAGCGTGCATCATGCTCTGGCCAGCGAAAAAACGCAGTTTTTGTCATGCTCCAGCGTGTTTCGTGGGCATTGGGTTTGTCTTGGCCACCAAAATAAAAGCGAAAATTTTCTTCTCCGCTTAAATAAGTGCCCCAAGGGGTTTTGCCAGAGGCGCAGTTATTCAGTGTGCCCAGCACGGTTTTGCCTTGCGGGTCGGCAGCAGTGCGCATCATGGCATGGCCAGCAGCGGGGCCAGTGACGGCAAAAGGCGTGTTTGCTGTAAGGCGGCGTGCCCACTTGGAGGGGCGTACCATTGCCCAAGTGTCGCCCTGTTGTTCGACTTCAATCACGCTGATGCCATGCGCATGTTGCGATTTTTTGACTTTGTCAGCGGTCCATTCCTTCATGCCGCCCACATGGAGCAGGCCATCGTCGACGTATTCGTGGTTCATGGCTAGCAAGCCGCGCTTGCCGCCAGAGTCGGGCAGTGCATAAAACTGGATACCGTCGTGGTGCATGCCCATTTGCACCGCTTGGTCGGCTGCGCTGTTGCTGCCATCAATTTTAAATAACGGCATATTGCCGGGCACGCCAATGGGCTCACCCCATTGGGCCAACGCGGTAGCAATATAACCCTCGGGCACTACAAAACGGTCGCTCTTGTCGGCGGCCACAGCCTTAAAACCAATGGCAGCGCCAGACGCAGACGCCGTGGTGCTGCAGCCCGCTAAAAGCGCAGAAAATGCCCCCAAACTAGCCACCCCGCCCGTAGCCAGCCCCCACTGAAGCAGGGTGCGCCGCTCAGGCTTGGATACCTTGTGGATGTCGGGGTTGGAAGAGCGGTTGCTGTCTTCCATGGTGCTGAAGTCTTTTGCCATGGGAATCCTCGTGTAGGGGGTTGATTGCCCACCATTGTGTCACTGAACTGTCACAATGGCCATTAGGATTTGAACCTAGGCCGCGCCGAGGGCCACAATCACAGGCGTGTGGTCGCTAGGACGCTCATTTTTGCGAGGCAGTGGGTCAATGGTGCAACTTGCCACCCTAGGTTTGAGGGCATCGCTGACCAAGGTGTAGTCAATGCGCAGCCCGCGCTTGCGCCTAAAGCCAAAGTCGCGGTAATCCCACCAGCTAAAGCTTTTGTCGGCTTGCTCAAACAAGCGAAACGCATCGTGCAAGCCCAGCGCGCAAATCTGCGCCAAATGCTCCCGCTCTATGCTGGTGTGGTGTATCGTCTCGCGCAGGCCCTCTGGGTCATAGGTGTCGCGGTCGTCGGTGGTGATGTTGAAATCGCCTACCAGCACCAATTGCGGGTGCGCTGCCAGTTCACTGCGCAGCCATTCGCGCAGCGCATCAAGCCAGCGCATCTTGTAGGCAAATTTCTCGCTTCCGGGTTCTTGGCCGTTGACAAAGTAGCCGTTCACTAAGCGCAGCTCGCCCAGTGCCGTTGTGAGCGTGGCGGCGATGGTGCGCGATTGCTCGTCTGCGAATCCTGGGATATTTTTGATCACTGTATCCACTTTTGAAACGCTGTCTTGGCGCGTCAAAATTGCCACGCCGTTGTAGGTTTTTTGCCCAAAAAATACGCTGTCGTAACCCGCAGCCGCTATGTCAGCCGAGGGAAATTTTTCGTCGCTCAGCTTGAGCTCTTGCAGGCACAGCGCGTCTACAGGGTTGGCCGCTAGCCAGTCCAACACCTGCGGCAGGCGCACGCCCAGTGAATTCACGTTCCAAGTTGCAATTTTCAAGACAATATCCTCAATGTCACCGTTATTACGTCATACTATGCTATAAAAAACAAAGTGCTAAATATGCAGCATGGCCAAAACGCCGATAGCCACTCCGCCAGCGCCAGCAATAAACATGCCCCATTCTAGCCAGCGGCGCTTGGTCAACAGGGCGATGGCAGCTAAAGCGATAGCCACTTGCAAGACAGTGGTTGCCTGCGCCCAGCGGTGGTGTTGGTGCATTTCTGTATCAGATTTTTTGTCCCACTCTTTGTACTGTAGTTCGAGTTTTTCGGCGTCTTTTTTCACCTCAGCTTTCTCGGCTTTGTAGCGCTTAATCTCGTCAATGTAAAACTGCTTGCGCTCGGGGGGCGCGATTTCAATGGCCAGCTCGGCCAAGTTTTGTTTGCTGCTTTTAGCTTGGTAAAAATTCCATTGGTTGGAGGCTTCGGTTTTGCTGATAGCGGCATTGTTTTTGTACAAGCCTGCGTTGGCCTGTGTGGCCCCGCCCATGTAGCCAAACATTGCGCCCACCGTGGCAATGATGGCTGTAGTCAGGGCAATTTGGCTGGTCAGGTTGCCCCCGCCAATGCCGTGGTGTTTCTCGCCTGCGCCATGGTCATCGCCTTGCGCGGCGTGCTCTAGCGCGTGGTCGTGGGGGCCGTGTACATGAAATCCGTGTCCTGACATATTAATGCTCCAATGCTTGAGATTGTGGGTTGGTATAGGTGACAAACTGGTAGGCTAGGCCATTGGCCGCGGTTTGACGCGGCGTGGCTGTTTTGGGCCAATGCAGGGGCAATTGTGGGGCAAAAGTGTCGCCAGCAAAAGTGGCGTCAATTTCGGTGACTACCACCTGCTGGGCAAAGGGCAAAGCTTGCGCATACATTTGCCCACCGCCAATGACCCAAACGGCGCGAGGTGGATCGGCCATTTGCTTGCAAATGAAGAGCGCTTCATGCAGTCCTGTTGCCTTTAAAACGCCATTTTCAGCCCAATCCACTTGCCGCGTGGTCACTATATTTAAACGCCCAGGCAGTGGCCGAAAGCGCGGCTGCAGCGAATCCCAGGTTTTGCGTCCCATGATGACGGGGCAGCCCAGCGTGCTGCGCTTAAAGTGTGCCAAATCTTCAGGCAAATGCCAAGGCATAGCCCCGTCTTTGCCAATTACGCTGCCGTGGGCTTGCGCCCAAATGAGGTGAATTTGCATGGGTGTTATACCGCGACCGGCGCTTTGATGGCGGCGTGGCTTTGGTAGTTTTGTATCTCAAAATCTTCGAATTGGTAGTCAAAGATGGAATCTGGTTTGCGTTTGATATGCAGCGTGGGGTAGGGCATGGGTGCGCGTGAGAGTTGCAGCGCCACCTGCTCGTGGTGGTTGCTGTAAATATGGCAATCGCCGCCCGTCCACACAAAATCCCCCACCTCCAAATCACACTGCTGGGCCACCATGTGGGTGAGCAGGGCGTAGCTGGCAATGTTAAAGGGCACGCCCAGAAATATGTCGGCGCTGCGCTGGTAGAGCTGGCAGCTCAAGCGGCCTTTGCCGCCCGCCTCGGTGGCAGGGGCTACATAAAACTGGAAGAAGGCGTGGCAGGGCATCAGGGCCATATTGTTCAGGTCGGCCACGTTCCATGCGCTCACAATGATGCGGCGCGAGTCGGGGTTGGTTTTCAGGGTGTTCATCACCTCGGTGATTTGGTCAATATGCCCACCATCAGGCGTGGGCCAGCTGCGCCACTGCACGCCATACACGGGGCCCAAATCGCCGTCCTCCTTGGCCCATTCGTTCCAAATGCTCACGCCGCGCTCGGTGAGCCAGTTGTTGTTAGACGAACCAGTTAGAAACCACAAAAGCTCCACAATGATGGATTTGAGATGGACTTTTTTGGTGGTGACCAGTGGAAAACCTTGGGCTAAATCAAAGCGCATTTGGTAGCCAAACACGCTGCGCGTGCCCGTACCGGTGCGGTCGGATTTGGCCACGCCATGCTCATATACATGGCGCATGAAGGTTTCGTATTGGTTAGAAGAGGGGGTTGTAGATGTGGTGGTAGTCATGTCAGTAGCCGCCAAATAAGGTGTCCAAAGCGTCTGTGATGTCTATTTGCTTGTTGCCAATGTTGTCTACAGGGCGGCGTAGATCGGTGCTTGGTATGGCGCCTATGCCTGCAGTGTTGAGAACCACTGATTGGCCTAATATGTCAAACACAGGGTTGAGCTTGCGAGCCTGTGCTTCAAAAGCAGTAGCTGTGTGCAGCGGTATCACCACGGTGGTGTGGATGTTGCCCAGATAGTTATTTTGTACATCCAGCAAATAGGGCACATGCTTGCGCTCCGATTTGTCTGGGTTGGTGTAGACATCAAAGCGTGCCATGGTTTTATTTCACACGCCCGTCACCTGCACTTTTGGCAAAAGTACGGTATTTGGCCAGTGGCAATCCCTCGCGCGCCACGCGCTCGTTGTAAGCTAACATGGCTTCCATATTGTCTTCGCGCCACTTTTCCCAATAGCGCTTTTTCACCGCGTCGCCCAGCAGACTGTCCACGGTTTGCGACAAATTGATGCCCAATTCTTTGGCCATGTCCACTGTTTTGGCCGTGAGCGACAGGTTAATAGGGCGTTTGGCGCTGGATTCTGTTTTGCTGAGCATAAAATTCTCCACGATGTTTGCGCATAATTTATGCGCATGAAGCACGTGCATTATGCCATGCGCCACTTGCCACGGGATGCCATGAGCCCGTATGTATTTTGCCAATACACAGCAGGCTTTTCGCCGTTCAGTCCAGCACCAGCATCTTGCCAGGATTCAAAATATTCTGTGGATCGAGCGCTTTTTTCACTGCCCGCATCATGTTCAGCGCCACGTTTGACTTGTAGTGGGGCAGGGTGTCGCGCTTGAGGCCGCCCACGCCGTGCTCCGCGCTGATCGACCCGCCGTGTGCGTGCACGCTGTCATACACGATGGTGTTGATGCGTTTTTCTTCCAGCTCTAAAAACGTTTTTTGGTTTGCGCCCGCAGGGCATTGCACGTTGTAATGCAAATTGCCGTCGCCCAAATGCCCAAAATCCACCATTTGCACGCCCGGTACTGCCGCTTGCAAAAGCGCATCGGTGTTGGCCACAAACTCTGCAATGCGTGACACGGCCACCGAAATATCGTGTTTGATATTCAAGCCCTCCTGCGCCTGCGCCAGCGGAATGCTCTCGCGCACATGCCACAGCGCACGCGCCTGCGCGATGTTTTCGGCTACCACCGCATCGCTGATCAGCTTGGCCTCAAAAGCCTGCTCCATCAGCGCCTCAAAGCGCTCGCGGGCATGCGCCTCGCTTTCAGAATCGGACAGCTCTAGCACCACGCACCAAGGCGACTCTGCTACAAATGGCACGCGCTGCTGCGGAAAATGCTTGGCCACCAAACCTAATGAAAACTGGTTCATTAGCTCAAAACCAGTCAAGCCGCTGGCCAAAGCCTTTTGCGCCATGCCTAAGAGCTGCACCGCGCTCTCCACCGAGGGCACTGCCGCCCACGCCGTGAGCTCGGCCGCAGGCTGGGCAAAGAGCTTCATGGTGGCGGCGGTGATGATGCCCAGCGTGCCCTCAGAGCCAATCATCAGGTGGCGCAGGTCGTAGCCCGTGTTGTCTTTGCGCAAACCGCTCAGGCCATGCCAAATATCGCCCTGCGCTGTGACCACCTCGAGCCCAAGGCACAAATCCCGCGTGTTGCCATAGCGCAGCACCTGTGTGCCGCCTGCATTGGTGCCTAAATTGCCGCCAATGGTGCAACTGCCCTCGGCAGCCAAACTCAAGGGGAACAAAAACCCCGCTTTGTCAGCTGCGTCTTGCAGGTTTTGCAATATGCAGCCCGCCTCCACCGTGATGGTCATATTGGCTGCGTCGATGCTGCGCACTGCGTGCATGCGGCCAAGGTTAAGCAGCACCTGCGTGCCCGTGTCGTCCGGAATTGATGCGACAACCAGCGAGGTGTTGCCCCCCTGCGGCACTATGCTCACGCCCGCAGCTGCGCAGGCCTTCACTACTTTTGACACTTCGTCCGTGCTAGCTGGCCGCACCACGCACAGCGCACTCCCGCGCGAGCGGCCACGCCAGTCTTGCTCGTAAGCGGTGAGGTCTTGGTTGGCTGAAGTGAGCACATGAGCCTCGCCCACGATGCTACGCAGTGTTGTAATAAGGCCTGACATATTATTAATTCAATAGCAAACTATGACGGTATGGCAGTTACATCATCGGTTTTTTTCTTCAAACGCAGGCGTACATGCAATGCACAGGCCGCAAACAGCGTGCAGCATAACAACACCTCCAACATGGCGTAATAATTGCTCGGCGGACGATCCGAATACGCCCGCACTGCGCCTTCGGTGAAATACAGCCACACCATCAGGCTCACCCAGCGGTAGGTATACATCTTGTTTTTAAGCAGCCCCGCCAGCGGAAAACACAGCGGCAGCACCTTCAGCGCCAAAATCGAGCCACCCGGCTTGATCGGCGCTAGAAAAAGCTCCCATGCCACGCCCAGCACAATCAGGCCCAGCACACTGCCCACCGCCAAAGCGCGGGTAAAAGAAACGGATACAAAAGAGGAGGTAGAAGTTGTCATATTGCTGGCATGATAACGGCATGAACTGGCAAACACGATTCAGGGCTTTTATTCATGCCTTCCAAACCTTTCCTTGGCGCAGCACCGCCGCTGTGCTGCGCGAGCGTTTTCGGGAGGATCGCTTGGGCCTCACGGCCAGCAGCCTCACCTTTACCACCACGATAGCCCTAGTGCCCTTTATGACCGTGGCGCTAGCGGTGTTCACGGCTTTTCCCATGTTTGCCAAAATGCAGGGCACGCTGCAGCAGTGGCTGGTGGAAAGCCTGATTCCAGAAAGCATTGCGCGTAATTTATTGGGGTATCTAACGCAATTTGCCTCTAAAGCCTCGCGCCTAGGCGTGGTGGGCTTGGTGGCACTCTTGGTGACCGCGTTGGCGCTGATTCTCACCATTGACCGCACGCTCAACAACATTTGGCGCGTCAAGCAGGTGCGGCCCT
Source organism: Polaromonas sp. (assembly GCA_031428975.1). Taxonomy (GTDB): domain Bacteria; phylum Pseudomonadota; class Gammaproteobacteria; order Burkholderiales; family Burkholderiaceae_C; genus JAAFIP01. The sequence goes on along the minus strand of JANOYR010000009.1, from coordinate 26,406 downwards.
TTGCGCAGCGGGTGCTGGTCTATTGGGCGGCCATTACTTTAGGGCCAATTTTGTTGGCCACCAGCTTAACCATTACCAGCTATGTGCTGGGCAATTCCAAAGGCGTGGTGGGCGTGCTGCCCGGAGGCCTGCGCTTTTTGCTGGACACGCTGGAATTTGCCCTGCTGGCCGCTGGCATGGCCGCGCTGTTTCACTACGTGCCCAACACGCGGGTGCGCTGGGCGCATGCGTGGGTGGGCGGCGTGTTTGCCGCCTTGGGCATTCAGTTGGCCAAAAAGTTGCTGGCTGTTTACATCAGCGCTGTGCCCACGTATTCGGCCGTGTATGGCACCTTTGCCACCGCGCCGATTTTGCTGCTGTGGATCTACATTGCATGGGTGATTGTGCTCTTGGGCGCGGTGATTACTGCGTATTTGCCCAGCCTGCTGCAAGGCGTGGAGCGCCGTGGCGGCACACCCGGCTGGGCGTTTCAGCTGTGCATTGAAACCCTGCAAGTGCTCAATGCCGCCCGCAGCACCAGCGCCAAAGGCCTCACCATCGGCCAAATCAGCGCCGCGCTCAAGGTTGAATCCTTGCAACTAGAACCGGTGTTAGAAACCCTGACGGCCCTAGACTACGCAGGAGAAATAGCCGACACCTCCGGCCGCTTTGTGCTGCTGTGCAACCCCGAGCAAATGCCCATGCAACCCATTATCGAACGCCTGCTGCTGGCGCCAGCCCCGCAATTGGCAAATTTTGAGAAAAATGCGGCATTGTCAGCGTTAAATGGTCGTATGGTGCTATGAAAAATATACTAATTTGGCTACTTTTAGGTGTCGTAACTACGGGAGCCGTTGCCCAGTCTATTCCAAATGGCGTGTATTTACAGCGCAATGGCGGCGGAAGTTTGGTGATCTCGGCTGGGTCAAAATTTGTGCTCCATACGGATGGTGCGAATGGGCATGTGTGTGATGCCGATGGCATCATCAAAAACAGCGTGGCCAAAACAGATCAAGGCTGTCTCGTAGATTTCAAATTTAAAAACGATCAATTGGCCGTTACCCCAAGCCAGGCCACCTACGAGCAATGCCGCAACCACTGCGGAAATCGCGCTTCGTTTGCGGGTGTCTATGTGATTCCTCCTGCAATTTGCACCCAATCCAAAAGCAACGCGCGCGAATTTACTAAAAGCTATGCCGCAAAAGACTACCTTGCAGCCCAAAAAACGGTCAGCCAGTTCATTCTGAGCTGCGGAGCGTTGATGCATTGGTCAGATTTAGCCGACAAGAGAAACGATTTAGCGATCACTGAATTCCACTTGGGCAATGCTGCGGCATGTTTGAGTGCGCTTGAGCCCCTCAGAGAGCGGTATATCGACATTGCGCTAGACGGCGATGCGTTCGGTGGCGAGCCGGTCTACCAAGAGCTGGCCATCTCTATCGCCAAAAAAAGCCAATTCAACTGGAAGAAGTGTGGCGGAAAAATCAACCCAGCGGCTAAGTAAAGCCTTAAAACGCAATCTTCCCCGTCCAAATATCCTTGTACATCACCCAGTCGCCCATGAAGCTGTAGAAAGGGCGCTTAAAGCTGGCGGGTTTGTTTTTCTCAAAACCAAAATGCCCCACCCACGCAAAGCCGTAGCCACACAGCAGGCCTAGCAGCAAAAATTGCAGCTTGCCTGTGACCAACAGCAAAGCCACGCAGCTAAGTGCCAGCGTAGAGCCTATAAAGTGCAGGCGCCTGCAGGTGCGATTGCTGTGCTCGCTCAGGTAAAAGGGGTAAAACTCGGCGAATGTGCTGGCATACATGGGTGATGCGCTGGGGGTGGTTTCGGTGCTCATGGTGGTCTCCTGTTGTGGGTATGCATCGCATTATCGGCCTGTGCAAAGGAGTTGGATAGAGGGTCATCCTGACCAGAATGGCATGGCAGATTAATTTTGCTCTTTTAAGGTCAAAATTTACCTCAAATGGATTCTCGAAGTAATATTTGACCTTTAAAGAGCAAATATCGCTTAATTTACCATTTTGATGATAATATGACCCCATAAGGTCAAAAAAATGCCATTTTCACCCAGCACCATTGCCGACACCATCAAAGCCGAGCGCAAGCGGCAGGGTTTGTCGCGCGAGCAGCTGGCTGGCATTTGCGGGGTTAGCACCTCGTTTATTCGTGATGCCGAGAGCGATGCCGCGCAATGCACGCTGGGGCGTTTGACCCAGCTCATTGAGGCCTTGGGCATGCAGCTGGATATTTCGGGCCCACAAGGCACGACCCCACCCAAATCTGCTGCCATGGTTAACGCTGGTGCTGCGCCATGATTCGCCTGCGCGTGTGGGCCAATCTGCAACCCATGGGCTGGTATGGCCACGCTGCGGGTGCGTATTTTTTTGAATACGACCCGGCGTGGCTAAGCCAGGCTGATGCTTACCCTTTAGCGCCGCAGTTCCCCACGCACGCGCCGCTGCAAGCGCACACTTACCGTGGCGATCTGGTCAAAGTGTTTTTTGAAAACCTGCTGCCCGAAGGCGCAGCGCTAGATGACGTGACCGCAGCAGTGGCGCTGTACAAGCCCAGCCATTTTGACCTGCTGGGCCTGCTGGGCAAGGAGCTACCCGGTGTGCTGTCGTTGTTGCCAGCCGATGCAGTAGCCAGTGCGCAGCAGCAATACCAAACGCTAGAGCCCGCCCAGCTAAGCCAGCGCATCGCCCAGCGCAGCAGCACGCCACTGCTTTTGTCCAACCAGCTGGCCACCATGTCGCTGGCAGGTGCGCAAGACAAAATGGGCGTGCGCTTTGCGCCTAAAACAGGTCAAATCAGCGAAAGCATCGGCAGCAGCCCCAGCACCCATATTCTCAAGCCCGACACCCGCCAAACCCGCTACGAGCCCAGCGCCATCAACGAATATGCCTGCATGAAGCTGGCCAGAGCGCTCAAGCTGCCCGTACCCGATGTGTGGCTGCTGCGCGTGCCCGAGCCCGTGTACGTGATAGAGCGCTACGACCGCCACACTGTGGGCGGCCACATAGTTTGCCTGCACCAAATCGACGGCTGCCAGCTGCTAGGCCACGGCAGCGGCTGGAAATACCAGCGCAGCGCAGGCTTGGTCAGCATTCCAAAAATAGTGGCCAAGCTGCGCGCGCTGCGCCTGCCCGGCAGCGACATGCTGCAATTGCAGCGTTGGGTCATGTTCAACTTTTTGATAGGCAACGCCAATGCCCATGCCAAAAATATCTCACTCACGGTAAGCCACCAAGGCTACCGCCTAGCCCCGTTTTATGACCTGCTCAATGTGCTGGTGTATGGCGACAACGGCATGGCGCTGTTTATTGGCGACGAAGAAACATTTGATGCAGTAGGCCGCCACTCGTGGGAAGCACTGTGCGACGACTGCGGCTTTCGCCTACCCGAAGTGCTCACCCTGTTTCGCAAAATGGCCAACGCCTTGTTGCCCGCTTGGCGCAAAGTGCGCAGCCAAATCGAGGCCAACAACGCACCCACTGCGGCAGAGACAGATTTGCTGAACCGCATGGAGCAGGTGTTTGACAAGCAGGTGGAGGCTGCGTTGATGATGGCTGGAGGCTAATAAATATCTGCATATTAGTATTTAAGTACTAAAAATAACCAAAATGAATTCTCAGCCTTGGCATTTAATGTGATGCTGTTCTAAAAATCTCGTAAAAGCATGTGGAACTGGTAGACTTCACCAGTTCTAACAAATATCAAACTGGTGAGTTTGTCCAGTCCGATGGCAATAATTACTTTTCCCTTTGGCATGAAGCCTACTTTCTCTGGCCACGAGACGTTCCCATTGCGTCAATTATGGTTAAGAAAAGCCTTTCATGAAGTAAATACTCAAGATGAACTCGCATCAAAAGGAATATTCTCTAATGACGATGCAATACAGCGGTTCGGTGTTGGTAAAAACATGGTTTCGTCGATCAGACATTGGGCTTTGGCGTGCGACGTAATTCGACAAAGTGGAAAAGGTGATGGTTTCGAGATTGGGGAAATCGGGCGAGTGCTTTTTGGCGATGAGGGTTGTGACCCCTATCTTGAGCGGGAGGCGACCGTTTGGTTGGTTCATTGGTTGCTTGCAGGGCGTGCTCTTCGGTCTGCAACTTGGTACGTTGTCTTTAACTTTATTCAGAATCAGTCGTTTACGCAGAAGCAGGTTGTATCGCTGATTTCAGAATACGCTGCTGAAGCAAAATCCTCGCGCTCCGAAAGCACATTGAACAACGATGTGGCCGTGTGCTTGCGATGTTATACCTCTGTTTCCTCGCGAAGCGCGACAGAGGATTCTGCTGAACCGCTCTTGGCAGATTTGGGTTTATTGGTTTCTAGCGGTGATGGATTTCAATTTCATCGCGGGCCGCAATACTCATTGCCTGACGAGGTTTTTGCATTTGCATTGCTAGATTATTGGAAACGATGGGAGCTCAATGTTGGAGCATCGCAGGCGACCCTTTCATTTAACTCAATTGCTCATGACTACGGTTCTCCGGGAAGGGTTTTCAAACTTGATGAGGACTCGGTCAGTGAGCGATTATCTAAGATTGCCGAAATAACTCGAAATCATCTTCAGTGGACAGACTCGTCCGGTTTGCGTCAAGTAAGCAGAACAGGAAAAGGATTGATGGCAGACGTAATGGAGCGTGTGTTGAGGGGGGCGTATGCACAATAAGCTATCGCAGCAGGTTACGGTCAACCGGCAGTTTCTACGCTCAGTTCGACTGGACTCTGATTTAGATCGATTGGACGCAATCAGCGGCTATATTTTGCAACCGTCGGCGAAGAGCTTGCTTGAAACAACTGCAAAGCATCTTCTAAATACACAGCAGCGTGCATTCACTTGGACTGGCCCTTACGGCGGTGGAAAGTCCTCCTTGGCATTGCTTTTGGCATCGCTTGCGGGTGGGGCTCCCGAATTTAAGAAAGCGGCTAAACAGGCGCTTGGCTTGGCGCTGGGGGATGGAACGCTTAGATTCTTTGGAGGCAAGGAACGGTGGGCTGTTTTGCCAATTGTTGGAAAACGTGCGTCTGTTTTTGATGAAATTGCCAACGCCATTGATACTGCGCACTTCTCGTTTCGCGGGCGCAAGCCACAAGCGAACGGGCGGCGCGACGTCATAACCGAACTGGTACGAGCCGCAGAGTCGCAGCCACGCCATGGCGGGGTACTACTCGTTATAGACGAACTTGGAAAGTTTCTAGAGCACGCGGCGCTCACTGGTGATGATGTTGGCTTCTATCAGGAGCTTGCAGAGGCAGCAAGTCGATGCCGTGGAAACTTGGTAGTTGTCGGGGTGCTCCATCAAGCCTTTGAACAATACGCTGCTCGTCTCGGCAAGAGCGCACAAGATGAATGGGCCAAAGTTCAAGGTCGGTATGTCGACATACCGTTGGTGGCGGGTTCAGACGAAGTCGTATCACTAATAGGACGTGCTGTAAGCACCAAAGTCGCGCATCCTGCAAGCTTGCGTTGTGCGGATCGCATTGCAAAAGTTATCCAAAAGCGTCGGCCAAGTGCGGTCGCCAATATTGGGGCTTTGCTCAATGCTTGTTGGCCTTTGCATCCCGTTACGGCGGCCCTGTTGGGGCCGGCTTCAAAACGACGCTTTGGACAGAACGAACGCAGCGTTTTCAGTTTTTTGGCATCAGCTGAGCCTTTGGGTTTCTCAGAGGTGCTGAAAGGACTCGATGCCAACGCTGATAGTTATTATTGGCCATCCGTATTTTGGGATTATCTCAAAGTCAATTTTGAGCCAGCAATTTTGGCATCTCCAGATGGACACCGCTGGGCAGCAACAGCTGAGGCGGTCGAGCGTACAGAGGCTCGATTCTCTGGGCTTCATGTAGCTTTGGTTAAGACCATTGGCGCAATCGAATTACTTCGAAATGGTTCTGGTTTGGCAGCAGAAGATGACTTGCTAGTATTTAGTGTCCCATCTTCTGACCCAACAATGGTCAAGAGCGCCCTCAAGGAACTTGCCTCTGCCTCCATCCTTATATTTCGTAAACATCTAGATGCGTGGGGTGTCTACGCTGGCAGTGATTTTGACATTGAGGCAGCGATTCGTGAAGCCCGTTCACGCATAGGTTCAAATGATTATTCTAAGCTTGGTGAGTTAGTAGACCTTGGTCCTATTACTGCGCGGCGCCATTACTGGATAACGGGGGCGATGCGTTGGTTTGCGAGGTCAATTGTGAGTGAGGACACAGCGTCCGCATACATCAAAAAATTTAGATCAAGTGGCAGTCAATGTGGTGAATTTGTATTGGTTCTTGCGCAAGATAAAATCGACGTAAACGCTAGAAATCGAGTTGCCAAAAAACTATCAGTTCAAGCGGAGGCGAATGGCTTATTAATTGGAACGCCATCCAATGCAGAGCGTCTTGAAGATCTCGTTGGAGAACTTGCCGCGTTGGACTATGTGCGCACAAACACTACGACCTTGCATTCCGATAGCGTCGCCATGAGGGAGGTGACAGCGAGACTACAGGCCACGAAGGCCGCGTTAGCTGATGAGCTACGCGATGCATTTCACGGTGCTACTTGGTATGTCAATGGATATTCGAAAAAGAGTGTTGTCGGCGGAGGATTGTCACGACTAGCAACAGACATCGCTGAAACTATTTTCCACGATTCACCGCACGTTAACAGTGAGTTGGTTAACCGCAATGCACTTTCGACTAGTGCAGCTAAAGCTCTGCGAGATTTGCTGCATTCCATGCTCACCAAGTCAAGTATAGAAAACTTGGGCTACTCTACGTTCTCCGCCGATGCTGGGCTACATCATACGGTCATACGCGCACTTGGTCTGCATGTTGCTAACGATGGGGTTTGGAAGTTTTCAAACCCACAAGGAACGCCTCGCAGTGCGTCTTTACTGCCGGCGTGGAAAGCTGTTGAAGCGATTGTTCTAGGTTCTGAGCGTATTGTTACGCTAGCAGAGATTTTCGATACTTGGACGAAACCGCCTTTTGGTATCAAGGCGGGATTACTTCCTATTTTTGCACTTGCGTTCTTCATGGCATATCGTAATCAACTTGCCTTATACATTGAAGGAGCTTTTACCCCTGATGTAACCGAAGCGCATATTGACGAGTGGCTGCAAGAGCCAGAACGTATAGGCTGGCGTTTCGTGAAAATGGATAGCAGTGACCGCAAGATGCTAGAGGCTCTTTCTAAGGCATTGAGTATTCGTCTTGGAGCATCAGTGGCCGCTGATGCACTCGACTCTGCGCGCGCACTTGTTTCTATCGTCTTCAGGCTGCCGGCTTGGACGCGCAGAACAGAAACGCTTTCCCCACAGACGAAAGAAGTTAGACTCCTGCTGTTAAAAGCATCCGATCCGCATAAAGTGCTATTTGCTGACTTACCAACGGTGTTGAACACGCGTGACCCAGTGGAGCTCGCTACTAAGATTGCTGAAATTACTGGGGAGTTAACAGAGGCATTTGACGAGCGTTTACGTGAAGTTGAGCGGCGCATGTATAGCGCGCTTGACCATGAATCCGATAGTCGTCAACTTAATGATCGAGGCAAAACAGTTTCGGGTCTGGGTTCTGACTTCAAGCTTGACGCGTTTGCTACTAGGTTGTCTGAGTACTGTGGCTCACTTGCAGATATTGAGGGTCTGCTAATGTTGGCGCTTGGTAAAACGAGTCGTGATTGGACTGATAACGATATCAATGCAGGCGAGGTACAACTTTTATTGTGGGCTATGGAGTTTCGTCGTCTTGAATCGCTAGCTGCAGTGAGGGGGCGTCCTGCAACACGTCGAGCAATTGGAGTTGTGTTTGGATCTACTAAGACTGTTACAGGCACATTTGACGTTTCAGAAAAAGATGCATTTGCTGTGCATAAGCTAGCTGATTTATTATTTGAAAAGATGATCACATTAAATATTAAGCCTGAGATTTTTCTCGCAGCACTTGCAGAAGTTGGAGTAAAAGTTTTTGAGAATTTCGAAAATGAGAAAGGTGAGCTTTTATGATCGAACATCACGTGCTTGGTTTGTCTGGCGGAAAGGATAGCGCTGCACTTGCCATATTCATGCGTCAACGCTACCCAGCACTAAAAATTAAATACTTTTTTACTGATACCGGTAAAGAATTGCCTGAGGTGTACGAGTTCCTAGCTAAGCTTGAGGGTTTTCTAGGTAAGCAGATAGAGAGATTAAACCCGCATCGTGATTTCGACTTTTGGCTACGCGAATATGGTCATTTTTTACCAAGTCCTAAAACTCGCTGGTGCACGCGACAACTTAAATTATTACCGTTTAAAAATTGGGTACGTCCTTGGCTAGCTGCTGGAGAAAAGGTATTCAGTTACGTTGCCATTCGTGCAGACGAGGATCATCGAGAGGGGCTCATTTCGCAGCATGATAATCTTATGGTGAAATTGCCATTTCGAGAGCATGGCATAGACAAGCAAGGCGTATTTGACTTGCTAGATTCCTCTGGGGTTGGATTGCCAAAGTACTACGATTGGCGTTCGCGCAGTGGCTGCACATTTTGTTTTTTTCAGCAAAAAATAGAATGGGTCAGGCTAAAAGCAACACATCCCGATGCTTTTGAAGAGGCAAAAACGTATGAAAAAAATGCGTTAGAACACGGCTCACCTTTCACATGGACTCAAGGAGAGTCTTTAACTCAGTTAGAGCAACCCGACCGTGTCGCTACCATTCAGGCCGATTTTGAAGCTCGTAAACAACGCGAACGGGCGCGTATTAAAATAAATCCGTTACGACCTCTGCCCTCAGAGAATATTGATATCGATGACCTCTACCTCGAAGACGAAGGTGGGGGCGCTTGCCTGGTGTGCCATAAATGACTACTACAAACGATACTCGCGCTAAAAGTGTTTCTGATGTTTTCAAAGCTTCACCATCCAGTGTTTTTGAATTTTTTGCCAAAGTAGGTCAAGGGCTCTATGTGCCTGCTTACCAACGCCCTTACTCTTGGGATAAGGCGAACATAAACCGGTTAGTCGAAGACGTTTCGCACGGTTTTCGTATGCTAGTACTACAACCCGATACTGTGACATTTCTGGGCACGATTATTGCCATCCATGACACGCAACACAAAACGGTTTCTCCCATTGTGAAAGGTATGGTGCCATCACGTGTTATGACTATTATTGACGGTCAGCAACGGCTGACCTCGATGTTAATTATGGCGACTGTATTGCATGAGCATCTTAGGCTCGCCGCGCTGAAGTTAAAGATGGCAAACGCTGCTGAAAATTGGCTTTTACAGGAAATCCAGCGTCAACTTGCTGAACTTCACAAGACCTTCGAAGAAGACCAGCAATATGGAGCTGGCTCATTTCGTTACTACCCAAGAATGATACGCTCTTTCGTGGATCAGTGGAGTACAGATCAAAAGGCAATTTATCACTCGCCGATATCTTGGTATTTACATAAGTATGGTGAGCATCTACGGACGACTGAGGCGGCACCAAAAAAATTCACTTTAGCTCTGCCCCCGCACATTGATGAGCAACTAAAAAATGCCCATGTCGCATTTCAAGATCGCGTTAAAGCAGTTCAAAAAGCGTTACAAAATTTAGTTAATGGAACGTCTTCAGATGAAGATGGCTTGGAACTTCCTAAGTGGCAAGAAATAATTGAAAACAAACAATTTCAACAAGCGCTGTTAAATCAAACCGAAATTCCTGAATTCGTAGTTTCAGTTTTAGAGTGTGTTGAGGCTCCGTACCATAAGGCGTTAAGAACGTTACTATTTTCTCGTTTTTTATTGACGCGTGTCGGACTAACTATCGTAGAGGCTACTAATGAAGATTCAGCATTTGATCTTTTCGAAGCGCTAAACACTACTGGCGAACCGCTCACTGCATACGAAACATTCAAACCTAAGGTGATACAAAGTGCAACCCTTGAGCAATATCTTGAGTCAAGCAGTCGCCGTCACATAGATGAAATTGATGAGTATCTTTCTGCATTTAAAAAAACCGATGATAAGCAAGAGGCTACTCGTAATCTAGTTGTATCCTTCGCCTTGGCTGAAACAGGAGAAAAATTATCTCGCCACTTGAGTGAACAAAGGCGGTATCTACGCGATCGTTACGAGTCTGTCGGTGATGAGTCTGAAAAGGTAAATTTCGTTTTGCATCTTTCTCAATGCGCCTCTTTTTATCGAGCTGCTTGGCCGACAGAGGTTGGTGATAAGCCGAAATTTGGTGATTTCGACACGATGATTTCTGATTCGGCGCGAATTTGTATTGACTATCTGAGGCAATCGAACCATTCAATCACGATTGGTCCACTCACTCGGTTTTATGCCACAGCGTTAGATGCGCTTAAATCTAGCGATGCTCAAGCTCTAAAACAAGCTGTTCGAGAGTTTGAAGAGGCAATTAAAGCAATTGCTGCATTTTGGACTTTGTGGCGTGCTTCGAGAGCGGGAACTGATGGCATCGACACTCACTACCGCTCTCTCATGCAACCTCCTCCGGCATCAATGTCAGTGACTGCAAATGAGTGCCCAGAACGATTTCTGTCTCTTGCTAGACGACCGCATAAAAGTAGTTCAGTTGTATCGCCAAGTGTTGTTGAGCTCAAGGCTGCGTTGCGGTCAATCCTGTTGCATTTTGGGAAAATTGATGGGAAAGAAAGCTGGATGAAAAAAGCTAGTGCTCAAGCGGCTACTAAAGTTAATGCTGTGACGAGATTTTTACTTCTCACAGCGCTTCACGACTCTCCGGCCGATATAGTTGTACCGGGCCTAAATGAAAAAGGGACTACTGGCTCTGTGAATTTATTAACTTTTGAAATTTGGAAGGAGCTTAGTACGCTAGAGCATATCGCACCACAAAAACCTGAGGTTTCCAGTGATTGGCCTGTTGCACTTTACTCCGATAACGGTAGGGAGCTAATAGATACTCTCGGTAATCTTACACTTTTACCGCCAAGCATCAATGCCAGCATATCCAATCGAACTTGGAGAAGTAAAAACTATCTTTACAAGGTGCTTGCTTGTCCTTCAGATCAAGGTGTAAATGAATTGCTAAAGAGCGCTCAAGAATACGGAGTCAATCCTCCTACTCAGCAGCTATTAGAGTCGAAAAAATCGTATATGGCCCAGATTGACGCACTCGCGAAGGTAACTGGACCTTGGACTGTTGAAATGGTGACTAATCGTGGAAATCGGTTAGCCGAGCTGTCTTGGGATAAATTATCTGCTTGGCTTGATTGGAAATAGTACTCATATCCACCACCATCTGCATCGCCACCTGCAGCGGCACCACCTCCACGCTGTCTTTGATCGTGTAGCGTTCTGTCACAGAGCCAATCAAAAGCTTGCGCACGGGTTGTAGGTCTTCGCAGGCGTTGTAGAAGCCGCGTTTTGGTTTTGGGGTGCTGCTGCGTTTGATTTCTATGGCCCAGTGCTCTCCGCTCGGCCAAGTGAGCAGCAGGTCTATTTCTGCGCCTGCGGCGCTTCTGTAAAAGCTGGGCTGCACGTCGGTGGGGGCTACGGCCAGCAGGCTTTCCACCACATGGCCTTCCCAGCTGGCGCCTAGCACGGGGTGGCTTAGCAGGCTGTCCATGTCGGTGATGCCCAGCAGGCTGTGCACCAAGCCGCTGTCGCGGATGTAGATTTTGGGGGATTTCACCAAGCGCTTGCCCACATTGCCGTGCCACGGCGCAAGGCGGCGCACCAGCAGCAGGTCTACCAGCAAATCGAGGTAGCCCAGCGCGGTGCGGCCGTCCACGTTGAGGTTGCGCGCCAGCTGGGCGATGTTGACGGTGCCCCCTTGCAGGTGGGCCAGCATGGTCCAAAAGCGGCGCAGGGCCTCTGCGGCGATGCGCGGGGCAAACTGCGCCACATCGCGCTCCAAATAGCTGCGGATAAAGTCGCGCCGCCAGCGCTGGCTTTGCTCTGGCGAGGCTGCGGTTAATGATTCTGGAAAGCCGCCGCGCAACCACGCGTCTTCCCACATGGCGGGTGGCAGCTCTAAGCGGTGCAGGCCAGCCAGCTCTAAAAAGCTGATGCGCCCAGCCAGCGTTTCGCTGCTGCGCTGCAGCAAGTCGAGCGACGCAGAGCCTAGCAGCAGATACAGCCCCGTTTTTCGCCCATTGCGGCGTGCGTGGTCAATCAGGCCGCGCAGGGGCTCAAACAATGTGGGCATGCGCTGCACCTCGTCTAGCACCATGAGCTGGCTTTGGCGGGAGCGCAGGTATTCTTCAGGGTTACTGAGCTTTTCGCGGTCTTCGGGGGATTCCAAATCCAAATACTGCGCCCCATCGGCTGCCAGCGCATAGGCAAGGGTGGTTTTGCCAATTTGGCGCGGCCCGAGCAACACCACGGCGGGGCTGCTTTTTAAGGCGGTTTGTAGTTCAGATTGAATGAAGCGGGGTAACATCCTTGCAATTATGGAGTCACAATGCTATTTTTGCAAGGTTAATTGAAATTTTGGGTCAATCCACTACAAAGGGCGCTGCCAAAAACCCACGAAACCGCGCTCGGCCGCCGCGGGTGGGCGCAGCGCTTAAGGCGTAATCGGGGAAACGCGCTAAGAAATGGCTGATTGCTATGCGGCCTTCTAGGCGGGCCAGGCTCAGGCCAGCGCATTGGTGGATGCCGTAGCCAAAGGCCAAGTGTTTGTTGGACTGGCGCGTCCAAATAAGCTCGTTGGGCTGCGCAAAAACCTCTGGGTCGCGGTTGGCAGCGCCTATGCACAGGGTGATTAGCGTGCCAGCGGGGAAAGCTTGGCCGCCGATGTCAAAGGCTTGCACAGCGCGGCGGTTGCCTAGTTGGTTGGAGGATTCGAATCTTAAAAATTCATCGACTATTTGAGAGAAAAACTCTGAATGTCGCAGTGGGTTGGTCTTATGATGCTCTGAAATTAAGAGTAAATTTGATTTTTTTTCAGAGTGTTCTTGCAGGGCTACCAAGGCGTTGCCAATGAGGTTGGTGGTGGTTTCGTGGCCTGCGTTGAGGATGAAAATGCAGTTGTGCAAAAGCTCTTGCTCGCTCAGAGGCTCGGTGGTTTGAGGGCTGGCGTGGCCTAAGTTGGTGCTTGCTTCGCCGGCTATCAAGCGGGTGAGCACATCGTGCTCGGGGTTGCCGGGGTGTTGGCGTCGCTGGGCAATCAGCGTGCGCAGGTAGTCGCAAAACTCGGTGACTGCGCGGTTGCCCGCTGCCTCCTGCGCGGGGCTGAGAGCGGGCTCTAGGGCACCCAAAATGGCCAGCGACCATGCACGCAGGGGCGCACGCTCTGCGTGGGGAATGGCCAGCAGATTGCCAATCACCTCAATAGGGATGGCGCTGGCAAAGTCTTCGATCAAGCAGCCGCCGCCTTTTGTGGCAATGTTGTCGAGCAAGCCGTCTACCAAGGTGCAAAGCCCCGCTTCGAGTTCGTCAATGGCGCGGCGGGTGAGTGCGCCCATGATGAGGCGGCGCACACGGCTGTGCAAGGGCGGATCGTTGAAGACTAAACTGCTGGTGTGGTGCGCTAGCAGGGCAGAGTGCGCTCCGTATTTAGGTGTAAATTCGGCTTTTTTGTCAGAGCTAAACGTTTGCGCATCTTTGTACACCCGCACCAAATCGGCGTGCTTTGTGAGGAATATGCTGCCGTCTGGCATGCGCTTGACGGGCTCGGTGCTGCGCAGCAGGTCGTATACGGGGTAGGGGTTGGCCAAAAAATCTGCGGGCAGGGCGCGCAGGTCAAAATTGCGGGCGATGTCGCTGGCGCGGTCAGGGGTCATGGCGATAAAAAATCCCGCAGGGCAAACAGCACCGCATCGGGCGCTTCGCCCATCATGGCGTGGCCTGCTGGCACGTTGACAACTGTGGTTGTTAGCCCGCCAGAGCGCGCTTTGGCGGCGGCTATCACGCTTTGTGCGGCTTTGGGTGGGGTCATTTGGTCGGCATCGCCCACTATGATTAAAATAGCGCAAGATGACCGTGTGACGGTGACATCTGCCAATTTATATGCATTGCAGGCAGTAAACCCTGTATGAAACACGTTGACCGCCGCATTGCTGCCCAATACCCGCCGCATCAGCGCCCGCGAGCCACCCAAAAGCCAAGTGCCCGGGCCCAGCGTGGAGGGCGGCGGGGCCAGCATGGAGTGTGAAAACTGGTTGACCATGGCAATGGCTTTTTCGGGCGCATGGAGCGATGCATCGAGCAGCGCAGGTGACACTGGCATGGGCGATGCTGTGCCCAACAGCGCCAAATGCGACACGCGGCTGGGCGCACTGCCTGCCACGTGGGCGGCAATCAGTGAGCCAAAGCTGTGGCCCACTAAGGCGGCTTTTTCTATGCGCAGCGCATCGAGCAGGGCAATGATGAAGGCCGCTCCCGCTTCCACACTGGCAGGCGGCGCACCCGCGCTTTTGCAGTGGCCGGGCAGGTCTATGGCCAAGACGTTGAGCCCGTGGTGGGCAAAATAGCGGCTTTGCAAGATCCACACGCTGTGGTCGTTGAGCACGCCGTGGATGAAGACGATGCTGGGTTTGGCGGCATCGAATGGCTTGCCGCCGGTGTAGATGTAGGTTTGGTGGCCGTTGACTTGGGTGTACATTTTTGTATCGCTCTCACGTTTGTGTTTCTGGCGTTTGTTCTTTGGCTGAAATCGCTCCGGCGGCGCAGCGCAAGGGCTGGCCATCGTCATACGGGGGTACCCGAAATCCTCCTGCCATCCCTCGCGCTACGCCACCTGCGCTCTCATGCGCGAAGGGGAGTCCTGCCTCAGCACGTGGGTAGCCTGCACGGGGATTGGGCATTCGCGTACGACCGATTTCTGGTACTCCAGCATGAGGGAGTGCGCGAATGCCCAATCCCCGTGCAGGCGAAGCCAGAAAAGCACTAAAATCTAAGCGTTTTACAAAAAATAGTGCCAATGTCACCGTCATATGGTCATACCACGCTACAAAATCAGGACTAAGATTTCTCGGAAACTTTAAGAGCCCGCTTCAAATCGTCGATCAAATCATCCGCATCTTCCAGCCCAATCGACAAACGAATGGTGCCCTGCGCAATGCCCGCGCCGCTAAGCGCCTCGTCCGTCATGCGAAAGTGCGTGGTCGATGCGGGGTGAATCACCAAGCTGCGGCAATCGC
This sequence comes from Polaromonas sp., assembly GCA_031428975.1. GTDB lineage: Bacteria > Pseudomonadota > Gammaproteobacteria > Burkholderiales > Burkholderiaceae_C > JAAFIP01. Next base: position 11,331 of record JANOYR010000009.1, on the reverse strand, counting down.
CCACATTGGCCAAATGGCTAAACACCTTGAGCGCCTCTACAAATGCTTTGCCCTGCGCCCGCGAGCCCTTGATGTCAAAGCTAAACACACTGCCCGCCCCACGCGGCAGCAGCTTGGCCGCCAGCGCGTGACTGGGGTGGCTGGGCAACATCGGGTGGCCCACACGGCTGACGAACGGGTGTGCGGCCAAAAACTCCACCACCCGCGTGGTGTTGCGCATGTGCTGGGCCATGCGCAGAGGCAGGGTTTCAATGCCCTGCAAAATCAACCACGCCGTGTGCGGGCTCATGCACGCGCCAAAATCGCGCAGCCCCTCGCGCCGCGCCCGCAGCAAAAATGCGCCCACCGTGCTTTCCTCTGAAAACACCATGTTATGAAAACCGTCATAGGCCTGCGTCAGCTCGGCAAATTTACCCGCCGCGCGTGGGTTTTCCCAGTCAAACGAGCCGCCATCCACCACCACGCCGCCCACCACCGTGCCGTGGCCGCTTAAAAACTTGGTGGCCGAGTGGTACACAATATCTGCCCCGTGGTCAAAAGGCTTCATCAGCCAAGGCGAGGTAAGTGTGCTGTCAATCAGCAGCGGCACACCTGCCTCGTGGGCAATGTCGCTCACGGTGGGGATGTCCAGCACGTCCAAGCCCGGGTTGCCTACTGTTTCGCCAAACAGCAGCTTGGTGTTGGGCCGAATGGCGGCGCGCCAACCGTCAATGTCGTGTGGCTTGACAAAGGTGGTGTCAATGCCGAAGCGGCGCAGCGTGTAGTGCAGCAAATTTTGAGAGCCGCCATACAGCGCGGTAGAGGCCACAATGTGCGATCCCGCGCCCATGAGCGTGGCCACCGCCAAGTGCAGCGCTGCCTGCCCGCTTGCCGTGGCAATAGCGCCTATGCCGCCCTCTAGCGCGGCCACCCGCTGCTCCAGCACTGCATTGGTGGGGTTGCTGATGCGGCTATACACATGCCCCGCCCGCTCCAGGTTAAACAGCGCAGCGGCGTGGTCGCTTGATTCAAATACAAACGATGTGGTCAGGTGAATCGGCACGGCGCGCGCGCCCGTGGTCGGGTCGGGCGATGCCCCCGCGTGCAGGGCCAGGGTGTCAAATCCGGGGTCAGAATAGCCGGGCATGGGAGCTCCTATGGTGATGGGCTTTATTGTGTGTCATATTCTGGGCTATATTCATGCCAAGAATTCAATCCCGTTCGGGCTGAGCTTGTCGAAGCCTTCGCGAGCCCTTCGACAAGCTCAGGGCGAACGGTTAAAGTAAACAGCATTGCGTTCAGCACCGCAGATTCGACAGGATAAACCCAGCAGGAGAAGCCCCATGAAAGTCAGCGACATTTTAAAATCCAAGGGCAACACGCTCTACACCACCACCCCCGAAGACAGCTTGGCCGATGCCATGGCCATCATGGCCGAAAAAGACATCGGCTCGCTGGTGGTCATGTCCCACGGCTTGGTGGTCGGCATGCTCACCTTTCGTGAGGTCATCGCCGCCATCAATAAAAACGGCGGCGCAGTGGGCGAGACCACCGTTTACCGCGCCATGGATAACGGGCCCCTGACCTGCACCATGGCTACCGAGCTAGACGAAGTGCGCCGCATGATGCTAGAGCGCCACGCCCGCTACATGCCCGTAGTCGACAACCGCCTGCTCATGGGCGTGATTAGCTTTTATGACGTGGCCAAAGCCGTGGTGGACAGCCAGAATTTTGAAAACAAAATGCTCAAGGCGTATATTCGGGATTGGCCCGAGGAGAAGGATGAGTGATCACCCTTCAGCATTGAAAATCACATCAACAGGAGAATCTATGAACACCCTAGAAGTTGGCAAAAAACTGGTTGAACTGTGCCGAGCAGGCAAAAATGAAGAAGCGGTGAACACGCTGCTATCAGATGATGTGGTCAGCGTGGAGGCAGGTGGCCCGCCTGGCTCTGACCCAGTGACCAATGGCATCGAAGGGGTGCGTGGCAAAGGCGTGTGGTGGCGTGAGAACCACGACATCCACTCGGCCAAAGTAGAAGGCCCATGGCCCAATGGCGACAAATTCATTGTCCGCTTTACCTACGACGTCACCTTCAAGCCGCAAAACATGCGCTTCACCATGGAAGAGGCGGCGCTATACACCGTGGCGAATGGCAAAATCGTGAAAGAAGAGTTTTTTTACAGCATGGGCTAGCCGCTCTGACGCGCCAGAAATCAAGGGTTCATCTGGGATAATAGCCAGCATATGAGCGGCAACACCCTAGGACATCTTTTCGCAGTCACCAATTTTGGTGAATCCCACGGCCCGGCCATTGGCTGCGTGATTGACGGCTGCCCGCCGGGCATGGCGCTGTCTGAGGCCGACATTCAGCCAGACCTCGACAAACGCCGCCCTGGCACCTCTAAATTCGTGACCCAGCGCAACGAACCCGATACCGTGCAGATCATGTCGGGCGTGTACGAAGGCAAAACCACGGGCACGCCCATTTGCCTCTTGATTCACAACACCGACCAGCGCAGCAAAGACTACTCAGAGATTTCTAAAAGCTTTCGTCCGGGCCATGCCGACTACAGCTATTGGCACAAATACGGCATCCGCGACCCACGCGGCGGCGGGCGCTCGTCGGCCCGGCTCACTGCGCCCATGGTGGCAGCAGGTGCTGTGGCCAAAAAGTGGCTGAGCGAACGCTACGGCATTATTTTTAGAGGTTGCATGTCCCAAATTGGCGAAATGCCGATCGCTTTTGAAAGCTGGGAACATGTTCACAACAACCCGTTTTTTGCACCTGTGGCCGATGTGAGCGCACTAGAAGACTATATGAACGCCCTGCGCAAATCTGGCGACTCTTGCGGTGCGCGTCTGCGCGTCACCGCCAGCCATATGCCTGTGGGTTTGGGCCAGCCGCTGTTTGACAAGCTCGATGCCGACATAGCGTATGCCATGATGGGCATTAATGCGGTAAAGGGCGTCGAAATTGGCGCAGGCTTTGCCAGCGCGAGCCACCGCGGCAGCATGCACGGCGACGGTATTTCGCCCGATGGTTTTCGCGCCAATAACGCAGGCGGCGTGCTCGGCGGCATCAGCACGGGGCAAGACCTTGAGGTGGGTATTGTGGTCAAACCCACCAGCTCGATCTTGCTGCCACGCGAGACGATTGATCTTGACGGTAAATCCCAAGAGCTGATTACCAAGGGCCGCCACGACCCCTGCGTGGGTATACGCGCCACGCCCATTGCCGAAGCCATGCTGGCACTGGTGGTAATGGAGCATGCGCTGGCGCATCGGGCGCAGTGCGCTGATGTGCGGGTGTCTACCCCTGCCGTGGCAGCATTTGCTCAAAATGCTACAAAATAAATAGCTAAAAATATAATAAAAGCAAGTGCGACTGGCCTAAAAACGTGTGAACTCTACCCGCCAGCTCGCGCCTTTTGCTGCGCTTTCCGCCAGTTATTTCGCCCACATTGGGTTTTTTAATCCCTACCTGCCGCTGTGGCTCAAAGACGAGGGCTTAAGCCTGTTCACCATCAGCATGCTGGTGTCGGTGCAAGCGGCCACGCGCCTGTTTGCGCCCTACGGCTGGGGCTGGCTGTCTGACCATACGGGTGAGCGCGTTAAGCTGTTGCGCTATGGCGCGGCCGTGGCTTTTGTCTCCAGCTTGGGGCTGTGGTTTCACGGGGGCATTGTCTGGCTTTTCGTCGTGCTCCTAGTCATGTTCACCCACACCAGTGCCATGATGAGCATGAGCGAGGCGGCCATGGCGCATTTGGTCAGCGGCGGCGGGGCTTTTGATGCCAAACGTTACGGCAGGGTGCGGCTGTGGGGCTCGGTGGGCTTTTTGGCCACGGTGCTCAGCGCAGGTGCGTTTTTTGAGCACTTTGGCATGGCGCGTTTTCCGGCTTGGAGCAGTGCCACCATGTTGGCCGTGTGCATCAGCACTTGGTGGCTGCCCGATTTAAAAGAAACCGTAGCGCCGCATGAAGAAAAAGTAAGTGTGCTTCCTATTTTGAAGCAGCGCAGCGCGCAGTGGTTTTTTGCAGCCACGTTTTTTCATGTGCTCTCGCACATGGGTTTGTATATATTTTTCTCCTTGTATTTAGATGCTTTGGGTTACAGCAAAACCACCATTGGTACGCTTTGGGCCGTGTCGGTAGTGGTGGAAATTATTTGGTTTTACACCCAAAGCCGTTGGTTGCCTAAGTTCTCATTAAGCGCTTGGCTGGTGGTGTGTGCGGTGGTTTGTTTGCTGCGCATGGCGATCACGGCAGCTTGGGCTGATGTGTTGTGGGTGTTGGTTTTGGCGCAGGCCTTGCATGCCATTACTTTCGCCGCTTCGCACAGCGTCAGTATCGCCTTGATCTCGCATGATTTCCCGGGGCGCTTGCGTGGAAGAGGGCAGGCGCTTTACACCGTCATTGGCTACGGCCTGCCCGGTGTTTTGGGCGGTTTGGTGGGCGGTGTGTTAACAGAAAAATATGGCCTAGTGAGCGTCTTTTGGGCATGCACTGCTACATCTTTGGCATCGGTGCTGTGCGCTTTCCAATTGCTAGCGCTGCGTAAAAAAACGGCCAAATTGGTATAAAAAGAACAGTTTAGGCATTGTAAAAACCCTGTAAAGTGTAAGAAATGGGTGTAAACCCCTGTTCGGGCTATAATCATAGGCTGAACTAATTGAGAGCTCGAGTCCTCGTTTGTTCAGTCTTAACAGATAGGGTGCGCTTTAGGGCGTGTTCTTCGTTTTGACAATTTCCGGAAATTGTTTATTTTCATTATTTATCCTCAAAGGAATCAACATGCAAAAATCCCTCGTATTGGCCGCTTTGTTCGCCGCTGTTACCCTCGCTGCTTGCGGCAAAAAAGCTGAAGCTCCAGCACCTGCACCAGCTCCAGCAGCTGCTGCACCAGCTCCAGCAGCTGCTCCAGTGGTTGAGGCTGCTAAAGACGCAGCTTCTGCTGCTGCTGGCGCTGCCGCCGGTGCTGCTGGTGCCGCTGCCGGTGCTGCTGCTGACGCTGCCAAGGGTGCTGTTGCTGCTGGTGCTGGCGCTGCTGACGCTGCCAAGGCTGGCGCTACTGCCGCTGTGGACGCTGCCAAAGGCGCTGCTGGCGACGCTGCTAAGAAAGCCGCTGACGCTGCTACCGGCGCAATGAAGAAGTAATATTCTTCCCTTGCTCGAGAAAAAGCTCCTTCGGGAGCTTTTTTTTGGCCCTCTGTGGCTTGACCGTGTGCGCTGAGTGAGTTGCTCTGGCCGATAGTGCGGTGGGTCAGGACGAGGCGTACCAACAACAGACGAAAAAAAGCCCCAATGAAGGGGCTTTTTTAATTGGGGAAGATCGCTTAGTCGCGTTCGCCGCCAAAGATGCCCAAGAGGGACAATAAGCTTTGGAAGATATTGAACAAATCAAGGTAGACCGCCAACGTGGCCGTGATGTAGTTAGTTTCGCCGCCGTCCATGATCTGCTTCAAATCGTAGAGCAAGTAGGCAGAAAACAAGGCAATCGCCATGGTGCTGATGACGGCCATGCCGATGGTTGAGCCGACGAAGATGTTGACAATGCCGCCCACCATGATCACCAGTGCGCCCACAAACAGCCATTTACCCATGCCAGAGAGGTCTTTCTTGATCACCGAAGCCACGCTGGCCATGACAAAAAAGATACCAGCGGTGCCGCCAAAAGCAGTCATCACCAAGCTAGGGCCATTTTTAAAGCCCAACACCATCGAGATCATACGCGAGAGCATTAACCCCATAAAGAAGGTAAAGCCTAAAAGCACGGCAATACCAGCGCTGGAATGCTTGGTTTTTTCAATGGCATAGATGAAACCAAATGCACCGCCCAAGAAAACGATCAGCCCTAGGCCGCCCGAGAGCGATTTGGTAATGCCTGTGGCTACGCCTAGCCATGCGCCAAGCACGGTGGGCAATAGGCTCAGCGCCAATAGCCAATAGGTATTGCGCAAAACTTTGTTGCGCTCTTGCAAGGATGCTACGCTGCCGTAGTCAAGGGTTTGGACGTTGTCGCTCATAGAGTGAACTCCTGTTAAAACTCTCGGACCGCACAGCGCTGCCCAAGTCAATGCGATTCTAGGGCTAAATGGCATAGAGTGCCAAACGGCCAATAGGCAGATTCCTACTTTTTGTATGGACTCTTTTGACCCAGTTGGCTGAGGCTGCGTCCTCCTTTTTGAGGGAGTTGCGGGTATGCTTAGCGGTCTTGATTTTTTTCGTCACTGCGACTTTATTTACATTATGAAAACCAAATTTTCTCTAGAAAACGCCGATGTCAAAGCCATATTGGATGCCGCCGAAGCGGAGGCGGTTAAAAACACTTGGGCCGTTACCATTGCCGTAGTGGACGATGGCGGGCATTTATTGGGTTTGCGCCGTTTAGATGGCGTGGGCGCTATTTCTGCCCAAATTGCACCTGCAAAAGCCCATACAGCAGCGCTGGGTCGCCGCGAAAGCAAAGTCTACGAAGACATTATCAATGGGGGACGCGTGAGCTTTTTAAGTGCGCCGGGCTTGTCTGGCATGCTCGAAGGCGGGGTGCCCGTTGTCAAAGAAGGCCAAGTGCTTGGTGCTGTGGGCGTAAGCGGGGTTAAATCCAGCGAAGACGCTCAAATTGCACGTGCTGGCATTGCGGCTATTGGGCTGTAAAGGCCAACACCTCTTTCCATGGTGTGCCTAGCAGCGGACATGCAATGGCAATGTCCGCCTCGGCGCAGCCCAGCGCACGTGCCATGTGTGTGCGCACGATGTCGGCACTGTTGTTGCGCTCACTCAAATGGGCGGCGGTGATGTGGCGTAATGAACCGCTTTTTACCAAGGTGGTGGCGATACGCTCGGATTCAGTATTGTCCAAATGCCCCGCCCATCCACTGATACGGTTGCGCAAAAAAGCAGGATAGGCGCTGGCAGCGAGCATGTCGGCGTCGTGGTTGCATTCAAGCAAAAGATGTGTGCAAGTGCTTAAATTGCGCAAAGTGTGGGCACTGGCGTGGCCAAGGTCGGTGCAAATGCCCAAAACGCCCGCGTTTTTAATCGATGCGTCGCCCGCGTTTTCAATCGATGTTTCGCCAGCGCTTGCTTGTTCGACCCCCAACTCCACCCGCAATTGCAGTGGTTCGCGTGCATCGTGCGGCACCGTAAAGGGCGTGACGCGCAGTGCGCCCACGTCAAAAGTCTTCTCGTCTGCTGCAATTTTCAGCCGTTTCCCTAGGTCGGGTTTGCCTATGCCAACATGCGTGCCCGCGCTCATCCACACGGGCAGTTGGTAGCGCTCTGAAAACTGCAACGCACTGCCAATATGATCACCATGTTCGTGCGTGATAAAGATCGCATCGATGTCTTGGCCAACAAGCCCAGCCCGGAGTAACCGCGCCTCAAGATGCTTGATACCAAAGCCGCAATCGACCAGCAGGCGCGAGGCGGCTGCTGAGGCTTGACCTGTTGGCGGCAGCCATTCGACAACCGTGGCGTTACCACTGCTGCCGCTGCCCAAGCTGCGGTAACGCAGCGTCACAGAAATATGCGGTAACGCAGCGTCACAGGAACATGCGGTAACGCAGCGTCACTTACTTCAAGTCATCCGCAATGACTTTGACAATGCGCTGGGCATTGGCTGAGCCATCGGCTGCACCCGAGGCATCGAGTACCGATACGGTGCTAGAGTCGCCAGCGCTTTTGACTGCAATGCGCAATTTCAGGGGCGCGGCATCAGAGCCACTGCTGGTGAACAGCTTAGCAAAAAAGCCGGGATCTTTCTTCTCATTGGGCTCCACATAGCGCACAAAATACAGGCCTTGGGTGCGGTCACGATCTTCTACAGTGAATCCGGTGCGGTCAAGTGCCAAACCCACTCTGCGCCAAGCGCGGTCAAAACCTTCATCAAGTTGCACCACAGGCTTACCGCCTGCATCGGCAATACGTGCCAAGGGTTTGGTAGCGCCAGCAGTCACCGCTGCTTTAGCCTGCTCTTGCGAGACTCCTAGACGCACCATGAGGCGGCGTAAAAATTCGGTTTCTAATTCGGAGTCAATTTGGCGGGGAACCCATACAGTGCCTTCAGACGTGTCGGCACGCGAGCTGGCGTTTTTAATTTGCTCCACCATGCCGCGGTGGCTCACATAAATCTCGGTGGTGCTGCCATTGACTTCTAAGCGTGTGCGGAACTTGTCCCGCTCGCCAGTGGAATACAAGTTCTCTAGCACCTTGCCTAAGGCATTGCGGATAAAGTCTTGCGGTAATTTGGCGCGGTTTTCAGCCCAATCGGTCTCCATGATGCCCAGATTTTGCTGGTCGATGGTGAGTAAAAAGCCACTTTCTTGCCAAAAATCCCGCACAGGACTCCACAATTTTTCGGCGGGCCGGTTGACCACCAGCCAGCGCTGCGAGCCCGCGCGTTCAATGCGCACATCTCCTACGGCGTTGGCAGCGGTGGGCACCGACACATTGGTTTGACCCGCAGCATAACCACTGGCGGTAACCGCCACGCCGGGCACCACATAGCGGCTCTCGCGTGAGAGTTGGGTCAAATCAGGCGGCACTTCTAGGCTCGCGCCTTTGCCCGCGCTTTTGTAGTCAATACGGTCGCCCTCAAAAGTGGAGCAGCCTGCCGCCAGCATAGCCAGGGCCAAAATACTCAGGGGTAGAAAGCGGGAAAATAAAGCAGCCACAGGCACATCCTAGGGGTTGGGAAAATTAAATCAATCCAGACGCTTTGAGCGCTGCTTCGACGATTGGTTCGTTCGATTGTGCCATGTCTGTCATAGGCAGGCGCATGGTGCCGCCGCACAAGTTCATGCGTTGCATGGCCCATTTGACTGGAATGGGGTTGGCTTCAATGAACAATTGTTTGTGAATGGGCAGCAATTGCAACTGAATTTTCATGGCGGCTGCGCGGTCGCCAGCAATAGCGGCCACACACAGCTGGTGCATCAAACGTGGTGCAATGTTGGCGGTGACGCTGATATTGCCTTGGCCGCCGCACAGCATCAGCGCCACGGCTGTGCCGTCGTCGCCCGAATACACGGCAAACTCGGGTGCGGTGTCGCGAATCAACCATTGGGCGCGTTCGATGTTGCCCGTGGCTTCTTTGATGCCGACAATACCGGGCACGGTGGACAGGCGCAGCACGGTGTCGTGCAGCATGTCGCCCACGCTGCGCCCGGGCACGTTGTACAACACAATCGGCAAATCACCCGTGGCCTCGGCTATGGCTTTAAAATGCTGAAACTGGCCTTCTTGGCTGGGTTTGTTGTAGTAGGGCACTACCTGCAGCTGGCAGTCTGCGCCCACGCCGCGTGCGTATTTGGCCAGTTCAATGGCCTCTTTAGTGGAGTTGGCGCCGCAGCCGGCCATGATGGGCACGCGCTTGTCGCCATGCGTTTTGGCCTGCTCGACCGACACACGGATAATCTCGCAATGCTCCTCCACACTCACAGTGGGCGACTCGCCCGTGGTGCCGACCACGCCGATGCAGTCAGTGCCCTGTGCAATGTGCCAGTCAATGAGTTTGCGCAGAGCAGGGTAGTCCACGCTGCCGTCCGAGTGAAATGGCGTAACTAACGCAACGATGCTTCCAGTGATTTGTTTCATTTGGCTATTTTACTGAAACTATGGAGGGTGGGTGATGCTTAAAGCGGCTTGTTTTGATGAATTCTGTGGTTTTGGCGTGGCGAGCCTCCGGCTTCGCGCCCCCAATATAGAAAGCAAACCAGCTTTAGAGCGAAAACCTTGCGGCAGGCGACGAAGATCGAAGCGCCACAATCCGCTGCACATAGCGCTCTGGGGCATCTAAAAATCCATCTTCATATGCCACCACCCGCAGCGACGCGCAGACCTGCAACAATTCCCCCGGCTGCAGCAAAAAATCAGGCCGTGACGGCTTACCCACTGTTTCGTTGCCTGTGGCAAAGGTTTCGTAAATCAGCACGCCGCCGGGTGCGAGGCTTTGCACGATGGTGGGCAGCAGGGCACGCCAGAGGTAATTGGTGACCACGATGCCATCAAACTGACGGCCCGCAAATGGCCATGGCGCGTTTTCAAGGTCGGCTTGCAACAGCTCGGACGCTTTGGTGGGTGGTGTATCGAGCGATTCACTGCGTTGCTTCACAGACCTTTGCGCACACCACGCTGCTAAGCTTTCCATAGCATCAGATGACCTATCGACAGCGACAACGGCATATTTATTGTCATAAAACCATTTGCTATGTCGCCCATGGCCGCAGGCCACATCAAGTACCGTGCCGCCAGCGCGGACCAAGTGCGACCAGCGTGCCACCCATGGCGATATGTTTTCAGTGCCGTGCATGGTGCTGCGCGTCAAAGCTTTGGTTTGACGCTGTCTTTGAGCGCATTCAAGGCCATTTTTTCTACTACAGCAGGGGCAATCAGCTTGAGCCATCGGCCCAGCTTGCCTTTGGCGCTCATCACCACCTCGCGCTCGCGCGCTTGCATGCCTGCAATGATCAGGCGGGCGCATTCTTGCACAGTCATGGCATCGTCTTCTTTGAGTCCACTGCTGCCAGCGGCCACGCCCGCTGCGTTTAGGCCTCGGCTGCGGATATTGGTGGACACTACGCCCGGATACGCGGTGGTCACTGACACGCCCGCGCCACGCAGTTCGGCACGCAGCGCTTCAAAAAAACCAGCCATGGCGAATTTGCTGGCGCTATACGCCGTGCGGCCTGGAACACCCACAATTCCTGCCAGTGATGCTACGGCGACGATAGCGCCCTTGCTAGCCTTGAGCTGTGGTAATGCTGCGTGGGTGCACCATACGCTGCCCCACAGGTTCACCCGCATCAGGTCTTCATACCAGCCCAGATCTTCACTTTTCACGTCTTCAAAAAGCGCCTGCGCCGAGATGCCTGCATTGTTCACCAGTGCGTCAATGCGGCCAAATTTGGCAGTCGTTTGTTCAATCAGCGCAATGCACTGCGCCTGCACGCCCACATCGGTTTTGACGCACAGCGTTTGCGCACCCAGAGCTTCACATTGCGCAGCCACCTGCGCCAGCTTGGCCGCATCACGCGCGGCTAAGACAAGCGCGGTGTTTGCCTTGCCTGAGGCCGCCAGTTGCCGCGCAATTTCTGCGCCTATGCCGTCAGACGCGCCAGTAATTAGTATGATTTTCATAGCAAGCTTTCACTATAGGACAGTGACATAAGGTCAAAAAATTATAAATACTCAAAAACAAGCCCATACCTGATCCGCCAGCGTCAGCAAAAAGTCTGGCCGCGTGTAAAGCATGAAAACGCCTGCGCAAACCAGCACGGCAGCGCTGTAGGCGAGTAGTTTGAGGCGCGTGGACATGGTGCAATGATTGGGTGTAACGATCGGATGTAAA
>JANOYR010000008.1:0-6379 GCA_031428975.1 Polaromonas sp. | reverse complement strand
GCGGACATACCGCAAATCGGTCGGACGGGAGAGCCAAAACGCTGCTCAGGCTATGCTCGTTCTTAGGTTTTAATACCAAATCAGTCGTGTTTTACACTGTATATGCTATTAAATATGTAGCGTACTATGATGTTTTTACGGTGACAACAGCACTTTTAGCCATAGAAGGTACTAACCGCAGCCAAAAACTGCCACAACACCCCGCCCTGCGGCACAACGCTCGCTTAGCCGTAGCGCGACTAAGTCTGTGCGAACCTGCCACAGACTTGGCACAGAGCGCGTTAGCCGCAGTGCTTGGTTGCAGCAGAGCGAGCTGTTAAGGTGTTTGGAGAGTCATTAGCCACGGCATGTACTTTTGAAAAAAAGTGCAGATGTCACGGTCAAAAGGTCATAGTCTGCTACTAATTTCATAGTTAATACAACACTAAAAGCGGTTGATTTCAGTATTAAAACCTAAATGCGAGCATAGCCCGAGCAGCTTATTGGCTCTGCCGTCCGACCGATTTGCGGTATGTCCGCCATGAGGGAGCGGCGGCAGAGCCAATAAGCTGCTCGGGCGCACCAGAACAAGCAGTTTCAAAAGTCAAGCAAAAACCCCCTAGGGAACAGTATTAAGACAAACCCTAGTCCAGCACATTCAGCCGTGTGCCTGACTTGACTTCTTCCATCACGGCATAGGTGCGGGTTTCGCGCACGCCTGGCAGCTGCCAGAGCACGCTTCCTGCAAATTCGCGGTAAGCGGCCATGTCGCGCATGCGGGTTTTGAGCAGGTAGTCAAAGCCCCCCGCCACCATGTGGCACTCCATGATTTCGGCACGCGCCTGCACCGCCGCCGCAAAGGCGTGGAACACATTGGGCGTGGTGCGGTCTAGCAAAACCTCGACAAACACCGTCAAATGCAGCCCCAGCTTGGCCGGATTCAGGCGTGCCTCGTAGCCCAATATGTAGCCGCTGCGCTGCAGGCGCTGGGTGCGCGCCAGCGCAGCGGTGGGCGAGAGCGCTACGGTTTGCGCCAATTGCAAGTTGCTCATGCGGCCGTCTAGTTGGAGCGTGGCCAGTATTTTGCGGTCGATTTTGTCGAGCGTTTCAGTGGGCTCGGTCATGGTGCATGGTTGCTTTGTGGCAAATTGAATAGCAACATTGCTAACGGTGTAGGGCGCTAAGCAGCTCTTGGATGCGCTCATCCAATTCGGCCAAATGCTTGCTGCCCGCAGCACCTGCGGCCTGCACCAGCTCTTGGTAATGCGACAAATAGGCCAACAAATGGCTACTGGTCTCAATCCGCTCTAAATCGGCCAATTCGTCAAAGGCGTTTTCTGGAAGGTACAACAAGATGAACTGGGTCATCATCTCGCAGACCTCGCGGGTGCGGATGCTGTGCAGTACTTGGGCCGGATTGCTGCTTTTAACCCCCGCCAGTTTGGGCGCATATGCAGGAAAGGCCAACGAGGCTGGCCCCGTGTTGTAGGCCATGGTTTCCTCGAACTCTAGAACATCGAGCGAGGCGGGGCGTGTGGCTTCGTAGTTGGCATCGGGCGGCGTGTCTTGCATGGCGGCGGCAATGAGCTGCATGTTTTCCAGCTCAACCAACATGGCGGAAACATCGCCCAAAAAAGCAAAATGCTGTACCAAGGTGCGCGAGCCGCGCTTGCCATCTACCGCAAGAAGAATGTGGTGTAAGTCGGGCCGCACGCTTGCGCCTAAACCCGCAGCGCAGCGCTGGCCGAGCGGGGTGAGCTGGTAAACAGAAGCAATCGTGCGCATGTAGGCGGATTGAAATATAAACTTTTTTAAGGCGTTTTTAAGGCGATTAATGCGGAGCTAAGCGCTTATTTTGGTGATTCATACAATTAAATTTGATGAAAATAAGTAAATATTCAAACTTAAGTGAAGACCAATCCCCCATGAAACAGCGCCTACCCAACCCCTACCGCCCAGAGACTTTGATTGTACCCAAGTGCTTGGATGCCTTGCATACCGCCTTAGATTGGACTGCCGTGCAGCAAACGGCCACGCCTTGGGTGCAGGCCGTACGGCGCAACCCACCGCCTTTTTGGGCCATGGAGAGTTTGCTCAAGGAATACCCAATTTCCAGTGCCGAGGGCTTGGCTTTGATGCGTTTGGCCGAGGCGCTGCTGCGCGTGCCCGATGCGCCTACCGCCATTGCCCTCACGGCAGACCAGTTGGGCAGGGCAGATTTTGGCGGCGCGTCGGAGGCGGTGTTGGCGCGCTTGTCGAGCGCGGCCATCATCAGCGCCAAGCATTTTTTGCCCGAAAACGAAACCACACCCAGTCTCATGGCCAAGTTGGGGGCCAAAACCGTGGTGGCCGCCACCCTGCGGGCGGTGCAGTTGCTGGGCAAACAGTTTGTGTTGGGACAAAGCATTGGCGAGGCCTTGCAGGTGGCTAGCTCCGCCCGCAAAAAAACACCTGTGGGCGCAGCCGCGCCGTGCTACAGTTTTGACATGCTGGGCGAGGGCGCACGCACCCAGCGCGATGCTGATCTGTATTTTGCATCGTATCTAAATGCTATAAATTCAATAGCTAACTATGACCATATGACGGTGACATATGCCCCAAAAACCTTAAGCTCTGGGCCTGCCAGTGTGCAGGGCGATGGGCCCGACCTGCGCCCACGCCAGCGCGACGGCATCAGCATCAAGCTGTCTGCCTTGCATCCGCGCTATGAGTGGAGCCAACAAGAGCGGGTGATGGCCGAGCTGGTGCCGCGCGTGTGGCAACTGTGCGAATGCGCCGCGCGCGCGGGGCTCAACCTAACCATTGATGCCGAAGAAGTCGAGCGCTTGGAGCTTTCTTTGGACGTATTTGAGGCCCTGCTGGCGCGGGTGGCGCAGCATTTTCCGGGTTGGACGGGCTTTGGCCTGGCCCTGCAAGCCTACCAAACCCGCGCCCTAGAGCTGGTAGCGCATGTGGTGGGCCTTGCACGCAAGCACCGCGTGCAGCTGATGTGCCGCTTGGTCAAAGGTGCGTATTGGGACGCAGAAATCAAGCGCGCCCAAGAACTGGGCTTGGCGCATTACCCCGTATTCACCCAAAAAAACCACACCGATGTGAGCTACCTAGCCTGCGCCCGCGCCCTGCTCGCGGCATCTGACTGTATATATCCGCAGTTTGCAACGCACAATGCGGGCACGATTGCGGCTATACATCAGATGGCAAGTGCGAGAGCCCCCGTGGGGGCACAGGACGAGCGCCGAGCCGCCTCAAGCGAAGGCCGCACCCCCGTGGGGGGCAGCGCAGCACACGCAGTGGCAAGCGTGGGGGCACGTTATGAGTTGCAACGCTTACACGGCATGGGCGAGGGCGTGTACCGCGAGGCCATGCAGGGCAGCGCTGTGCCGCTGCGCATTTATGCCCCTGTGGGGGCGCACCGTGACCTGCTGGCGTATTTGGTGCGCCGCCTCTTAGAAAACGGCGCAAATTCATCCTTTGTGCACCAGCTAACCGACGAATCGGTGGGCATGGATGTGCTGCTGACATCGCCGTTGTATGCCAACCACACACAAAGCCTGCCGCTGCCGCCCGCATTGTTTGGCGCAGAGCGCCCCAACAGCGCGGGCATTGATTTGGCATCGCCCGACATGCGTGCGCCCTTTGTAGCGGCTTTGGCCAATACGCCCGTGCCACATGTTGCAGCCACTGAAACCATGCGGATCGAAAACATGCAGTATCGCAGCAATAACGCCATAGTTAGCTATAAAAATTGGAGTAATTTGGCGGTTGGCGAACGTGCCAACATTTTGCGCCGTGCCGCTGATGCGTTGGAATTGCAAACCCCCCAATTCTGCGCCCTGCTGGTCAAAGAAGCCTTCAAAACCTGGGCCGACGCTTTAGGCGAGGTGCGCGAGGCGGTGGACTTTTTG
Organism: Polaromonas sp.; assembly: GCA_031428975.1. Taxonomy (GTDB): domain Bacteria; phylum Pseudomonadota; class Gammaproteobacteria; order Burkholderiales; family Burkholderiaceae_C; genus JAAFIP01. The sequence goes on along the minus strand of JANOYR010000008.1, from coordinate 2,495 downwards.
CGCTACTACGCTACAGAGGCGGAGCGTAGCATGCAGCCGCAGGTGTGCGTAGGCGTCACGGGCGAGACCAACACCCTCAGTTTGCGCCCACGCGGCACTTGGGTGTGCATCAGCCCCTGGAATTTTCCGCTGGCTATATTCACAGGCCAAGTGGCTGCGGCCTTGGTCACTGGCAATGCCGTGTTGGCCAAACCCGCCGAGCAAACGCCTGCTATTGCCTTTGAAATGGTGAAAATCCTGCACGCATGCGGTGTGCCACCCGACGTGTTGCAGTGTTTCCATGGCGCTGGTGAGACGGTGGGTGCGGGTTTGGTGGCGCTGCCTGATGTAGCAGGCGTGGTTTTTACAGGTTCTACGCAGGTGGCCAAAATCATCAACCGGGCGCTTGCCGCCAAAGACGGGCCGATTGCCGCACTGATCGCCGAAACAGGCGGGATCAATGCCATGCTGGTGGACAGCAGCGCCCTGCCCGAACAGGTCTGCGACGCGGTGATCCAGTCGGCCTTCAAATCCGCAGGCCAGCGCTGCTCGGCACTGCGGCTATTGTGTGTGCACGAGGCCATAGCCGACAAAGTCATGGAAATGGTGGCGGGAGCGGCCAGCGAGCTGGTGTGCGGCGACACCCAGCTGCTGCACACCGACGTGGGCGCAGTGATTGACGAGGAGGCGTACACAGGCATTCAACAACACCTAGAAAGCTTGAAATTGAAAGCAAAAATGACCAATGTCGCCGTTAAATGGTCATCTACCACTATTAATACCATAGCACCAAGTATTTTTGAAGTGCACAGCATTGACGCTGTCAATGCTGAAATTTTTGGCCCTGTGTTGCAAGTGGTGCGCTGGGGCAGCGGCGATTTGGCCGATCCGCAGGCGGTGATTGCACGGATTAACGCGCTGGGCTATGGCCTCACACTGGGCATTCAAACCCGCATCGACAGCCGCGCCGCCGCGCTGGCGCAGTCGGCCCACATGGGCAATGTCTACATCAACCGCAACATGATTGGCGCGGTGGTCGGTAGCCAGCCCTTTGGTGGCCAAGGCCTAAGCGGCACAGGGCCCAAAGCCGGTGGCCCGCATTATTTACAGCGCTTTTGCACTGAGCAAACGGTGACGATTAACACCGCAGCGGCAGGCGGCAATGCCACGCTGCTGGCCAGCGGCCATTAGCGGGTGTCAGCGTGTCTTAGCGCGTTCTATCGCTGGGGCATGTCTTTGGCGCTGTAGCCCAAGCTCACCGTAGCATCGGCTGGAATGGGCGGCATGGTGGCCTCCCATGATTCCCATTGCGCACGCATGGTCTCTAGCCGCTGTGGCTGGTGGTTGCCCAGATTGGCCCTCTCCCGCGCATCGGCGGTGATGTTGAACAGGTAGTCGTGGCCATCGACCCGCAGGTATTTCCAGTCGCCATCGCGCATGGCCCGCTGGCCACGGTGGTTCATGCGCCAATACAGGGGGCGCTCAAAGCGGTGCTGGGGCTGCTTGAGCACGTCCAGCACCGAGACCCCGTCTAGCGGGTAATGGGCATCGGCTTGCACGCCCGCAGCCTCTAGCAGGGTGGCAGACCAGTCCATGGTCATGCAAACCTGTGTGCTTTGGCCGCCGGGCGCTATGGTGGCTGGCCAATGGGCGATCCAAGGCACGCGGATGCCGCCTTCGGTCAAATCCATTTTGCCGCCCACTAGGGGCCAGCTGTCAGAAAAGCGCTCGCCGCCGTTGTCACTGGTGAAAACAAGCAGGGTGTTGTCGGCCAAGCCATGCGCTTTGAGGCTGTCCACCATAGCGCCAATGCCTTCGTCCATGTGGTGAATCATGCGCTGGTAGCTGTGAATATTGCCACCATGCAGGTGAAAAAGGTTGTTTTTCACCTCTTGCGCCAGCGCTTGGTCGTCCCGCGTTTCCCAAGGCCAATGCGGAGCGGTGTAGTGCACACTCAAGAAAAAAGGCGTGCCAGACTGCGCATCTTGCGCCTTGCGGTGGATGTACTCCACCGAGTGCTGGGTGATTAAATCGGTCAGGTAGCCCTCTTGGGCGCGTTCTTCGGTAGCGCCATTTTCTGCAAACCACAGGTCGTGCACGCCTGCCCCCGAGAAGTGGGTGAAATAATCCACCCCCCCCGCCATAGGCCCAAAAAATTCGTCATAGCCAGAGCGCAGGGGACCAAAGCTTGGGGGGTAGCCCAGATGCCATTTGCCCATGAGCGCGGTGTGGTAGCCGCTTTTTTGCAAAAGCGAGGGCAAAGTGGGGTGCTCGGGCGGTAAACCCAGCGTGGTGCTGGTGCGGGCTTTGCTGTTAATGGGTTCTTCTGCCGCACCGCGCAAGCGGTATTGGTAGCGAGCGGTCATCAGCGCGAAGCGGGTGGGCGAGCAGACGGGGGAGTTGGCGTAGCCCTGCGTGAACTGAATGCCGTTGGCGGCCAGCTGGTCTAACACAGGCGAGACTTTGCCAAATGTGGCATCTCGGCCGCCGTAGCATCCCAAGTCCGCAAAGCCAAG
>JANOYR010000007.1:0-58197 GCA_031428975.1 Polaromonas sp. | reverse complement strand
ATTTGGCTGAGTTTGCTTACCGCTTTAATCGCCGCTTTGATTTAGCAGCGATGGTGCCACGGCTTCTTCGTGCAGCGGTGACTACAAAACCGCATACTTCGGCGGTTTTACGGCTGTCTGAGGCAGGTAACTAATCAAGAAGGCTTATTGGCTCTAAACGCGCCATAAAAATCGCTTATGGCGCAAATTGCCACTTTTTGGCATAATAAGAACACCGTGGCCAATCCACGCAAATGGAGTCCTGCGATGCAGTCTAATGTTGCTACCAATGCAAGTTTTCACTCGGTGAAGCTCCCTGCGCACCTGGTCACCCAAGCCCGCGCCGCCGCGCTCACCTTTCGCCGCTCCACAGCCGGGCAAATCGAATACTGGGCCACATTGGGCAAGGCGGTTGAAGAATCGGGCCTCACGGTGCGTGAGGTGCAGGCGGTGATGGAGCCAGCGGCGTCCACCTCTCCAGCGCAAGCCATGCCGTCCCAAACACAATCTTTGATGGCTGATTTCATTTCTTTTGACCGCTCTGGAGCGCTGACCGCACATGTGCGGCAAGTGGTGGCCAGCAATGCAGCTAAATCTTCTGCGGATCACGGTCAACGCTTGGCGGCTTAAACCAGTTTTCATTGCATCTGCATGAAGCCGAGCATTTGCAGCACATCGCCGATTTACAGCAGCGCTCAGAAGCTGCGCGGCTTTGGGCCGATCAACGACGTGCAGAGTTGCTAGCCAACGGCAAAAGTTTGGTCAGCGAAACCGTGTTCTCCCACGAATCCAAAATCGCTCTCATCCAAGAGGCACAGGCCAAAGGCTTCCTTGTCATGCTGCTCGTCGTCTGCATGGATCACCCCGAAGAATTGCTCGCCCGCGTGCGCCAGCGCGTAGGCGATGGTGGCCACAATGTTCCCGCCGAACGCATCCTCGCCCGCTACCCTCGCAGCTTGGCGAACCTGCGCCAAGCCGTGCGCCTAGCCGATGCAGCCCTGCTGCACGACTCCGGCACGGTGCAACCCGGTACGCACCGGTTGATTGCCGCTTGCGAAGGTGCGCGCACGCAGGTGTTGCATGAGCCGTTGCCAGCTTGGGCTAGGCAGGTGTTGGCTGGTAGCTGATAGCTGATAGTCAGCGACACACTTCATGATGAATCACATGAAGTGTGTGATTCATCCGCCAACAATTTTTGAAGAGAAATTGGCGTGTAGCCTTCATATCTGTTGCGCAGATTGCTATTGAATTTTTAGCGAGCTACTGAATAATTTCCTCATTAAAAGTCTTTGTTGCTATCGCGAAAATTAACCGCCTAAAGGTCAATTGATTGATAATACGAAAAAATCTTTTAAAGGCATTGATGAGCAAAGATAGCCATGTTGATTTTGTGTTGGTGATGCATGTTGAAGGCATGCATTTTGAGCCTCATCGACCTGAAGGAATTGAATTCGTTCCGCGTGGTGAAACTGGTTTACGGTTTGTCTTGCAACCTACAGACCCTGAAAACGATGCGTCTGGTCATCGCATCGGCCTTGCCTACAACGCATACAAATCATATCCGGCTACTCAAAAGCAAATATTTTTTATTGATAGCTATAACAAAAAAAGAATGATGACTCGCGTTGCCGACGGAATTTCGCTGCCGTTTAAGCCGAGAGACGAAATTCTTATATTTGAAGATGGTTCTTGTGCAAAAGGATTCAGCCCTCGTAGAGACATATGTCCTGCCGATATCGTAGAGCTTATTCAGCAAGTCGAGCGTGACCTAGCGGTTGAAGCTGAGCGATTTTTGAAATTACTGCGGTGGCGGCAGAATTTTGATGCTAACAGTGAGCTCATTACCAGCAAGACACTTTACTGGCGAGTTGGCGAGGGAGAGTACCCGTTAGCGCCGCTAGAAAGTGGCTCAAGCCCTACGGTCTCAAGTATGTTCGGTATGCATTGGTCTGAGGACCATTCAGAGGACTTGCAGACGCTATGGGCTCTTAGAAATTATGTGGAACCTCTTGGACACACTTTACTGAGAGAGGCCGCAAGTCTTGCCGCCAGTTCGCCTCGAAGCGCTATATTGATTATGGTTGCAGCGTTGGAAACTGCAATTAAGGTTCATATTAGTAACGTTGCAAAGCAAACGGCTTGGTTAATGCAAGAGGTTTCTTCACCTCCAGTACACAAGATTCTTCGCTACTACGTCCCATTGATCCATGAAAATTCTGGCAAGGATATGAATTTTTGGAGCAAGGTAACTCCTTCGATTGTAAAAGTACAGAAATTGATTGAGCTTCGCAATAAAGTCGCGCACACAGGCATCATTCCCGAAGAGGCTGGTTCAATCTTCGATGCCCTAGAGTTAGTGTCAGACTTTCTGTATCTATTGGACGTTTTGGAAGGTCACGATTGGGCTAGATCACTTATTAGTCACGAGCTTCGAAATGCGCTTGGATGGCCACCTCCGAAAGAGGATCGATTTTTACTGGCTCTCAATGAATATTATTAGCATTCAAGGGTCTTTCCAAATCGCATTTTGCCTTGCAATTGGGTCATAGTACCGAGACCTAACCGTCATGTCTATGCGCGGTGTCAAGCATAGCCATCTTCCCGTTGATGCTTGATAGCGACAACGACCAATTCATCGGTTATTTCGTTGAGATCGTAGAGCGCAACATAGCCGCTACTGCTGAAATCGATGATCCATTCTCTAAGCCCGTGCTCTATGGGCCGACCCATTTTCGGCATGCTTTGTAATGCGCCGATGGAGTCTCTGATGGTGGTGATGGCACGCAATGCTGCGGCTGGATTTTTCTCGGCGAGAAATTGATACAGGCGAATCAAATCTTGGCTGGCGCGCTGGGAGTAAATGACACGCGGCATAAGCTGGCGACAAATTTAGGCGTGAATTTCTGGTGGTTTGGCTTGCGGATTAGTTTGCAGCGCATCGACCCACTGGCTGAACTCTTCATGTGTGGTGTGAAGCCCGGTGGCCGAAAAGTGTTTGCGTGATTGCACTGCTGCAGCCAAGAAGCGTTGCTGCACCTCTTCTTGTTCAATGTAGCGCGTGATGGCTTCGCGCATGATGAAATGTGGCGTTCTTTGCTTGGCTTGGGCGATTGTGTGCAGGCGAAGGCGCTCGCCGCTGTCTAATTTGACAGTCAAATGCCCAGCTTTCGGTTTGTCAATGGCTGCTTCCATCACATGCCTCAATTGTTAAAAGGTAACAACATTTTATACCTTGTCTGGCGGATAAGAAATTCAAAGCCTTGCGGCCCAGCCAAGCTACTGTAAGATTTCGCCACGCCACAGGACTATCATGCAAAGATAGCGATAACCAAAGACCATCCCAGAGACCCACCCCATGGATAAGAAAAAAATCACCATTCTTGTAGTTATTGCCGCAGCGATAGCCGCTTTCTTCTTCCTTGATTTGGGGCGCTTTTTCAGTTTGGCCTATATCAAAGGCAGCCAAGCCCAGTTTGCCGCGCTGTATGCCAGCAATCCTGCGCTGGTAATTGGCGCGTTTTTTGGCATTTATGTGGCGGTGGCGGCGCTGTCTTTGCCCGGCGCGGCGATTTTGACACTGGTGGGCGGCGCAATATTTGGCTTGGTGGTGGGCACCATCGTGGTGTCATTTGCCTCCAGCATTGGCGCTACCTGCTCCTTTTTAGCGGCGCGCTATGTGCTGGGCGAATCGGTGCAGGCCAAGTTTGGCCAGCGCATGGCTGACATCAACAAGGGCGTAGAAAAAGAAGGGGCGTTTTACTTGTTTACCCTGCGCCTTGTGCCGCTGGTGCCGTTTTTTGTGGTGAATTTGCTCATGGGGCTGACCAAGATGAAAACCCTCACCTTTTACTGGGTGAGCCAAGTGGGCATGTTTTTGGGCACGATTGTGTATGTGAACGCAGGCACGCAGTTGGCGCAAATTGACTCTCTGAAGGGCATTTTGTCGCCCGGCCTGTTGGGATCGTTTGTGCTCTTGGGCATATTCCCACTGATTGCCAAAAAAATTATCCGCTATTTTCAAGGCCGCAAGGTGTATGCCAAGTGGAATCACCTCAAACCCGCCAAGTTTGACCGCAATTTAATCGTCATTGGCGGCGGCGCGGGCGGGCTGGTGTCGGCCTATATTGCGGCGGCGGTGAAAGCCAAAGTCACCCTGATTGAAGCCCACAAAATGGGTGGCGACTGCCTCAACTACGGCTGTGTGCCCAGCAAGGCCTTGATTAAATCGGCCAAAATTGCCCACCAAATGCGCCACGCCGACCATTACGGCCTGGAGGCGGCACAACCCAAACTGAGCTTTAAAGCCGTGATGGCGCGGGTGCACAAAATCATTGCCGAGATAGAGCCACACGACAGCGTGGAGCGCTACACGGGCTTGGGCGTGGAGGTGCTGCAAGGCTACGCCAAAATAGTGAACCCATGGACGGTGGAAATCGCCATGAACGACGGAAGTAAGCAAACACTCACCGCCCGCAGCATAGTGATAGCCGCTGGCGCACGCCCTGTGGTGCCGCCGCTGCCAGGCATAGAAACCTCGGGCTATGTCACCAGCGACACGCTGTGGGAGGTGTTTGCCAAGCTTGACGACGTACCCAAGCGCTTGGTGGTGCTAGGCGGCGGGCCCATTGGCTGCGAGCTGGCGCAAAGCTTTGCGCGGCTGGGTTCGCAGGTGTTTCAGATTGAAATGGCGTCGCGTATTTTGATACGGGAAGACGAAGAAGTGTCGGCCCACGCGCTGGCAAGCTTGCAGCGCGACGGCGTGAAGGTGATGGCGGAGCACAAGGCACTGCGCTTTGAGGTGTTGGGCGATGCCAAAGCGCTGGTGGTGGAACACAAGGGGCTGGAGCAGCGCATAGAGTACGACCAAATCATTTGCGCCGTGGGCCGTGTGGCGCGGCTAACGGGCTATGGGCTAGAAGACTTGGGCATTCCCACCCAGCGCACGGTTGACACCAACGAATACCTAGAAACCATTTACCCCAACATTTTTGCCGCTGGCGACGTAGCTGGCCCCTACCAGTTCACCCACACTGCCGCGCACCAAGCGTGGTATGCGGCCGTGAACGCGCTGTTTGGCACATTCAAAAAGTTCAAGGTCGATTACCGTGTGATCCCTGCGGCCACCTTCATTGACCCCGAAGTAGCGCGGGTGGGCTTGAATGAACAAGATGCCAAGGCGCAAAGCATTGCCTACGAAGTCACCCGCTACGGCCTAGATGACCTTGACCGCGCCATTGCCGACGGATCGGCTGTGGGCTTTGTCAAAGTGCTGACCGTGCCCGGCAAAGACAAAATTCTAGGCGTGACCATAGTGGGCGAGCACGCGGGCGATTTGCTGGCCGAATATGTTTTTGCCATGAAACACCACATGGGCCTGAACAAAATCCTTGGAACTATCCACACCTACCCGACTCTGTCAGAGGCCAACAAATACGCCGCTGGCGAATGGAAGCGGGCGCACCAGCCGCTTAAAGTGTTGGAGTGGCTGCGCAAATACCATGACTGGAAACGCGGATAAATCTAGCCCGAATTGTTTTGGAAAACCTTATGAAAATCCTTAAAAATACTCTACTATTAATAGCAAGCTTTGTCCTTTTGACGGTGACATTACCTGTTTTTGCTCAAAGTTTTGACCATTCGTATGCCAAATGGGATGCGCAGCTAAAAAAGCAAGTCAAATGGCTGCCCGACAACAAACAAAGCCGCGTCAACTACAAAGGCTTTGCCGCAGAGCGTGCAGAGCTTAAAACCACGCTCGATGCCCTCAGCGCGGTGACGAATGAGCAGTTTGCAGGTTTTACCAAAGAGCAGCAAATGGCGTTTTTAATCAATGCCTACAACGCCTTCACCATTGAGCTGATTCTGACCAAATACCCGAATGTGAAATCCATCAAGGACCTTGGCAGTACTTTTTCTAGCCCTTGGAAGAAAAAGTTTTACCCCCTGCTGGGCGAGGAGCGCACCCTTGATTGGCTGGAACACGAGCGCCTGCGCCCCAACATTGCAGGCGGTGGCTACCGCGATCCGCGCATCCATGTCGCCATTGTGTGCGCCAGCATCGGCTGCCCCGCCCTGCCACCCGAGGCTTTTACCGCTGCCAAGCTCGATAGCCAGCTTGACGATGGCATGAAGCGTTTTGTAAGCGACAAAACCCGTAATCGCTACGAAGACGGCAAACTGCAAGTGAGCAATATTTTTAAATGGTTCAAAGAAGACTTTGAAAAAGGCTTCAAAGGCTTTGGCAAAGTCGAAGATGTGTTTGCCAAATATGCCGATACACTCTCGGCTGATGCGAATATTCAGGGTCAAATCCGTGCAAAAACAGTTTCTATCAGCCATTTGGACTACGACTGGAGTCTTAACGACGCTGGCCGCTAGCCTTGTTGGCCTAAGCCTGGGCGGGAGTGCGCAGGCCGCTGAACCCACGGCGTTTACATCAGCCTCGGGCAGCCAATTGCCTGCCGGTTGGCGCATTGTAGGTCTGCCAGAGCGCTACGCCAAACCGCTCACCGCCATTGACATCACCACCCTAGACGGCAGCAAAGTGCTGCGCCTCAAGGCTGATGCATCGTATGGAAATACCGTATACGCCACCCGCAGCGCCCCGGGCAGCATCCGTTTTAAATGGCGGCTCGACAAGGCTTTGCCAAACGCCAATCTCAAAGACAAGGCGGCTGACGACGTTGCGCTCAAAGTGTGCCTGAGTTTTGACATGCCTGTGGCCAACATTCCCGGCATAGAGCGCACGCTTTTTCGGGTGGCACAGTTTTCTAGCCCAGAGCCCTTGCCCACCGCCACGCTTTGTTATGTGTGGGATGCCACCCTTGCTGTGGACACGCAGCTGCCCAATGCCTACACCAAACGCTTGCGCTACATCGTGCTCAATTCTGGCGCGGCGCAGTTGGGCACATGGCAAACGCACAGCCGCAGCATAGCAGCCGACTTCAAACGCGCATTTGGCGCAGAGTCTGAGGCCGTGCCGCCTTTGAGTGCGGTGCTGGTGGGCGCAGATTCCGACAACACCCAAGGCAGCAGCCTAGGCTACGTGGGCGACATCGTCTTGATCCCCTAGCCCCCATGTCCCACCGCCATTTAGTGATTGTGGGTGCAGCAGATGCCCAGCTTGCGGTGTTGCACGGTTTTGTGCAGTCACAGCCTGCCGACTTGGACATCAGCTTTGTCTGGCCGCACGAACACGCTGTTTGCGCCAGTATGGTGCCCAACTTGGTGACAGGCCACTACAACCGCATCGATTGCAGTATCAATCTGGCCAAGCTGTTGGCAGGCAGCCGTATTCGGCACATCGCAGCCGCCGTGGCCCGCGTGCATGCCTCCCCCCAAACAATCGAGCTGGGCAACGGAGTGCAAATACCGTATGACTGGCTTTGCGCCCCCACCCTTGAGGCCGATATGCGCGACGCACTGGAGGCGCAAATGCCAGGAGCGCGCAAACACGCGCTATTTATGCACCCCATTGAGAGTTTTGCCCGCATGTGGCCCCAAGTGGCCGAACACGCCCGCGAGCGGGCCATGCACATCTGCGTTGTGGGTGCGGGTGCGCTGGGGGTGTCATTGGCTTTGGCCATGCAAGCGGCGCTACCGCGCAGCCGTGTGAGCTTGGTGGCGGGTAAGCACGCCCTGCTGCAAGCGTATCCCAAGGCGGCGCAGCGCTGTGCAAACGCGGCACTCAAGCGGCTGGGCATCACGGTGGTGCAAGAGTCTTGTGTGGGCATGGGTGCAGATGCCCTGCTGTTGTCTAGCGGCACCCGACTGCGCTGCGATGCCCCCATGATCGCCCAAGAGTCCAGCGGACAAGCTTACAACGATGGCCCCCAACTACTGGCGCAACTGCGCAGCTGCATTGCGCAAGACAAACGCACAGAAAACAAGCCTTTTTCAAATAACGAAAGTGCAACTAAGCCGCATGGGCTGAATCTAGTAGACTGTGGCGAGCGTAATGCTATTGCGGTGTGGGGCTTTTGGGTAGCCAGTGGCCGTTGGGTTTGGCACTGGAAAAATGTAAGAGACCGGCGCTGGATTCGACCACTACAAGACCCACCACAACGCAGCCACTTACCACACGCTACGCCATGAACAATATAAGAGACAAGACCCTGCTGCTTTTTAACTACGACTGGGATGCCAGCGGTTACGCGGCCCATGCCGATCGCCACGCCTTCACCCACGCAGGCTTTGACCTCTTTAGCTTCCCCAGCAATGCCCACTTGGCATGGTTTGACATCGACACCTTCACCGACAAATGGGCGGCTAAAGCCAAAAAGCTGGGGCTGCGCGCTGTCAGCTCGCAACACGAGCAGTTTGGCGCACTGGCCGCCGCGCTGTTGGCTGAAAAAATGGGCTGGCCAGGCACACCCCCTGCCGCTGTGCTGGCCTGCCAACACAAGCTCTACGCACGCGAGGTGCTAGCGCGCATTGCGCCAGAGGCCAATGTGCCGTTTGCACGCCTGCCTTGTGCTTATGGCGCTGCTATTCCAGAAGTTCTGCCCGCTGGCCTGCAATACCCTGTATTTGTCAAACCCGTCAAAGCAGCATTCTCAGTATTGGCGCGCACGGTGGCCAACCATGCTGCGCTACACCAACACACCCGCTTTGGCGCATTTGAGTTGTGGGTGATTCGCCATTTGGTAGAACCTTTTGAAAAGGTCTCGCAGCGCCTCTTGCCGCAAGCGGGCACAGCCCACAACTTGGTGCTAGAAGCCCCCGCTTGGAGTCCAGAGCGTCCATTGCCACAATTTAGCCTAGACGGTATTGCATTTGATGGCAGTATCAAGCCATTGGGCATTGTGGACAGCATCATGTACCCCGACACGCAAGCCTTCATGCGCTTTGACTACCCCAGCCAGTTGCCTGCCAGTGCCCAGGCGCAGGCGCTCGACATTGCCCAGCGGTTTTTGCGCGAGATTGGCTACACCCATGGTTTTTTCAACATGGAATTTTTCTACGATGCGGCCACTGGCAGCCTCAAAGTGATTGAATTTAACCCGCGCATGGCCTCGCAGTTTGCTGACTTGTACCGCCGCGTGGACGGCCGCGATTTGTACGCCATGGCGCTGGCGCTGGCGTATGGGCAAGACCCTTGGGCGATTGCGCCTTTGCGTGCCTCGGCTGGCGCTGCATCGAGCTTTGTTTACCGCGCATTTGACGCAACTTCGCTCTTATCAAACGCCCCACCCATGCCCAACGCGCAGACCTTGGCGCTGCTCACCCGCGAATTCCCAGACCACTTGCTTTTGTTGTTCCCCAAAGACAGCCGCTCTTTGTCACGCGATTTCAAATGGCTTGGCAGTTACCGCTACGGCATTTTGCATTTGGGGGGCGCTGACAGCACGCACCTGCAGGAGCGCTGCTTGGTCGCCAGCGGCATACTAGGCTGGCCAACCCCCTACGGCACGCCCAAACGCACAGCGCCAGTCACGCTAGAAACCCTAGCACCCCACCACGAAACTTTTTCGGCTGCGGCGCATCCCACTCCCCACCAACCTCTGAACCCACCATGGAGATTATCTGTATGACCCAATTCACCTCGGTACGCCGATTTGCCCTAAGCGCAGGCCTGTGCGCTGCCATCGTTTTAGGCGGCTGCAGCGCCATGAACGCCCAAAACCCCAGCGGCCTGCTCAAGCCCGCCAATGTCACCACCGACGAGCAAGGCGTGGCACTGATGCTCAAAGGTGCAGACGTGGTCGGCTATTTCACCCAAGGCAAATACATGCAAGGCACAGCCGCTTTTCAAAGCACTTACGAAGGCGTGAATTTTCGCTTTGCCAGCGCTGAGCACAAAGCCCTGTTTGACAAAGAACCCGCCAAATACATCCCCATGTACAACGGCTACTGCGCCAACGGCGTGGTCTACGGCATTCCGTGGGGGGGAGATGCCGACACCTTCAAAATGATCAATGGCAAACTTTATATCTTTGGCGGTAAGGGCTCATTTGATGGATGGAATCTGGATGAAGCTAAAAACATGGCCCTCGCGGACAGATACTGGAACGACGAGATGAAAGGCACCAACAGCTTTGTGCAACGCGCCAAACGCCTCGCATTCAAAGTGCCGCACTACATGAGCGGCGAAGAGCTGGCCAAAGCAGTAGCAGCTAAAAAATAAAACATATCAACGAAAACTGGCAGTGTCACCGTCAAAACGCCATAGTTTGCTATTTATTTAATAGTAGCAAACTACGGCTTTTGTCTTAGAGTCAGACCAAATCGTAGCGGTCTTGATTCATCACTTTCGTCCAAGCATCTGCAAAGTCTTGCGCAAACTTCTGCTGCGCATCGTTGCTGGCATACACCTCTGCGATAGCACGGAGCTGCGAATTCGAGCCAAACACCAAGTCAACCACGGTGCCCGTCCATTTGGGTGTTCCGCTGGCGCGGTCGCGGCCCTCAAGGACACCTTGGGTGGCCGATGCTTGCCAAACAGTGTCCATGTCCAGCAGGTTCACAAAAAAGTCATTGCTCAGGGTTTCGGGGCGCTTAGTCCACACGCCGTGCTGGTTTTGACCTGCGTTTGCACCCAAGACGCGCAGTCCACCGACTAATACCGTCATCTGGGGCGCTGTTAAGCCTAGCAACTGCGCTTTGTCCACCAAACGCTCGGCGGCTGATGCCTCGTAGCCCGCTTGCGCATAGTTGCGAAAGCCATCGGCCTCTGGCTTGAGCACGGCAAACGACGCAGCATCGGTTTGCGCTTGTGTCGCATCTGTTCGGCCCGGCGTAAAAGCCACAGCAATGGACTGGCCCGCTTTTTGTGCCGCCGCCTCTACTGCCGCCGAACCTGCTAGCACGATCAAATCGGCCAGCGAGATTTTTTTGCCACCAGTTTGTGCCGCATTGAAATCGCGCTGAATGGCCTCAAGCGCCTGCAGCACTGTGGCCAGTTGTGCAGGCTGGTTCACCTCCCAGTCTTTTTGCGGGCTAAGGCGAATCCGCGCGCCGTTGGCACCACCGCGTTTGTCACTGCCGCGAAATGTTGCGGCGGATGCCCAAGCAGTGCCCACAAGTTGCGCAATCGACAATCGGCTGGCAAGCACCTTCGCCTTGAGCGCTGCAATGTCTTGCGCATCAACCAGCGGGTGGTCTACCACTGGCACCGGGTCTTGCCAAATCAAAGCCTCGGTTGGCACAAGCGGCCCGAGGTAGCGGGCAACTGGCCCCATGTCGCGGTGCGTCAATTTGAACCAAGCGCGGGCGAAGGCATCGGCAAATTCTGTGGGATTTTGCATGAATCGGCGCGCTATTTTTTCATAGGCCGGATCCATGCGCATGGCCATGTCGGCGGTGGTCATCATGGGCGCGTGTCGGCGGGCGCTGTCGTGTGCATCAGGCACACTGCTTGCTGCTGCACCGCCCTTGGGTGTCCACTGCTGTGCGCCAGCGGGGCTGTGGGTGAGCTCCCACTCATAGCCAAACAGGTTTTCAAAGTAGCCGTTGTCCCACTGCGTCGGGTTGTTTGTCCAAGCGCCTTCAATGCCGCTGGTAATGGTGTGCACGCCTTTGCCGCTGCCAAAGCTGTTTTTCCACCCCAAACCTTGCTCTTCAATGCCAGCGCCCTCTGGTTCAGCGCCCACATACTGCGCGGGGCTGGCAGCGCCGTGGGCTTTGCCAAAGGTGTGGCCACCTGCGGTGAGTGCCACGGTTTCTTCATCGTCCATGGCCATGCGGGCAAAGGTTTCGCGGATGTCGCGGGCACTGGCCAGCGGGTCGGGGTTGCCGTTGGGGCCTTCGGGGTTGACATAAATCAAGCCCATTTGCACAGCGCCCAGCGGGTTGGCCAGCGCCCTGTCGCCGCTGTAGCGTTCGTCGCCTAACCAAGTTTTTTCTGGGCCCCAGTACACGTCGTCTTCGGGCTCCCAAATGTCGGGGCGGCCGCCGCCAAAACCAAAGGTTTTGAGCCCCATCGAGTCCATAGCTACCGTGCCGGCCAGCACCATCAGGTCGGCCCAAGACAGTTTGCGGCCATATTTTTGCTTGATGGGCCACAACAGGCGGCGTGCTTTGTCCAAATTGCCATTGTCTGGCCAGCTGTTGAGTGGCGCAAAGCGCTGTGCGCCCGCACCCGCCCCGCCCCGGCCGTCAGCTATGCGGTAGGTGCCCGCGCTGTGCCAAGCCATGCGCACGAAAAATGGCCCATAGTGGCCGTAGTCGGCAGGCCACCAGTCTTGCGAATCCGTCATCAGGGCATGCAGGTCTTTCACCACGGCATGCAGGTCTAGGCTTTTGAATTCCTGCGCATAATTGAAGCCACTGTCCATTGGGTCGGATTTTGCAGAATGCTGCTGCAGCGACTTGAGCTCCAGCCGATTGGGCCACCAGTGGGCATTGGCATTGGCCGCTGCTGCTATTGGGTTGCGTGCAAGTGCTGCCATGGGGCATTTGGATTCGTTGGACATGGTGGATTCCTTGTAAGTTTGCGGATCATCCGCGGATGCCATCCCTAGCGGTTTGCTGGATGCATTGTCAATATATTAAATCTAATGAATATAAAATTCAATCGCTTTTAGCTATGATCTAGTTAGCCCAACGGCGTTGACACAAGGCATAGCGTTTACAAAAGCCATTTTTTAAGAAATTTCAGCACAATGTCAGTGTCATATGGTCATATCGCGCTATGTATTTAATAGTATGCTACGATGAACGCCATGACCGATACCGATCTTCCCCCACTGATTGAAACTCCACCCGGGAGCTACCGCCATTACAAAGGGGGCCTGTATGACGTGGTGGGCACTGTGCGCCACAGCGAATCGCTAGAGTGCATGACACTCTACAAAGCCCTTTACGGCCAAATGGGCCTGTGGGTGCGACCAGCGGCCATGTTCAATGAAACTGTCGTGATTGACGGTATCACGCAGCCGCGTTTTGCGAAAATTGCCTGAATGACGAGAGAGGCAAAGCGCCCGCTAAGGCCCAACCCCTGTGGCGGTAACGTCACAGGTCACCACAAACGTGGCTGTTGAGCCCGCTGGGAATGCTGGGGAGATCAGCAGGCCTGCCCCCTGCAAGAGGCCGATGTTGATCGTGCCTGGGCACATATTGATTGCTGTGGAGGAACAAGAGACCGATGTGCAGCTCAAGCCCGTAACGGCAGGGTCGAACAGCGTTACACCGGGGGCGGCTATCGGTCCTAAATTAGCCACCGTGATGGTGTAGCTGGTGGTACCACCAGCCACCAGCGTGTTAGTGCCATTGGTTTTAGCCAAGGTCAAATTAGTGAAACCAATCTGCTGCGCCACTGCACTGCTGTTATTGGCGGAATTAGTGTCGCTGATGCCGTTGGGAATAGTGAGTATGGCTGTATTGGTGACCCCAAGGGTCAGCGCACTGGCTATCGCTTGCACAATCACGGTACACGTGCCGTTAGCGGGCAATGAGGTGACTGTGCCCGAGACCAAATTCCCTGCCGGTGTGGCGGCACAGCCGGCAGCCCCCCCCGTGTTAACAGCCGAGACCACTGAGATTGTAGAAAATGCACCTGGTACAGAGTCAATAAAAGTCATGGTGCTGGCTGATATAGAAGGCGCAGGATTGGCCACCGTGATTTGGAACTGCACTGTGCCGCCAACTGGCACGGCAACGGCGGTAGCGCTGAATACCCCTGCCGTACCGATGCGCTGGAGCTTGAGGATTTGCAAATCAGCCAAGAGAGGTATTGGGTCGGTAGCGCAGCCAACTATTGGTGCGTTCACACCAATACACAATGTTGCAGTCGCCGCGTTGGGCAGGCTAGGATTAAGAGGGTCAGTGTTGTTAGTGCCAACATTCGCTACGTTGAGCAGGGGGTTGATGGCCGCTGCAGTAACTGTGGCCACCACGGTGATGGTGTAGGTGCGGGTGGCAGCTACTGCTGCTAATGTGTTGTCACAAGTGAGCACTTGCGCCGCAATAGCGCAGGTGAACGGCGCAGCAGATGTCACCGTGTTCACTCTTGCAAGCGTGGTGGTTAATCCTGTTGGCAACACGTCTACCATGCGCACTGTGTTGGCTGCGCTCGCGCCACCCGAGCTGTTGGTTATAACCAATGAAAACGTCACCACATCGCCCACACTTTTGGCCTGCGGATTGCTGTGCGACTTGACCATGCGGATGGATGGCGTTGCCAAATCCACTGCATCCAGATCAATGGCGCAGCCACGTGGCACGGCGTTGCTGGTACAGGCTAAGGTATCGGTAGCGTTAGGCACATTGATCATGCCCACGTTCACGTCACCTCCCCCACCCACTCGGGCTCGGTTTAAAAAGAAAGTGCCTGTACTACTAAGCACATCCACATTGACGCGCAGGTCAAATGTAGATGCGCCCCCGGGTGGAATTGGCACGGAAGATACGCAAGTGGTGACTGTCCTGCTAGAAACGGTACAAGACCAATTAGCGCCATTGATACCAGCGGGGGTGTATGTCGCCGGGGTAGTGGTGAATGAGGCTGTAACAGTACCTGTAGTAGTACTACCTGGTATTACTATTTGTGAAGTAGAAAAAGTGGGGAACGTGTCAACAATGGTGATAGAGCCTGTAGTGCTAATGGTGCCCAAGTTGCGCACAGTCATGGCGTAATCGGTGTAACCGCCTCGGCTGACATACACCTTGCTGTCGTCTTTGCTTAAGTCTAGATTAACGTAGCGGATTTCATCGATATCGGCCGCACAGCCATTGTTGGGATCAGATGACTCGGTGGCTGGGCTCACTGGCGCGGCGCAAAGACCCGCAGTAACGGTGGTTGGCGCAGTAGATCTCGCGGGGCTAGGGTCGCCGCCGCCGCCTACTTTGGCTAAATTTAACACGGAAGACGGTGGAGCTGCCCCTACCGATACTGTGAATGTAATGGTTACGGAAGCACTGGCTGCCAGTGCCGGTGCCGCTGGCCTAGTGCAGGTAATGCCTTGGATGCCGACACCAGACACATTGCAAGTGAAACCGTTGACAACGAATGGCGAAGCGCCAGAATAGGTCAAACCTGTGGGCAGCAAATCGGCCACCGTGATCACCGCCGTGGTGGAGGTGCTGCCAGCATTGGTGACAACAAGCACATAGGTGGTGCTAATCGCTGGAGACAGCTGGGTGACGCTATTGGTTTTGGTAAGCAACAAGATGGGCGCGACCACCGTGTCGGTGTCAACAGCGCAGCCTGCCAAGGGCGTGGCATTGGCAGTGCAAGTGTCGGCGGTTGCCGGCGTGGCAGTGGTCGTTTTGAGTGGGTCACCGCCACCACTAACTAGCGCTTTGTTAATTAAAGCAACACCATTGGGCGCAGAAATAATGGTTGCAATGCTAAAACTACTCGTGCCTCCAAGCCCAGTGATTGCAGCCAACGAGGTGCAAGTGATATCGGTGGCGCTCGCTGCCAGACAACTCCACTGCGCAGCATTTGGCCCAGTTAATGCCAGTACGCCCGGGGTTACAGACAAGCCGGAAGGCAAGCGGTCAGCTATTGTGACAGTACCCGAAGAGTTAGTAGCACCACTGTTGGTGATGGTTAAAGTATAGGTCGTGGTGCCAGGCGATGTTAAAAATAAAACGCCATCACTTTTACTCAAGCTCAAGGAGGGGTCACACTTGGCCGCCTGCACCACGCCTGGCACGTTGGGTATTTGAAACGTATTAAGCCCACCATTGGCACTGGAAGACCCGTAGTTCTCTATCAAAGGCCCACCACGGGCAAAGGTATCGGTCAAGGTTTGACCCGCCAGTCCTCCGTCGTATTGCGCCAGCAGAGCCATAGTGGCCGGTGCATAGGCCACAAAACCACCCCCGCCACCGCCACCTGGGCCGTGGCGGTCGGTGGGCCAATTAGTCCCAAAGCCAAAGGCATTGCCACCATCCCCACCACGCGCATCTACAGTGGCATTGCCGCCGTTGAGCGTTTCTATAACGATCGCGCCACCGCCACCGCCGCCGCCAGCGGCATTGTTGCGGGCGTTCCAGCCATGGGCTCCACGCACATCTACAACACCGACCCCCGTCACGTTGCGTGCACGTAGAATCACAATACCGCCACCCGATGCGCCAGATGAACACTGGTCGCCAAGACCTGGCGTAGCAAACCCTTGTGGCACACCTAAACCGCAGGCTATGCCTTGATTAGGGTAAGAGGCCACGTTATAAGTTCGGGTGTCACCACCGTTGGGGGCTGCATCAAAGCCACCCGCACCGCCGCCACCGCCCATAAAAAGCCGATTAAACGCCAGCGTGCCTGCATAGCCTGCGCCAGGCTTGCCACCAGCATCTAGCAAAGGATTGGCCCAAGGTCTGCCACCTATGCCGCCTTCTCCATAACTACCTCCGCCGCCCCCGCCTGAGTTTTGCGCATTAGAAGTATTTGCGCCAAAAAGTGGGTTAGATCCACCCCCTACATTGCCGCCGCCGCCAGCATTACCGGGCGCGCCTTTGTTCCATGAACCACCAAGGTAGCCCTCAGGTCCCACAGCAGCGGCAAACGAGCCAGTAGGGCTATTCGTATTTGCAAAAGACCAGAGGCTATTTTGTCTAGCCATATAAACAGGGCTGCCATGAATACCCTCTGCCTTGCCAGCACCCAGACCACTCCCACCTACAGTTGGGGCGGTTCTCACGTGGACTAAATACTCGCCTGCAGCTCCAATGACAGCAGTATCCGTCAGCCTCAGACCCAGAGCGCCCCTGAATCCTAAGCCACCAGCGTAAATAGCCCTGTCTGTAAGCCCTGCTACCGAGCCGCCAACCATAGTGGCTGTGTCGCGCGCATCGATGGCCACGACGCCGCCTGTGCTGCTGTTCCAAGGAATGGTGGTTACCGCAGTCACGGTAACGTTGGCGTGTTGTGCTACGCGTATCACTTGGTAACGCCGCTGGGGAATTCCTGTGGCGTTGTTGTACTGGTTAGTCAATGGCGGGGTAAAGGTGATAACAGCCCCAGCTACTGCGGTGACACGAATGAATTCATACAAACCTACGCTACCAAGCGTTAGCGATCCATTGCCCGTGCCTGCGCCACTGCCATAGAGGTTACTAGTTGCCGCATTGATCGTGCCATCTTGCATTTGCATAACCATAAACAAATCGCCAATTGCCACAGTGGCTCCTGGGCCACCACGGGTATCGCGCGCACCTAAATTCAGCGTGGTTGCGCCGGGATTGAGGGTGGAAGGAAAGATGCCGGGGTAATAGTCGTTAACCACACCAGTAATGGAGGCATTTTGCAAACTCCCGGGCGGAGCGCACACTTGTGCCGCAACTAAGCCTGCTTGGCAAAGCAATAATACCGCCAACAAGTGCTTGGCATGGCGAATCAGGTGTGCGATGAAGCAGGCGCGCAAGAGAATAACCCGTCGTAAAATGTTACATTTTGTATTTGCACTTAGCAAATGCGTACTTTAGATTGTAAACACATTTTTAATGTGGTTTTAGTTAATTAAACTACTTCATGAATCGATCTAAGCTACTTGCCTTGAACAAATCGCCGACGGTTGGCACTGCACGGGCCGAGGCGCGACGTTTTCCGCCAGCGCCGCGGGCGGACAACTCGGGCTCACCGCCATAAACGATCTCGCCAGCGGCCGCATCAACATGGGTACCATCTGGCGCGGCCAAGGTAGCTGCTCCGATGTTAACCTTCAGAAAAGTGCCGGGGTTGTTGTCGTTCACCGGCTCTTGTGTCACCACAATTTCAATATCGGTGCCACGAATGCCAATGGTGGCGGTGCTGGTTTCAAAAGCCACCTTTTGCCGCAGCGTAGCCTTGCCCGATATATAGCGCAGGCTGCCTTTGGCCAGACGAATGGTTTTTTGGCGGGCAGCTGACGGGCCTTTGAGCTTGAGTTCTTTCACCACCATCTGTGAATCCGCGCGAATCAGCCCGCGCGCGCCGTCGTCAAACTTGAAAAACGCTTGCGCATCGGCTTCGCTGGTCACTTCGTCACCCTCTCGCAGGCGCAGGCCGGTTTTGGCTGGCATGCTTATATCGCCCCGCACAATAGTAACTTTGCCCTGCACAAATCCTATTCGGGCGGCATAGGCGTCTGGCGCGGCCAAACTCAGCAGGACGGCGGCGCACAAGAAACTGCGAACGAATGCGTGGCGTGTGATCATTGGCGTGGGTATTTTGTTGATCTGTAAAAACTTGATTGTATGCAGGCTTGGGCGGCGGCGCTATCCCATGTTTTGGGGATGCTGGTGGTTGAATACCAATCTTCTAGCCTCTGCGTTCGGAAACTTGCCTTAACTTAAGCCTGCGAAGCTTCCAAAAACCCCCGAATAGCCCGCGCATACAGCACATGCTCCTGCGAGAGTACGCGCGCGGCCAGCATCGCAGCCGTGTCACCCGCAAGCACAGGCACTACGGCTTGGTCCAATACAAGGCCGTGGTCTAGCTGGGCTGTTACTTGGTGCACGGTAGCGCCCGCCACTTTGCAGCCAGCCTCAATCGCCCGCGCATGGGTGTGAAGGCCTGGAAAGGCAGGCAAGAGCGAGGGATGGATATTGAGCAAACGCCCCGCATAGTGGCTAACGAATACAGGCGTCAAAATGCGCATAAAACCCGCCAAAACCACGCAAAATGGAGCAAAATCATCTACTTCACGCAGCAAAGCTGCGTCAAAATGCTCGCGCGTGGCATAGGCTTTGTGGTCTACTACCCGCGTGGCAATGCCTTGCGCTGTCGCCCAAGCCAAGCCACGGGCATCCGCGCGGTTGCTCAGTACCGCTACTACCTGCGCGTCGTATTTGTCACGCCACGCTTCTTTTTGTGCAGTTTTTACTATAGCTGCCATGTTCGAGCCGCCGCCAGAAATTATGATCACGATGTTTTTCATACTATTTTCTATTTTTTGCAAGCCCCAAGTTTATGACGATTCGCCCCCTTAGCCCCATTGAAGCCCGCGTGTTGGCCACGCTGATGGAAAAAGCCCGCACCGTGCCTGACAGCTACCCCATGACGCGCAACAGCTTGGTGATTGGCTGCAACCAAAAAACCAGCCGCGACCCCGTGATGGAAATCAGCGACGACGATGCCCAAGCTGCTCTGGATTCGCTTAAGGCGCTTAGCCTTGTGTTTGAGGGCAGCGGCAGCCGTGTGGTGCGCTTTGAGCACAACTTTTTGCGCGTAGCGGGCGTGGAGTCGGCAGAAGCTGCGCTGTTGGGCCTTTTAATGCTCAAAGGCCCGCAAACCGCCGCTGAGCTGCGCACCGGCGGCGAGCGTTGGCACAAGTTTGAAAGCAGCACTGTGGTAGAGGCTCTGCTGGAGGCCATGCAGCAGCGCGGTGACGATGGCGGCGCAGCTTATGTCGTCAAACTGCCCCGCGCCCATGGGGCGCGCGAGCAGCGTTGGGCGCATTTACTGTGCGGAGAGATTGACGTGCGCGCTATTGTGCAGCCCGTGGTGGCAGATGCTGAAGGCCTACTGGCGCGGGTCACAATGCTAGAGGAGCAGGTAGCTCGACTCAGAGTCAGCAACGACATTTTAGAGCGGGCGGTGCAGCACATCCAAGAGCAATTAGGTATCAGCCCATCCCTTTGAGCGCGAGATAATTACCCTGCATTTAATCAAGTTTGTCTCGCGCAAGACATAAAAATCAGCACGCTCGTGCTAAAACACAGGGTCTTAGGAGTTGACCGATGGATTTAGCATTTACCGACAAAGAACAAGCCTTTCGCCACGAAGTGCGCGACTGGGTGCATGCCAACCTGCCCACCAGCATCTCGCACAAAGTGCATAACGCGCTGGAGCTCACGCGCGACGATATGCAAAGCTGGGCAAAAATACTGGGTAAAAAAGGCTGGCTTGGCCACGCTTGGGCCACCGAGTTTGGCGGCCCGGGCTGGGATGCCGTGCACAAGCATTTGTTTGAAGAAGAATGTGCGCTAGCAGGCGCACCGCGCGTGGTGCCTTTTGGCCCAGTGATGGTGGCTCCGGTGATCATGGCCTTTGGCTCTGCCGAGCAGCAAAAGCGCCATCTTCCGGGCATTGCCAGTGGCGAGGTGTGGTGGAGTCAGGGCTACTCTGAGCCGGGTTCTGGCTCAGATTTGGCCTCACTCAAATGCCGCGCCGAACGTGTGGGTGACAAATACATCGTCAACGGCCAAAAAACTTGGACCACACTGGGGCAGTATGGTGAATGGATTTTTTGCCTCGTGCGCACCAGCACCGAAGGCAAGCAGCAAGCAGGTATCAGCTTCTTGTTGATTGACATGAAAACCAAGGGCGTGAGTGTGCGCCCCATCATTTTGCTTGACGGCAGCGCCGAGGTGAACGAGGTGTGGTTTGACAACGTAGAAGTGCCCGCCGAAAATTTGGTGGGCGAGGAAAACAAAGGCTGGAACTATGCCAAATACCTGCTAGCGCATGAGCGCACCAATATTGCGGATGTAAACCGCGCCAAGCGCGAGCTTGAGCGCTTAAAGCGCTTGGCCAAATCCGAAGGCGTGTGGGAGCAAGCGCGTTTTAAAGACGAAATAGCCAAGCTAGAAGTCGATGTAGTCGCGCTGGAGATGATGGTACTGCGCGTGCTCAGCGCCGAAAAATCGGGCAAGCAGTCGCTGGATATTGCAGGATTGCTCAAAATACGCGGCAGCGAAATTCAGCAGCGCTATTCGGAGCTGATGATGCTCGCAGGCGGTGCCTACAGCCTGCCCCTGATCCGCGAGGCCATGCACGCTGGCTGGCAGGGTGACTACCCCGGCTCAGCGGTGCACTGTGCGCCACTGGCCTCGACCTATTTCAATATGCGCAAGACCACGATTTATGGTGGATCCAATGAAGTGCAGCGCAATATCGTCTCCCAGTTTGTTTTGGGCTAACTTCTACCATTAAGAGAAACACCATGGATTTCGATTTCACCGACGACCAAGAGCAACTGCGCGATGCCGTGCGCAAATACATCGACAAAGGCTATAGCTTTGACCGCCGCCGCGCCGCCGCCCATGCAGGTGGTTTTGACCGCGCCGCCTTTACCGAACTGGCCGAACTAGGCCTTACAGGCCTGTATGTGCCCGAGGACGATGGCGGCATGGGCATGGGCCCTGTGGAGGGCTTGGTGGCCATGGAAGAGCTAGGGCGTGGGATCGTGCTCGAACCTTTGGCACAGTCACTCATTGCTGGAGCAGTCATTAGCGGCTACAGCGATGCAACGCTTCAGGCCGCTTGGCTACCCTCTATTGCCTCGGGCGAAGCTTTGGTGAGCTTGGCATATCTAGAGCGTGGCTCGCGCTACGACTTAAATAAAACTACAGGTAATTGTGCCAGTGTCGATGGTAATTGGTCATTGTCTGCTACCAAAAGTATAGTATCTGCAGCCGACCATGCACAAGGCTTCATCGTATCTGCCATGGCCAATGGTAAGTTGGCGCTGTTTGTGGTGGATGCAGCAGCCAGCGGAGTAGCCGTGCAAGCCTATGGCACGCAAGACGGCAGCCGCGCGGGGGAGGTTAGCTTTACCAACGCCCCTGCCCAGCTGCTGACACTAGACGGCCAAGCGGCTCTTGAGCACGCTGTGGACATTGGCATTGCCTGCACTTGCGCCGAAGCGGTGGGTGTGATGGACAAAACCCTGGCCATTACAGTGGAATACATGAACATGCGCAAGCAGTTTGGTGTGGTCATTAGCGGTTTTCAGGCGCTGCGCCACCGCGTGGCCGACATGAAAATGCAACTCGAATTAGCCCGCAGCATGGCCTATTTTGCCGCCCTCAAACTCAACGACCCTGCGCCCCAGCGCCGCCGCGCCATGGCGCAGGCCAAATACCAGCTAGGCCAAAGCATGCGCTTTGTGGGCCAACAGGCGGTGCAACTGCACGGCGGGATTGGGGTTACCGACGAGTACATAGTCAGCCATTACTTCAAAAAGCTCACCCAGCTAGAAATGGCCTTTGGTGACTCGATGCACCATTTGGGTGAGGTGAGCGACCGCATGCAGGATACGGCTGGCGTATTTGCCTGATTGCGCATAGGCGTTTTAGGCTGCGGGCTTGGGCGGGGCGGCCATAGCAGGCACTTGCCAAGGCCCATCAATGGCTTTTTGGTGGATTTTTCGAGCGGGGTAATCTATGCCGCACATGTCGGCGTAGTCGCCCAAGCTGCGCTCTGTGCCTAAGCCATAGGCACCAAGTTCAGTGGAATCGCCCCAAACCAGTGTGGCCAAACGCTTTTTCGCACGCCGATCTAAAGCCCACCATTTGGGATCTTCTTTTGCATTAGCATCAATATCCCAATGCAAAGGACGCCGCGCAGTGCCCGTAACTTCTGGTGCAGCGGTGTACAAATGGTAAATCGGCAACCCTGCCACATGGTAAATGTCCCAACCGTTGGTGTACAGGCGCAGGGCAATGTTTTGCTCTTCTTCGTTGAAATACAAAAACGGATCGACTGGCACAGCGCGCACATAATCCCCTGGCGCAAACAAACAGCCCCCCGCTACGTGAAAGCCTTCAACAGCGCCAACACCATGTAAAGTTCTGGTTTTAAAAGCAAAGTAAGGATGGTCTGGGTTAAATACCGCCTTAGCACTTGCCGCAATAGCACGTGTAGGGTCTAGTTTTTCGGTGGTTGTGGCTACCCCGTTGACGAAGCTGAAAGAGGCCGGATACCCTGTGATAACGGCTTGATCAGAGAAGTGCAAGCAAGCTTGCATCTTACGCACCAAAATATCGTCCCAATCTTGGGCAAACATCATGTGCGAGTCAAGCTGGAAAAACCAGTCTTCTTCTCGATAGAGTGACATAGCCAAATACCGAGCCCAGCAGCAACCGCGCGCCTGTTTGTCATCGATTTTTATATAACTAACCTGCGCAGCAGGAATGTGTGCAGGCACTGGGTATGCTGCATCCATGGGGCTTTGATCAATCACCCCAAAGTGCAATTGCTCTGGAAATTTAGCTTTTTCATAGGCACTGGCTAAAGTAAAGGCTAGCACTGGGTCACAATAGGAGGGAATGGCAAGGAATATAGACATAATAGGATTTTGAAAAATGGCAAGCTTAGTATCCACTGTATCAAAAAAATACCCCCCGCCTGTATCTCTGCCAAACGCAGATTCTGAGCTGCACCTGATGGGTGTCACACGTTTGGGTGAATTTTTGCAATTCGTGCGGCAACGCGCCATCGGCGGACGCGCTATAGAAGAATGCGCGGTGGCAGACCAGTGGCGCACAGCGGCCGAGCATTTTGAAGGCTTGCAAATCAGCCAAGCAGGCATAGCAAATAAACCGCAGGTTTTGCAAATTCCACACTCCATGCAAGCATATGTGCGTAAGCTCAGTGCCTTGCCCAGCTTCACAGCCACGTTCAGCAATGTGCCCATTGCTTTTGGCATGGTGCCTTTGGCTCAACTGGTTTGCGCGCAGTTTGACATCACAACATCAACACTAGAAGCACTCAAGCAATCGCTGCCGAGCAAACCGCAACCCCTGCAGCTGGCCAAGCTGTGTTTACCACTTGAGCCCAACCATGGGCAATGCGTCGTGGGGCGAGAGTCAGATGGCGAATACGTGTTCCACTCCAACAGCCATGACTTGCGCTTTTTGGGCGCACAAATGGTACCAGTGGACAGCATTGCTGGCTACCAACCCAATGGGCATACCCAAGCCGCCATCGTGTTGGGAGTAGGCTTTAGCACCAATGTTCTCAATGTGCTGCGTTACAGCGACCGCTTGATACTTAACAACGGCTACCACCGTGCGCTGGCACTACTTGCGCGCGGCGTTACCCACGCGCCCTGTGTGGTGCAGGTGTGCAGCCATTGGGAGGACGTGGGCTTGTGCGGCATGCGTGAGATTTTTGACAATGGCACGGTCTATTTCAGCAAAGCGCGCCCGCCTTTACTGGGTGATTACTTTGACCCCAAGCTTGTGAGCCAGTGGCCGCTACAACCAGTTCGCAGGCAAATAAACATAAAAATCACCCACGAGAGTGTCGACATAGCGCAGCATTAAGCCTAAAAACAACGCTGCTGGGCAACTGTGCGAACAAGGTCTCAACTGTTACAAAAAAGTTGTAACAAATGTATGTTTCAAATTGACACAAGTAAAAAAGCAGTGTTTAATTCGTATTCACCGATGGCATTTGCCATTATTTATTAACCTTCAATTGGAGAAATGCTATGCGCGTTTTATCTCTCGAAGAAATGGAATTGGTATCCGGCGGTCGCGGTTGCGGCAGCAAAGGACCTAAAAAAGGCCGTGGCGGCAAGGGCGGCAAGGGCGGCTCTGGCAAAAAAGGCTCGGGCAAAGGCGGCTGCGGCGGCAAGAGCTCTAGCAGCAGCAACAAAGGTGGTTGCGGTACTCCACCACCACCACCACCACCACCACCACCACCTCCTCCTCCTCCTCCTCCTACCGGCACTGATCCCATCTAAGGTGTCTACTGCCTCTAAAAAGGCAGTTACAACTAAGATCGCAGTATTCGTACCGCGGAGAATTAGAACCCTAGCAACCATTTATTGGTCGCTAGGGTTTTTTCTTGCCCAACTCAATTTAGCTTTTTAATTGCACACGCCCTGAGGCAGCTAACAAGCGCATCGAAGCGGTGGCCAAATTTGCCAGAGATTGGTTAAGCGCAAACTTAGCAGCACCCAATGCAGCCTGTGCAGTCAAAAGCTCAACTACCGTCCCCACCCCTGCCTTGTAGCGTCCGCTAGCCACTTGGTAGCTTTGGTTTGCAGAGTCTAGCAATACGCGGGCAGCAATCTGGGTTTGCTGTTCAGTTTGCACAGCGAGCGCTTGGCGCAACAGCTCGGTTTCAAGCTCTCTGCGCGCGGAGTCAATTTGCGCCAGCTTAGCATCGGTTTGCGCCGAGTTTTGCGCCAATCGCGCGTTTTGTTCTACCCCATTAAACAGCGGAATCGTTGCCACCAATGCGGCATTGGCACTTCGCTCAAAACCAGCACCAGAGGCAAAAGCGCGGCTCGTTTGCACATTGGCGCTGGCACTGACTGAGCCCTTACCGTCTGCCGCAATCGACTCGCCACGGCGCTTGAGCGCAGTATGCTCAGCCTGTAGTGCCAGCATGCGTGGGTGCTGAGTGCGCAGGTTTTCCAACAGTTGGTCAGTACCCAATATTTGGCTCACAAATGGCACGGCCTGCTCCACCTCGGGCAGTGCTATGCTTTGGCTCACCCCAAAGCCCATGTGAATGGCCAGTGCGGCACGGGCCGTTTCCCATTGGCCGTTGGCGCGCACCCGCTCAAGGGTGGTTTGGGCTAGCGCTGTTTGGGCTTGCAGCTTTTCAGCTAATGAGCCTACTTGGGCATCGTATTTGGCATTCGCGGCATGCGCGCTTTGTTGGGCCACTTCTTCGGCTTCACGCAAGCTGCTTTGGCGCAGCCAAGCGGTGAGCGCATCCAGATACAGGCGAAGGGTGTCATTGGTGCTTTGAAGCTGTGAGCTGTCAAGGCTGGCAATGGCAGCCGCCAGTTGCGCCTGCGTTTGCGCCACATTGGCACTGCGCAGGCCAAAATCAAACAACACCCAACTCAAGCCTACCGAGCCGCTTAAGTTTTCTAGTGAGTAGCCAATCGTGTTGGCGATCGGCGCAACGCGGCTGGCATTGAGCCCTACGTTCGCGTTCACACGCGGGCGAAAGCTGCTATTGGCCAGATCTACGCCCGCTTGTTGCTCTGCAATAGAGAGCATGGCTTGGCGCAAAACAGGGCTGCGGCACAGGGCATGGTCTAGCGCCATAGGCAAGCTCAGGCGCTGCAAATCCGCATCTTGCAACGCACTGCACAAAGGTGTTGGAGAGTGGTTGGCGGTGTAGCGCACAGCGTCAGACTTTGGCATGCACGCAGCCGCTACCGAGCAGTCAAGCGTTTGACTCGGCTTAAGAGCCGTGGCGACAGTTTGACCACTGGCGCTAAAACTAATCAAAGTCGTTGTAGCCAGCAAAAACATTGGTAAATATGGCCTGATCACACGCATTTTGGCCGCTATCTGCTAACACTGACGCCTAAGCGCTGTAAATAATCAGCGGGTGCACCATCAAACGCTACCTTGCCTGCATCTAATTCAACTACCCGTTGCGCAGCGCCAATAGTCTCGGGCCGATGGGCAATGATGATGCGGGTAATGTGCAGTTGCGCAATGGCTTGGTTTACCAAGGCTTCGCGCCGAATATCAAGATGGCTGGTGGCTTCGTCCAAGATCAAAATACTAGGGCGTTTGTACAGCGCACGTGCCAAGAGCACACGCTGCTTTTGCCCGCCCGAGAGCACCGTGCCCATATCGCCCACCAGAGTTTGGTAGCCCATCGCCATGCCTTCAATATCGCTGTGGATGCAGGCCACGCGGGCACATTCGGCCATCCATTCATAATCTGGCTTGGCGTCAAAAAAGCTGATGTTGTCAGCCACTGAGCCAGCAAACAAGGTGTCGTCTTGCATCACCGTGCCCACCAAGCTGCGCCACTGCGTCAGGCCTAACCTGTCGAGGGGCACGCCACCTACCAAAATACTGCCTTCTTGCGGTTTATAGACCCCCAGCAGCAGCGCCGCCAAGGTTGACTTACCACAGCCCGAGCCGCCCACAATCGCCACGGATTGCCTCGCTTCTATATGGATATTGAGGCCTTGAAGTACCCAAGGATCTTGCTCTGAGTAGCGAAACTGGATGTTTTGCAAAACAATATCACGGTTCTTTTGTGGACTGTCGCTATCCAGCAGCAGCGGCGCGGCAGGCTCTGGCTCGGTTAGCACCACGTCAGCCAAGCGTTCGGCGTGCAAAGACAGCATTTTGAAATCAAAATACTTGCCAATTAACTCGGACAAGCGCGAGTCAAACTGGCTGCGGTAGGCCAAAAATGCCATGAGCATGCCTACACTTAAAGTGCCTGCTAAAATTTGGCGCGTGCCCACCCAGAGCAGCAAAATATTAAACCCCCCGCTAAGCGTGGTGCGCGTGATGCGGTAAAAAAGATCCAGTTTTTGGATGCGCAGCCCCGCATTGGTTTGCGCCACCAAAAGTGTTTGCCACGCCGCTTGGCGCTCGGGTTGGCGTGAAAACAATTTGATGGCGCGCACGCCACGAATAGTTTCTAAATAATGCGAGGACACCAGTGCTCCGCGCACAATGCTTTCTTGCGTGGCCAAATACAAGGGCTGGTACCAAATGATGCGAATCAACAGATACAGCGAAATCGCAATAATAGCAATCCAAGCCAAACTTGGGCTGTAGATAAACATCATGGTGAGAGTGAGCAACATCATCACACCGTCAAACAGCGTCTCCACAAAGGCGCTGGTGAGCACCCGCTGGATCTCGCCTATTGAGCCAGTGCGCGAAACAATATCGCCCAAATGCCGCTTTTGGAAATACTCCACGGGCAGGCGCAGCAGGTGGGTGAAAATGCTAGACTGCCACTGCACATTAATGGCAGTGTTGATATAAAGCATCACCCAAGCCCGTGCCACGCCAAAAACTTGCTGCAATATCAGTAGCATGCCAAACCCAATAGCCAGAGTGGTCAGCAAATCACCGTCGCGCGCCACCACCACCTGGTCAACAATCCACTGCATAAACAAGGGGCCGGCCAGGGCAAAAGCCTCTAACACCAAGGACAAAATCAGCACTTGTGTGAGTGATGGCAAAAAGCCCCGCACACGGCCAATCAGTTGCATCAGGGAAATGCGCGTGGTTTCTTTGCGCGGCTCAAAGCCGGGCTCTGGCCACAACTCCATGGCCACGCCGGTGAATTTTTTGCCCACTTCGGCCATGCTCACGCGGCGCATGCCAAAGTCAGGGTCGTGGATGGTGATGTGGCCAGCGCTGACTTCTTTGAGCACCACAAAGTGGTTGAGCTCCCAATGCAAAATGGCGGGCAATTTGAGCTGAGCCAGTTGGTTGAGCTCCAAGCGCACAGCCCGTATACCCAAGCTTTCTTTTTGTGCCACCTGCGCCAAACCGGCCATACTCATGCCTTTGAGCGATATGGCATGGCGCTGTCGCAACACGGCCAAATCGGTGACGACACCGTGCCAGCCCATCACCATGGCCAAACAGGCTATGCCGCATTCTGCGGCCTCAGTTTGCAGCAGCACAGGCAGCTTAGCGCCCCACTGCATGCGGATTGCGTCAGTCCATGCCATCAGCGGGCCATCTTTCCGGTGATGCTGTACAAAGGTTCAAGCATCCACTCATAAAGTTTGCGGGTTTCTTGCAATATGTCGGCCTCTAGGCGTTGACCAGCTTGCAGCGGCTGGGGTTTGCCATAGGCCATGACGCTTTGCGATTGCAAATCAACCGTGACGGCATAGACTGGCTCACCCACCGCCATATCTGGTAGGGCAAAACCTGCCAGCTCCACGCTGGCCACTGCGGCGGTAGACACCGCTTGCACCTTGCCTTCGTGCAGGCCAAATTTCTGATACGGGTAGGCTTGGTAGCGCAGCAACACTTTGTCGCCAGGCC
Organism: Polaromonas sp.; assembly: GCA_031428975.1. Classification (GTDB taxonomy): domain Bacteria; phylum Pseudomonadota; class Gammaproteobacteria; order Burkholderiales; family Burkholderiaceae_C; genus JAAFIP01. Next base: position 29,832 of record JANOYR010000007.1, on the reverse strand, counting down.
GCACAAAGCCTATGGAGCGGCTGGGGGCAAACAGGCGTGCCTGCAAGGCAGTTTGCCCAGGCACGATGTTAAGCAGCGGCCGCGACGAATCGGCTACTTGGCCAATCTCTCCAGAGACCAAGGTAGCGCGGCCATCCTCGGGTGCAGTCACCACCACGCGCCTGCGTGCTTCCACCTCGGTGAGCTCTTGTTGGGCCGATGACATGCCGCGCTGCAGTGTGGCATTTTGGTTGGCATAGCGGCTCTTTGTGCTGTCTATCTCGCGGGAGGTGCTTGATACCTCGCGCTGATTGGCAATCACGTCGCGCTCGAGCGCCTGCAAGCGCGACTGCTGCTCCGAAAGATCCAGCTCTTTTTGAATCAACTGCTCTTTGGCAATATAGTCTTGGTCTGCCAAGCCTTGGTAGCGTTTGCGAATGTCATCGGCCACGGCTACGCGGCGGCGCTGTTGTTCTAGCTGGCGCTCAATGGCCTGCGCCTCGCTGTTAAGGGTGGCCATGCGGCGGCTCAAATGCACCAGCTCTTCGGATTGGCCTTTTTGGTTGCGGGCAATTTCGCTGTCCATGGAGCGACGCCGCTCTTCAATTTCTCGACTGATGTCTTGCTGGATTTCGCGCGCGGCGCCTGCACCGCTTCCCATGCGGTCACTGTTAAGCACATAGAGCACATCGCCCTTGCGCACCAGCTGGCCTTCGGACACCCGTCTCTCCATGATCACGCCAGTTTGTGGCGATTGCACACGGATCATGCCCGCTGCTGGAAGCAAATGCCCCGCCACGGTGCTGCGCCGTGTGTAGTTGCCCTGCGTTACAAACCATGCCAATGCAGCCAAGATAAGCAGACCGAGCAAACACCACCACCAAAAGCCCATGCGCGGGGTCAAAATCACCTCGCCATGCAGGCGCGGCTGCAAGGCATCTAGCGACTCTTCGCGAAAAAGCTTGCGGCCTGCGGACTGGGGGGAAGGAGGACTTTTGTTCACCCTGCTATCTTAACCAAAGCAGGGGGGCGTGAAACCCGTGTTACGCATGCAAACGCGAGTTTTTAGGCAAATGCGCCGCTAAAAACTCCATTTGGTCGGACAGTATTCGTCGGTTACGCAAAATAAAGTCTTCCCATAGGCTGGGCACATACGGCGTGTACAGCAAGGGCATGTTGGCCTGCTCGGGCGTGCGGTTGCTCTTTCTATGGTTGCAAGCGCGGCATGCTGTTACCACATTCATCCAACCGTCAGGGCCTTTTTGGGCATACGGAATGATGTGCTCGCGGGTGAGGTCTTCCTCATGAAAATGGCCGCCGCAGTAGGCACACACATTGCGATCACGGGCAAAAAGCTTGGTATTGGTGAGGCTCGGGCGCAGCTCAAAGGGGTTGATGCCGGGCACACCTTTAGTGCCAATGATGCTGTTGACAGTGATGACCGATTGCTTGCCAGTCAACGCATTATGCCCACCGCGAAACACCGCCACCTGTGCGCCAGACTCCCAGCGCACCTCGCCAGCGGCATAGTGCAACACGGCCAGCTCTGGGCTGATCCAGCTTTGGGGCAGCCCTTGGGCTGAGAGTTTCAAGACCTTCAAAACGCGACTCCTTGATGCTACAAAAAACACAGGAAAACGATGCAATCCGTCTTAGGAGACAATATACAGTAGTTTTGTGACATTGATAGGCATCATTTTGCACATGTCAGCGTTAAAAGGTCATTGTTTGCTATTAAATTTATACCGCTATGAAGGTCTTTAGAGGATTGGGCTTGCTCCGCTCTGGCGCGCATGCAGGTCGTGCGGTCACTATCGGGAATTTTGACGGTGTGCACCGCGGCCACCAAGCCATGATTGCGTTGCTCAAAAATGAAGCTGCGCACCGTGGCGTACCGTCCTGCGTGGTGACATTTGAGCCTCATCCGCGCGACTATTTCGCCAAGGCTTTGGGCAAGCCCGAACTCGCTCCGGCGCGTATTGCCACGCTGCGGGACAAGCTGACTGAGCTGCAAAACTGCGGCGTAGACCAAACGGTAGTGATCCCGTTTAACGCAGGATTTGCAGGGCAGTCACCGCAGGCCTTTGTCGATGACGTACTGGTGGGGGCGCTGGGCGTGCGCTACCTGCTGGTGGGCGACGATTTTCGCTTTGGCTCTAAGCGAGCGGGCGACTACGCCATGCTCGACGCAGCTGGCCAAATAGCTGGTTTTGACGTGGCACGGATGCAAAGCTACGAGGTGCACCAACTGCGTGTTTCAAGCTCGGCCGTGCGCGACGCACTCCGAACGGGCCATATGCAAGACGCGGCCAAATTACTGGGGCGGCCTTACAGCGTGAGTGGGCATGTGGTGCATGGCCGCAAACTCGGCCGCGAGCTGGGAATATCACCAGCTTACCCACAGGGGTTTCGCACCTTGAATTTGCGGTTTTCCCACTGGAAGCCCGCTGCGGGCGGTATTTATGCAGTCATGGTGCATGGGCTGGGCAGCAGTGCACTGCAAGGCGTAGCCAACATGGGGGTGCGCCCCTCACTGGACGCTGCGGACGTGAACGGTGGCCGTGTGCTCCTTGAGACACATATTTTGGATTGGCCGAAAAGCTTGGGGCTGAGCGAAGGCTACGGTAAAATCATCCGCGTGGAACTCCTGCATAAATTACACGACGAATTGAAGTACGACGGATTGGATGACTTGACCCAAGGCATTACCCAAGACTGCGACAACGCACGTGCGTTTTTCGCCGCTGGCATAGCATCGTCCTTGACGGCTTCGTCTGCCATCAGGCCTTCCACCATACCATCGCGAATTTGACGGGGCTCTGGGCAACCGCCCCGCGCCCCACCTTCACACATTCGCCCTGCACCGCAGGCCTGATTTTATTGGGCGTAATTTGCCATCCCTAAAGCTTGAAATGACCATGACCGATTCTGCATCCACCACCGATTACCGCAAAACCCTGAATTTGCCCGACACGCCCTTTCCCATGCGCGGTGATTTGTCCAAACGCGAGCCCGCTTGGGCCAAAGAATGGGACGAGAAAGGCATTTACAAAAAACTGCGCGATGCGCGTTTGGGCAAACCCAAATTCATCTTGCACGACGGCCCGCCCTACGCCAACGGCAGCATCCACATTGGCCATGCGGTCAACAAAGTACTCAAAGACATGATCGTCAAAGCCCGCCAGCTCGAAGGCTTTGACGCGCAATACATCCCTGGCTGGGATTGCCACGGCCTGCCAATTGAAAATGCGATTGAAAAACTCCACGGTCGCAACTTGCCGCGCGACGACATGCAAGCCAAAAGCCGCGCCTTTGCCACCGAACAAATCGCTGGGCAAATGAAAGACTTCAAACGCCTAGGCGTGCTGGGCGAGTGGGATCGGCCTTACAAAACTATGGATTTCGCCACTGAAGCCAATGAAATTCGCGCCTTCAAGCGCGTGATGGAGCGCGGCTTTGTTTACCGAGGCTTAAAGCCCGTGTATTGGTGTTTTGACTGCTGCTCCTCGTTGGCCGAATTTGAAATTGAATACGCCGACAAAAAATCGCAAACCCTAGACGTGGGCTTTGAATGCGCCGAGCCAGAGAAGCTGGCCGCTGCATTTAATTTGCCTAGCTTGAGCAAAAAAGCCTTGGCCGTGATCTGGACAACTACGGCTTGGACGATTCCCGCCAACCAAGCGCTCAACCTGAACCCCGAACTGCATTACGCGCTGGTGGACACCGAGCGCGGCCTTTTGGTGTTGGCTGAGAGCTTGGTGGACAAATGCCTTGAGCGCTACAAACTCAGCGGCACGGTGTTGGCTACCGCGCTGGGCAAGGCGCTGGGCATGATTAATTTCAAACACCCCCTGTATGACGCACACGCTGGCTACCAACGCTTCGCCCCCATCTACTTGGCCGACTACGCCACCGCAGACGACGGCACTGGTCTTGTGCATTCGTCACCTGCGTATGGCGTAGAAGACTTCAACAGCTGCGTGGCGCATGGCATGGCCTATGACGACATATTGAACCCTGTGCAGGGCAACGGCCGCTATGCCGACGACTTGCCGCTTTTTGGCGGCCTGAACATTTGGAAAGCCTGCGAGCGCGTGATTGAGGTGCTTGGCCAGTCGGATCGCCTGTTTGCCACCACCCACATTGTGCACAGCTACCCACATTGCTGGCGCCACAAAACCCCGGTGATCTACCGCGCAGCTGCGCAGTGGTTTGTACGCATGGACGAAGCGACCACCGAAGGGGGCACTGGCGCCCCGGGCGTATTCACCCAAGACAAAGCCCCCCAAACCCTGCGCCAAACCGCGCTAGACGCCATTGAGCAAACCAACTTTTACCCCGAAAGCGGCAAAGCCCGCCTGCGTGACATGATTGCCAACCGGCCCGACTGGTGCATCAGCCGCCAACGCAGCTGGGGCGTACCGATGCCATTGTTTACCCACATCGACAGTGGCGAACTGCACCCACTCACGCCGCAACTAATTGATTTAGCTGCCAGCATCGTCGAGCGTGGTGGCATCGAGGCGTGGAGCCGCGCCAGCACCGCCGAGCTTTTTGCGCAAGTGGGCGCAGCCGATGCGGCGCAGTACACCAAGAGCCCAGACATCTTAGAAGTGTGGTTTGACTCGGGCACTACCCACACCACGGTGCTCAAAGGCAGCCATGGCGAGCTGGGCGCTGACGGCACCTATGCCAACGCCCATGCCAGCGGGCCCGAGGCTGATCTATACCTAGAAGGCCACGACCAACACCGCGGCTGGTTTCACAGCTCCTTGCTAACCGCCTGCGCCATGTACGACCGCGCACCCTACCGCGGCCTGCTCACCCACGGCTTCACCGTAGACGGCCAAGGCCGCAAAATGAGCAAGAGCATGGGCAATGTGGTCGCGCCGCAAGAGGTAAGCGACAAAATGGGCGCAGAAATCATTCGCCTATGGGCTGCCAGCACCGATTATTCGGGCGACTTGAGCATTGACGACAAAATCTTGGCGCGTGTGGTCGACACTTACCGCCGCATCCGCAACACGCTCAAGTTTTTGCTCGCCAACATCAGCGATTTTGACGCGGCGCAAGATGCCGTGCCTCTTGACCAAATGCTAGAGATTGACCGCTACGCCATCAGCCGCGCCAGCGCCTTGCAGGCCGAGATTTTGGCGCACTACAAGGTGTATGAATTCCACCCTGTAGTGGCCAAGCTGCAGCTTTATTGCAGCGAAGACTTGGGTGGCTTCTATCTTGATGTGCTCAAAGACCGGCTCTACACCACTGCGGCCAAAAGCGTGGCGCGGCGCAGCGCCCAAACCGCCCTGCACCACATCACCCACGCCATGCTGCGTTGGATGGCACCCTTTTTGAGTTTTACTGCGGAGGAGGCATGGAAGATCATCGGTAACTCCGAAAGTATTTTCACGCAAACCTATGCGACGTTTGACGCGCCAGATGCGGCACTGATCACCAAATGGACACGCATCCGCGCCATTCGTGACTTGGTCAACAAAGACATTGAAGTGCTGCGCGCCGAAGGCAAAGTAGGCTCGTCCCTGCAAGCCGAAGTCGCACTCACAGTCGGCGCTGACGACTACACGCTGCTGGCCACGCTGGGCGATGACGCTCAATTCGTCTTCATCACATCTGCTCTGCAATTAATAGCAGGAAATGACGTTACGACAGTGACATCTGCCTCAAAAAGCTTAAAATGTGAGCGCTGCTGGCATTATGTGCCCGATGTAGGCCAAGACACTGCACACCCCACCATTTGCGGCCGCTGCACCAGTAATTTGTATGGTACGGGTGAAACACGGAGCTTTGCATAATGGCCAAAACATCTTCATCTTCCATTCTGCCTTGGCTGGGCTTGGCCCTGATCATTTTGATTGCCGACCAGTTCACCAAAACGCTGATTTTGGGCTACTACAAGCTGGGCGACAGCACCTATGTGGCCAGCTTTTTCAATGTGGTGCGGGTGCACAACTCGGGCGCGGCGTTTAGCTTTTTGGCCAATGCAGGGGGCTGGCAGCGCTGGTTTTTCACGGGCATTGGTATTTTGGCTACCGGCTTTATTGTGTGGATGCTGCGCTCCCACTCTGGGCAAAAGTTATTTGCTTTTGCCTTGGCTTGCATTTTGGGCGGTGCGGTGGGCAATGTGATTGACCGCCTGTTGCATGGCTATGTGGTCGATTTTTTAGACTTCCACTGGGGCGGCTGGCATTTTCCGGCATTTAATGTGGCCGACAGTGGCATCACGATTGGTGCGGTATGCCTGATTTTGGATGAGATTTTGCGGGTGCGGCGAGGCAGATAGCCCCTATTGGCGACAGTTGCTGCCCCAGCCTCATACCTTGTTAGGTGGGCCTAGTTTGCAGGAATTTATCCTGCAATGCCTTCCACAAAAAACTTCACTTTGCGCACCCCCTGCCATTCATCGGCCTCTAGACGAAAGGCCATCAGCACTTTGGCAGGTAGCGGCTCGGTGCGGCCAAACCAAATGCCGTCTACTGGCTGGCCTTGGTGTTTGAGCTTGAGCCCCAAATGCTTCTCGCCCACGATGCGCTGGCTGACCACCTCCACCTCTTCGCTGAACACGGGCGCAGCAAAGCCTTGGCCCCACACCGCCGCATTCAGGCTGTCGGCCATGTCGGCGCGGCGGTATTCGGCGGGCAATGGGCCGTCGGTGGCCAGCTTGCGTTCTAGGGTAGCGCGGTCAATCCAGGCTGCGGCCACTTCTTGCAAGGCCTCTTCAAAGGTGTCAAAGTGCTCTTCTTCAATGGTGCAACCAGCCGCCATGGCGTGGCCTCCAAAGCGCAGCAGCACATGGGGGTGTTTTTTGGCAATCCAGTCCAGCGCGTCGCGCAGGTGAAAACCGGGTATAGAGCGGCCAGAGCCCTTGAGCAAATGCTCTTGGCCCTCTGCGCCGCTGGGCGCAAACACAAAGGTGGGGCGGTGCAATTTATCCTTAATCCGCGAGGCCACAATGCCCACCACGCCTTCGTGAAAATCAGGGTCAAAGATGGCCACCGCGCTGGGCGGCTCTTCAGATTCATCAAACATGCCAGCGGCTGCTTGCTCGGCCTGCTCGCGCATACCAGACTCAATGTCGCGCCGTTCGCGGTTGATGCCGTCAAGCTTACGTGCCAGCTCGTCGGCACGCGCAGGGTCGTCGGTGGTCAGGCATTCAATGCCCAATGTCATGTCACTCAGGCGGCCAGCGGCATTGATGCGCGGACCCAGTGCAAAGCCCAAATCAAAGGTATTGGCCAGCTCGCGCCTGCGGCCTGAAGCAGCAAAAAGGCTGGCCAAACCCACAGGAAAGGCTGTGGCTTTCATGCGCTTGATGCCTTGGGCCACCAAACGGCGGTTGTTGCCATCGAGCTTGACCACATCGGCCACCGTGCCCAGCGCCACGATGGGCAGCAGGGTGTCGAGCTTGGGCTGACTGGCCGTGTCAAACACGCCGCGAGTGCGCAACTCGGCGCGCAAAGCCAGCAACACATAAAACATCACCCCCACTCCCGCCATGCTTTTGCTCTCGAAAGTGCAGCCCGGCTGGTTAGGGTTGACGATGACATCCGCCTCGGGCAGGGTGTCGCCGGGCAGGTGGTGGTCGGTCACCAAAACTTGCAGCCCCAGCGCTTTGGCAACTGCCACGCCCTCCACACTGGCAATGCCATTGTCCACTGTGATCAGCACGTCAGCGCCCGTGGCCTTGACGCGTTCGCTGATTTTGCCGGTCAGGCCATAGCCGTCGACCACTCGGTCGGGCACGATATAGCCCGCATTTTTTGCACCTAAGAGTTTCAGGCCGCGCAAGCCCACGGCGCAGGCGGTTGCGCCGTCGCAGTCGTAGTCGGCCACAATGCAAAGCTTTTTATTCGCGGCTATCGCGTCGGCAAGCAACACCGCAGCCTCAAGACAGCCTTTCATGCCGTTGGGCGGCAAAAGCTTGGCCAAACCATCGTCCAACTCCTCTTTGTTACTCAGGCCACGCGCGGCATATAGCTTGGCCAGCAGCGGATGCACGCCCGCCTGCTCCAGCGCCCACGCGGCACGGGGGGGAATATCACGCGCTATAATTTTCATAGTGACAAAAGCCCATTTGACGCTGACATTGGTTTAATTTTCCTTAAAAATTGCTCAAAGATAGGTTTTGAACGTGGGCCGTAGCTTTGCGCATGGCTCGCGCCGCACAGCGTGATGGTCACGGGCTGCTTGGCCGTCAAAGCGGACAAGGCTTCTTTGCACTGGGTGGCATCGAGCTTTTCCCATGCTGCGCCCCAAGCCGCCCAATCTGCGCGCAAAGCGGGCGCAGCCAAGTCTCGCAGCACCTGCACATCTACAGCCTTGGGCATGGTTTGCAGCACGCCAGCCCCGCTGATCCATAGCGAGTTCACAGGCAGCGCACCCCGCGCAATCCGTGCCTCGTTCACCGGATGGGTATATAGCAGCATCTGCATTTCGTTTTGCAGACGGCGCAGCGGCTTGGCGGCATCCGCTTCGGGCATCCAGTCGTTGGTGTTGCCGCCCACCACACGGTCAAGGCTGGCGGTGGCCAAGCCGTCAAACAATGGGCTGCTGGCCCACCAGCGGGTGGTGCTGTCGTATTCCACGGTGATGCCGTCCTCTGCAAAATATGGCTGCATGGCAGCAAGTATCGCTTGCGACTCTGCGCCGCTGAGTTGCAAATCTTCAGGTGCAGCCATTTGGATATGTGCTGTGCGTACATCCCAAAAACACGGCGTGAACTCGGCCCATGCCTTGCCGTCCAACACTTTACCTTGCGTGAAGCGCCCATACGCAGCCCAAGGTGCGCAGCCGTCCGAGACCGCATTTCTAGCATTCCAGTCCAGCAGCCGCGCTAGCACCCGCTCATGCGGCGGGGTTTTAGACTCTGGCGTGCCCACCTCCAAAGCCCCCGCAGCCAACCTCCCCATCAAAGCGCTCAGGTTGGGCAATGGCAATGTGGGCAGCAGCGCGCGGGCGTGTTCGTCGTCGTGGCTGGCAAAGGGAATCAATAGGTGCATGGCGTGATTGTCAAGTAAAAATCGTGAAATCCGCTTGCGCTGTGGCCTGTTCATACAAGCATTGGGTTGCGTATTTAAAGATCTTCAACGGCTAGCTTTAGGCTTAAAGCCAGCGGTATCAAGCGACAATGCTTGGAAAATGCGATCCAAGCTTTGATCTAACGTGAGCAGCCGCAAGCCATGCGCCAACGCAGTTGCCGCAACAATCGCATCGGGCAGAGTGGGATGCCCAAGGTTTGCCAGTATGAAGGCATGCGTGATTGACACATCCGCCTTGGTTGCTATGGTGTTGGGCGAGCCCGAGGCTGGTGTGTTTGCACGCAAGCTGGTGGAATACGATTGCGGTTGGGTATGCACCACTACGGTATTCGAAGCGCGCTTAGTAGTTTGGGGGCGCAAAGGCGAAGCGGGAATCCAAGTGCTAAAACAGTTGCTTGAGCGCCCCATGTTTGCCACCGCAGCGCCCAGCATGGTGGAGACTGACATCGCCTACGACGCCGCCAAACGCTTTGTTTGATTGGCGCTGAGCATGCATTACAATTGCATCACATTCCAGAAAGCCCCACATGAGAACTGCCACACTCCCCGCCGTGCGCGTGACGCCGCAGCTGCGCAGCATGGCCGAATCGGTTTTGTTGCAGGGCGAGAGCCTGTCTACATTCATCGAAGCCAGCATCGCGCAGCGGGTGCAATACCGCCAAAGCCAAAAAGAATTCTTAGCGCGTGGCGTGCAGAGCGCGGAGCTTGTGAAAGCGGGCGCTATGCGCACGTATTCACTAAATGAGGTGATGCATGATTTGCGGGCCGTCAAGTCTGCTAAGCCGTCAGCACCAAAGCTTGCATAGGCATCCATGCAACATTATGAGATTGCGTTTTCTGAAACTGCAAAAGAAGATTTAGAGCGTTTACATGGGTTTTATTTAGAAACCGATGTCGCCTTGGCCGACCGGGCGCTAGACACGATTTTGTCTGCTTTTGAAACCTTGCAGCGTCACCCTTACATCTGTCGCAAAGCAGATGGCGGCACTTTAGGCCCCCAGTGGCGCGAGCTTTTGATCAGCTTTGGCGCTACGGGGTATGTGGCGCTTTTTGAAATTCAAAGTGAAAGCGCCATTTTGATTGCAGCTGTACGCAGCCAGCGCGAAAGCGATTACCACTGATGGGTCGGCGCATCGTGCCACAATCATTGCATCCTCTACCCCGTAATTAACGTGTCCCTCCTACCCCACCTCCCCTACGAACTCGTTGTTGGCTGGCGCTACACCCGCGCGGGCCGCGCCACTAAGCGCAACGGCTTTATTTCATTCATTGCTGGCGTGTCGATGCTGGGCATTGCGCTGGGCGTGGCAGCACTGATTATTGTGCTGAGCGTGATGAATGGCTTTCAAAAAGAAGTGCGCGACCGCATGCTGGGCGTGGTCTCGCACATTGAGGTGTTTGCACCCGGCGGGGCGGCACTGCTTGACCCCACCAAAACCTTGGCCGAAGTACGCCAACACCCCGAGGTGCGTGGCGCTGCACCTTTTATAGCTACCCAAGCCCTGCTGGCGCGTGGGGAAGACATTAAAGGCGTGATTGTGCGGGGCATTGACCCAGCGCTGGAGCCGCTGGTAACTGAGCTAGGCCAGAGCCTCAAAGATGGCGCGTTCAAGCGCTTGGTAGCGGGTGAATTTGGCATTGTGCTGGGCGGCGAGCTCTCTCGCAGCTTGGGTGTGCGCGAGGGCGACAAAGTGACGCTGGTAGCGCCCAGCGGGCAGGTCACGCCTGCGGGGGTGATGCCGCGCATGAAGCAACTCACGGTGGTGGGCATTTTTGATTCGGGGCATTTTGAATACGACGCGGCGCTGGCCATGCTGCACATCGACGATGCCGCCAAAATATTTAGGCTAGAGGGCGCAACCGGCGTGCGCCTGAAGTTGCAAGACTTGCACCGCGCCCGCGAAGTGGGGCAAGAACTGGCTAGCAGCCTGTCGGGCGGCGTGCTGGTGCGGGACTGGACGCGGCAAAACCGCACCTGGTTTGCCGCTGTGCAACTAGAAAAGCGCATGATGTTCATCATTCTCACCCTGATTGTGGCGGTGGCCGCGTTTAACTTGGTCAGCACGCTGGTGATGACGGTGCAAGACAAACGCGCTGACATTGCGATTTTGCGCACGCTGGGCGCTAGCCCGCGCAGCATCATGGGCATCTTTGTGGTGCAAGGTGCGCTGGTGGGCGTGATTGGCACGTTTGCGGGTTTGGGTCTGGGGCTTTTGGTGGCTTTTAATATTGATGTGATTGTGCCAGCGCTCGAATCGGCGCTGCGCACCAGTTTTTTGCCGCGCGACATTTACCTGATTAGCCGCATGCCCAGCGAGCCACAAAGCGCCGACATCATGCCAGTTGGCATTATTTCGCTGGTGCTGGCCTTTGTGGCCACCTTGTATCCTAGCTGGCGTGCCAGCCGTGTCAACCCCGCCGAGGCATTGCGCTATGAATAGCCCCGTGCCCACCCCAATCGTCAGCGCACGCGGCTTGCTTAAGCGCTTTACCGAAGGGCGCTTAGACGTTACCGTGCTCCATGGCGTAGATTTGGATGTCTTTGCAGGTGAAACCGTGGCTATTGTGGGCACATCGGGCTCGGGCAAAAGCACGCTCTTGCATTTGCTAGGCGGGCTGGATGCGCCCACTGCGGGAACAGTGCAAGTGTGTGGCCAACACATGGCGCAGTTAAACCCCAACGCGCAAGGCCAATTGCGCAATGCCAAGCTAGGCTTTGTGTACCAGTTTCACCACCTGCTGCCCGAATTTAGCGCGCTCGATAATGTCGCCATGCCATTGTGGATACGCCGCAACGCCGCCGACCAGTCATCATTATCCGCTACACAAACGCTAGCATCGGTAGGCTTACAAGCGCGTATCCACCACCGCCCCGCCGAGCTCTCAGGCGGTGAACGCCAGCGCGTGGCCATAGCCCGCGCCCTAGTCACCCAACCCGCCTGTGTATTGGCCGACGAGCCCACCGGCAACCTTGACCGCAGCACCGCAGACGGCGTGTTTGACCTGATGCTGTCGATGGCCAAAACGTATGGCACCGCCTTCATTGTGGTCACCCACGACCAAAGCTTGGCCGCCAAATGCGACCGGGTGTTGTATTTGGCCGGCGGCAAACTGTCCGCATCAAAGGAGTAGCCGCATGGCATCAGCGCTTGTGATTCGTCCCGTCGAACGCACCGACTACGCGGCCTGGAAACCGCTTTGGGACGGCTACAACGCCCATTACGAGCGGGTGGGCGCAACTGCGTTACCCAACGCGGTAACGCAGGCCACTTGGGCACGGTTTTTTGACGTGTATGAGCCTGTACATGCGCTGGTGGCGGTGCGCGGCGACCACATGCTGGGGCTCACCCACTACATGTTCCACCGCAGCATGATTGCGCTGCATCCCGTGTGCTATTTGGCCGATTTGTTCACGGCATCCGATGCACGCGGCCAAGGCGTAGGCAGGGCTCTGATTGAGGCAGTCTATGCAGTGGCCCAAGCAGCGCAATGCCCCCGCGTATATTGGCAAACGCGAGAAGATAATACAGTAGCGCGGCGTTTGTATGACCTAGTGGCCAAGCACCAAGGCTCGATTGTCTACAACCACGTCTTCTAAGGCAACAGCATGTGGATTGACACCCACGCCCACCTTGATGCAGCAGAGTTTTTGCCCGATGTCACTGCCATGCGGTCATATGCAGCTACACAAAACGTAGCGCATTGCGTGATTCCGGCGGTTGAGGTGGCAAATTTTGACACCGTGCGCCTGCTGGCGCACCAGCTGGGCGACAGCTATGCGCTGGGCATACACCCTTTGTGTGTGCCGCAAGCCCAGAGGGCAGATTTAGACACGCTGGACGCAGCGCTTACGCAACACCGCGCTGACCCGCGCTTGGTGGCCGTGGGTGAAATCGGCCTTGATTTCTTCATTCCAGCGCTGTGTACACCGCCCATGCGCGACAAGCAAACGCTGTTTTACACCGCCCAGCTCAAGCTGGCAGCCAAGCACCATCTCCCCGTCATCATGCATGTGCGGCGCAGCGCCGACCAGCTACTCAAAGGCCTGCGCAATACCCAAGTGCAAGGCGGCATTGCCCATGCTTTCAATGGCTCTGAGCAGCAGGCGATGCAATTGATTGAGCGCGGATTCAAGCTGGGCTTTGGTGGCGCCATGACTTTTGAGCGCGCCCTGCAACTGCGCCACTTGGCCCGCAGCCTGCCATTAGAAGCGATTGTTTTAGAAACCGACGCGCCCGATATTCCCCCGCATTGGCTCTACACCACCGCCGAGCAGCGTGCAAGCGGCGTGCCCCAAGGCATCAACTCCCCCGCAGAGCTACCGCGCATCGCGCAGGTGCTGGCCGACTTGCGGCAGTGCAAACTGGAAGATATTGCGGCCGCCACGAAAGCGAATGCAGTGCTTGCTTTGCCGAAATTGGTCAAACTCCTTAAATTTTGACCACTCCGGAAAGTTGCAAAACGCAACCCTAAAACCACCGCGATGGCGGTCACAGCCTATTTAAACGGCAGCTGGCGCTTGCCGCACCACGGTGGGCCGCTCAGGCGTGGGGTAGCCCGCCGCACCAAAAGTTGCCACCACGGCTTTGTGGGTATCAAAATACACCTGCCAATAATGGTCGGTATGCGCATAGGGGCGCACCGCCAGCAGCGGGCCTTCGGCGGTGAACTCCAAAATCTCGATGTCGGGCGCGGGCGAGCTGACTACATTAGGAATAGCAACCACTGCAACACGCAAGCGCTCTATTGCGCCTTGCACATCTACGCTGTGGGCTAATTTGGCCGAGCAGTCCACACGGCGCGATGGCAATACCGAGTAATTGTGGATGGTGTCAGAGAACACCTTGTTGTTGCCAATGATGGTCACCACATTGTCCCCCGTGATGATGGTGGTGCCAAACAGCCCCAGCTCTTTGACCGTGCCCGTGATGCCCCCAGCCTGCACGACATCGCCCACCTTGTAAGGCCGCAGCACTTGCATGAAAACCCCCGCCGCAAAGTGCGTGAGCAGTCCGCCCCAAGCCGTGCCAATGGCTAGGCCAGCGCCCGCCAAAAGGGCCGCAAATGAGGTGGTTTTTACACCAAACATATCCAAAATTGCCACCACCAACACAATGTTGAGCAAGACCGAGATGATGGAAGTGAGGTAGTTGGCCAGCGTTTGGTCAATTTTGCCGCCGCGCCTAAAACCAGCGCCCAGCAGGCGCACCACCCAGCCAATTAACCAACGCCCCACCACCCAAGCGGCCAAGGCGGCCAGTATTTTGAGGCCAAAATCTACGCCCTGAGTGCTGATAAATGTCCAAACCGCTTCTGTGTTCATGTAAACCCCTTTAAAAATCAATATGCATGAAAAAATCAACCAATGTCACCGCCGTATGGTTATACTTCGCTATAAAAATATGAGTAACATTAACCATGCGCTTGCACAATTTTAACCTTCTATGACACAACGCAAATCCCCCGATCTTCCAGAAGTGACTATTTCAGAGCAAGACGGTGTGCGCTTTTTGCACCTAGACTCGCCGTGGATTCAGGGCAGCATGACGATTAAAAAACCTTTTGAGATTGAGCTGGAATACGTGCAGCGCATGATGGCTTGGCTGCTGTTTGTCGACCTTGCGCAGGTAAAAACCATTTGCACCCTGCATTTGGGCCTTGGCGCAGCCACGGCCACCAAGTTTTGCCACAAAACACTCAAAGCCAGCACCACCACGATTGAGCTTAACCCGCAGGTCATTGCCGCTTGCCGCATGCATTTCAAGCTGCCGCCCGACGACGCGCGGCTGCGCGTGGTGTTGGCCGACGCAGGGCTAGAAATACAAAAGCCCGAATACGCAGGCACAGTAGATGCCCTGCATGTCGACTTATACGACGCGCAAGCCGCCGCCCCCGTGCTAGACAGCGCCGCATTTTATGGCCACTGCCGCGCCTTGCTCAGCGAGCGTGGTGCGATGACAGTGAACCTGTTTGGCCGCTACGCCAGCTACGAGGCCAGCGTGAAGAAAATAGCGCAGGCTTTTGGCGATGATGCCCTGTGGGCATTTAAGCCCACCCGCGAAGGCAATGCCATTGTGCTAGCCCAGCGCAGCCCCAGCCGCCCCCCGCGCAATGCACTCATGCAGCAGGCAGAGGCCATAGAGGCCGCTTATGCCCTGCCAGCACTGAAATGGCTACGGGTGTTTAAGCCGATTCTTTAAGCGCCATAATGGTGCCAATGACCCCCCCAAAAACCACCCCCAGCAAATCCGCCTTGCCAACAGCAACCCCTTTTGTGGGTCTCGTTGACTGGCGACGCCTGCTCGAATGGCTCACCCAAGACGCAGTCATCGGGGCTGACGAAGCCCGCAGAACCTTTGCACGCTGTTCTCAGGCAGAAAGCAGCCAGCCCGCCTTGGTGCGCCTTGCCAGCGTGGCCATGGTGCGCGAGCACGATGGCAAGCCCTTAGACATCGAATTGCTCACGCAGTACCTCGCACAACGTGCGGGGCTGGAGTATTTGCGCATCGACCCACTCAAAGTTGACGTGGGCAAGGTGGCCGACACCATGAGCGCGGTGTATGCCGAGCGGCATAAAATTTTGCCGGTGCAAGCCACCAGCACCGAGGTGGTGGTGGCCACGTCGCAGCCTTTTGTCACCGACTGGATGGGTGAGGTGGAGCGCCAGGCGCGGCGCAGCGTACGCATGGTGGTGGCCAATCCGCTGGAGATTGCGCGTTACACCGCCGAGTTTTTTGCACTGGCCAAATCGGTCCGCAATGCCCAAAAATCCGGCGGTGGGGCTAGTGGCGCCAGCTTTGAGCAGCTGGTGGAACTTGGCAAAACCAACAAAACGCTAGATGCCAACGACCAAGGCGTGGTGCAGGTGGTGGACTGGCTGTGGCAATACGCCTTTGACCAACGCGCCAGCGACATCCACTTGGAACCGCGCCGTGAGCAAGGCGTGATCCGCTTTCGCATTGACGGCGTTTTGCACCCTGTGTACCAATTGCCCATGGGCGTGCACACCGCCATGACAGCGCGTATCAAGCTCTTGGGCCGCATGGACGTGGTAGAAAAGCGCCGCCCGCAAGACGGCCGCATCAAAACCCGCAACCCGCGCGGCGACGAGGTAGAAATGCGCCTGTCAACCCTGCCCACCGCCTTCGGCGAAAAAATGGTCATGCGCATTTTTGACCCCGACACCACCGTCAAAGACCTCGACGGCTTGGGCTTTAGCAGCCACGACGCAGGCCGCTGGGAAGAGCTGGTGAAGCGCCCCTACGGCATTATTTTGGTCACCGGCCCCACAGGATCGGGCAAAACCACCACCTTGTATTCCACTCTTAAGCGCGTAGCCACCGAGGAGGTGAATGTCAGCACCATCGAAGACCCGATTGAGATGATTGAACCCGCGTTTAACCAAACGCAGGCGCAGCCGCATTTGGACTTTGGTTTTGCCGAAGGCTTGCGTGCGCTCATGCGCCAAGACCCCGACATCATCATGGTGGGCGAGATTCGTGATTTGGCCACCGCCGAGATGGCGATTCAGGCCGCGCTGACGGGCCACCTCGTCTTTAGCACCCTGCACACCAACGACGCGCCCTCGGCAGTCTCGCGCCTGATGGAGCTGGGCGTGCCGTCCTACCTGATCAATGCCACCTTGCTGGGCGTGTTGGCGCAGCGCTTGGTGCGCACGCTGTGCAAGCAATGCAAAGCCCCCGACCCCGCCGCTTTGCGCGAGACCCTTGCTGAGGTGGTCAAGCCTTGGCAAATCAACGGCGGCTACAAACCTTTTAAACCCGTGGGCTGTGTAGACTGCCGCATGACGGGGTTTATGGGGCGCATGGGGTTGTATGAGCTGATGACGACTTCAGAGGCTTTTAAAGCCAAGCTCACGCAGGAACCAAGCATGGATGCCCTGCGCCGCCAAGCCATCAGCGACGGCATGCGGCCGCTGCGCTTGGCGGGCGCTTTGCGTGTGGCTGAGGGATTGACTACGCTTGAAGAAATACTGACTGCTACGCCGCCGATGTCTTGAGCATTTGTATTCGCTTTTGCTTTACGCGCCCGATCAGCGTATTGGCGCTCCCGCCACTCCCTCATGGCGGGCATACCGCAAATCGGTCGGACGGGAGCGCCAATACGCTGCTCGGGCTATGCTCGCTCTTGGGTTTTTAATACCGAAAACCCTTCTCATTTTGAATGTCAAATGCTATATAAAACGTAGCGCACTATGACCATATGACGGTGACATCGGTCGATTTTTATCGGAAATTCTGCTGACCGTACCAAGCGCTACGGTGCAGGTCAGCGACACTGCCAACACTTTGTTTGCCCCATTCGGTCAAATGTGTACATAATTTGCGCATCGAAGCGGGCTGAAGATTTCATCCCCCTCACCCGCAACCACCTCGCGTGGTTCAATCCAACAAGATTTATCTGTCGCAGGAGGCGCTCGTGGTTTATTTCAGCTTGGTCGCGCGACAGATACACGCTGTTCGGTAGCCCTAATTTTTTGGAGAACCCATGAAAGCACTGAAATTCACATTTGCCTTTGCTGTTGCTTTGGCAGTTACCGCTTGCGCTACAGTGCGAAAGCATGACCTTGATGCGTGGATCGGTATTCCTGTCGAAGCGCTCGACACCCATTCTCTGTTCATTACCGTACCGATGTATCGCAGTGTCACATCGAGTGGAATTGAAGTCAGAAACTACGCAAACGGCAGAGATATTGCACAGTGTTTCAGTAACGCCAGCGGCAGCAGGACTGGCAAGTATGTGAACGCAAACGCTTTCATAACCTGTTCAAGTAACCGTATCGTTTGCAATAATATTTTTTACATCAAAGATGGCGTGGTTATCGAATATGCCCCAACTGGACGCTGCTACACGGATGAAACCGTTCAGCCGCAACCTCGCTATATGCAACTCAACAAAAAGTAGCGAATTATGGCGCAGCTGGCTTTAACACCGCGCTCCAAGGGACCGTGCGCGACAATGCCGCGCAGCGCCCCTATGCTCCACGTTAGGTATCACGATGACTCACTTTGTCAGTCCACACTTTGATCATAGGAAGTTGGAGCCGCCGTTTGATCGCGACGTAATCGACGTGTTTAATGATCGCGTGTGCCACTGGCTCTTGGCACCAGTCAAGCTCTTGTTGGCACAGCCACCCAAGCTAGGGTTAGTGCCAGCGGCATCCGTAGCGGTTGGATACTTCGAGGCAATTGAGATTTACATGTCGGGAGAAGATAGTGACCGCCGCTCAAGTGAGTTCTTTTGCCGGGGATTTAGCCGTGTCTTTCGTGCTAACGATCAGGCGGAAGATATTCAGAAGGCCATAGCAAAGGCGCTGTACTCAGCTCTTCGTTGTGGCTTTTCCCATGATGGAATGCCCAAACAAGGCATTACCTTCAGCCTAACTTTTCAGAAGCCTTTCCTTATCACATGGCCCACGAAGAACGGCGCATTTGTGACCACTGGCAAACTTCAGTCCGCAATCATTAACCCGAGGCTGATGATCGATGGAATAGAGGCGCACTTTAGTGCTTATGTCCGCGATCTTCGGCGAGGAAGAGATGCGTCGCTATTATCGAACTTCAAAAAGGCAGTGGCCATGAAATGGGCGATTGGAGAACCGAGCCCACTAGTTGCGATGACGGAAGATCAGTTTCTGTCTGGTGCGCTGTGACACCTAACCTTTCATGTCAGACATTAAATTTAATCGCAAATATGCTATATTTCATCCATGAATTGGGAAATCAAATACCACGATGAAAAGTTGCAGACGGAAGTGCTCACATTACCTGCGGGAATTTTGGCAAGATACTTTCACTGCACCGATCGTATGATGGCGTTTGGTCCCGATTTGGGTATGCCGCACACGCGGGCGATGAGCGCAGGTTTGTTTGAGCTGCGGCTGAAATCTCGTGAAGGCATTGGTCGGGTGTTTTACTGCACGCTGGTTGGGCGAAAAATTGTCATGCTCCATCAGTTTGTGAAAAAAACAGACAAGACTCCGCCCAAAGAATTGGCACTTGCTCGCAAGCGTATGAAGGAATGGAAAGATGCTGACACATAAGCAAATGCGCTCTAAAGCGCTGGGCAGCCCCGATGTCAAGATCGAGTTCGCAAAGCTGAGCGACGAATTTTCGCTCTTGGATGAATTCCTAAAAGCCCGTGCGGAAAATGGGCTCACGCAAGCCCAGGTGGCGGAAAAAATCGGCACAACGCAGTCTGCAGTTGCTCGGATGGAGTCGGGCAGTGGCAAGCATTCGCCATCTCTGGCAACGCTGACCAAATACGCGGATGCACTGGGTTGCAAGCTGGAGCTGCGATTGGTTCGCAGGCCTCGGCCAGCGAGAAGTTTAACGGGCCATCTAAATCCTACTACGCCCAAACGCGCTGCGGCTTGACACGAGCATGCTTGACTCGAACACTAAAGCGCAAACGGTGTCCGTTATAAACTGCATTTTGTGAGTCAAATTTCTGCTGCCGATATTTTGGAACTACCTGTGCAGGAGCGCATTCAGCTTGTTGAGGTGATTTGGGAGAGCATTGCTGCGACCCCAAACGCCATCGAAGTCTCGCCTGCACTTAAGAGCGAGCTTCAAGTACGTTTGGCCGAGTTTGAGCGAGACCCAGAGGCTGGTTATTCTTGGGATCAAGTCAAGGCGCATTCGAAAAGCGGCTCGTGGCGTACCGCCTGAAGTTTGCTGGTCGAGCGGTTCGCGAAATTGGCGAAGCGTTCAACTGGTATGAGGAACAAAGTCAAGGGCTGGGCTCTGAATTCGAGTTGGCTTTTGAACTTCAACTTAAACGCCTTGCGCAAGTGCCGCTTTTGTACGCAGAAATTATTCCGGGCGTACGCCGCACGCTCTTGCCAAGGTTTCTATATGGCGTTTTTTACACGGAAAAAAAATGACTTGGTTCACGTCCTAGCTGTCGTACACAATGAACGTAATCCACGGCGCTGGCCTCATATGCTTGGGGTTTAACAAAGCGTACGATATTGCGTCCCATAAAACGCATCTGCAAGGAAATTTAATATGCGGACACTGACTGCTTGCCTAGCTCGCGCTAATTTGAACCGGATCATTGGCTAAAAGTGCGAAAGCTGTGCCCAAGCGTGCAGCGGGTGGCCTGATTTTTCGCAGCAGTTTTCGCGATGTACACAAGGCAGCCCAACAAACCATGCGACTTTCTTGCGCAGTCCACAGACAGAACCAATCGCAGTCAGAGCGAAATAGAGCGGAGTAAAAATCAGGCCACCCGCTGCACGCTTGGGATGCGCAACAACACTGGCAACCAACACAATCTTACCCAAGATGATCGATGCTAAAATGGCAAGAATTTTAACACTTACCCAAAGAAGCTCCCCATGACTGCCGCCATAGCCACCCTGTCTTCCAAATTCCAAATCTCCATCCCCAAGGCCGTGCGCGAGCGCAACCAATGGCGGGCGGGGCAGGAGTTTGCGTTTTTGCCCAAGGGGCGGGGGGTGTTGGTGATGCCGGTGGCCGAGCTGGATGCGTTGGTGGGGATTGCACGCGGCGCTCAGACGCATGGCGTGCGTGACCGTAGCGAGCGGTTTTAAGCGATGGCCGCGCTGTGGGTGGTGGACACTTCCGCTTGGATTGAATGGCTGGTCGATGGGCCGCTGCGCCAGCAACTGGTGGCGCTGATGCCGCCGCGTGAGCGCTGCGTGATGCCCACCATGGTGCAGCTAGAGTTGTCTCAATGGCTGGTGCGCGAGCGTGGTGAAGACGAGGCGGACGTGGTCATTGCCTACACCCAAAAATGCCAAATCTGGCCGCTCGATACCGCCACCGCATTACGCGCCGCCGAGCTGCACCGCCAATACAAACTTGCCACGGCAGACGCCATTGTCTACGCCAGCGCCTTGCTCGCTGGTGCGCAGCTGTTGACCTGCGATGCGCACTTTAAAGACTTACCTGATGTTCGCTGGATTGAAAAAAACTAAACGCGCCACTATGCGGCCAAGTCAGCGCTGAGCTAGCACGCACACACAGGGTTAACCCTGAAATCGAGGCCATCAAAAAGCCAAACAAGCCAGCGCCCTAGGTGATACCCACAATCACACGGTGGTTGTTCATGTGCCAGAATCCGTTCATCTGAATAACTACTGGAGAGTAAATTGTGAATATCAAGAGTCAAAAAGACTTTTTCTCAGGGCTTATGTTTCTAATCATCGGCGGCTTGTTTGCTGTGGGTGCTTATAACTACGGCATGGGCGATGGTGCACGCATGGGGCCAGGTTATTTTCCGCGTTTGCTGGGAATCATCTTGGCTAGTATTGGTGCGGTGGTGACATTTAAGGCGCTTACCGTTGAAACTGTGGGCGGCGACAAAATTGGCAAATGGGCTTGGAGGCCTTTGTTTTATATCATTGCTGCCAACCTGACATTTGGTATTTTGCTGGGTGGTTTGCCCAGCATCAAATTGCCAGCCATGGGCTTGATCATTGCTATTTATGCGCTAACCATCATTGCCGCCAAAGCAGGCGACCGTTTCAAACTCAAAGAAAACGTCATCTTGGCCACCATTCTTGCGGTGGGCAGTTATTTAGCATTCATCGTGCTGCTTAAATTGCAGATCCCGGTGTGGCCTACTTTCATTGCCGGATAAGGGGATACTCAGATGGAATTAATCAATAATTTGTCGCTGGGTTTCAGCGTTGCTTTTACCCTGCAAAACCTGATGTACGCCTTAATTGGCTGCGTCTTGGGTACCTTAATTGGCGTGTTGCCGGGCATTGGTCCGGTGGCTACCATTGCCATGCTTTTGCCTGCAACCTATGCATTGCCTCCCATTGCTGCTCTTATTATGCTAGCTGGAATTTACTATGGGGCGCAATACGGTGGCTCTACTACAGCCATTTTGGTCAACTTGCCCGGCGAGTCTTCGTCGGTGGTTACCTGCATTGACGGCTACCAAATGGCACGCCAAGGCCGCGCAGGCCCGGCTTTGGCCGCTGCGGGTATTGGTTCGTTTTTTGCCGGTTCAGTGGGCACTTTGATCTTGGCTGCCTTTGCGCCGCCTTTGACTGAGTTGGCTTTTAAATTCGGCCCTGCCGAATATTTTGCGCTGATGGTGCTGGGCTTGATCGGTGCGGTGGTGTTGGCATCGGGTTCGCTGCTCAAAGCCATTGCCATGATTTTGCTGGGCTTGCTGCTTGGCTTGGTGGGCACTGATGTGAACTCTGGTGTGGCACGCTTTAGCTTTGACATTCCCGAGCTGACAGACGGCATTGGTTTTGTGGTGATCGCCATGGGTGTTTTTGGCTACGGCGAGATTATTTCTAACCTTGCCCAGCCCGAAGACGAACGTGAAGTCTTCACCGCTGAGGTGAAAGGCTTGTGGCCCACCAAGCAAGACTTTAAAGACATGGCGCCTGCCATGCTGCGCGGCACATTTTTGGGCTCTATGCTGGGTATTTTGCCCGGTGGTGGTGCGCTACTTGCTGCGTTTGCCGCCTATGCACTCGAGAAAAAAATCAAACTCAAACCTGGCGAAGTACCGTTTGGCAAGGGCAACATCCGCGGTGTGGCCGGCCCTGAGTCTGCCAACAATGCTGGCGCACAAACCTCGTTCATTCCCTTGCTAACCTTAGGCATCCCACCCAACGCGGTGATGGCGCTGATGGTGGGCGCAATGACGATTCACAACATTCAGCCTGGCCCTCAGGTGATGACCAGCAACCCAGAACTCTTTTGGGGCTTGATCGCTTCTATGTGGATCGGCAATTTGATGCTGATTATTTTGAACTTGCCGCTCATTGGAATGTGGATCAAGCTGCTTACCGTGCCTTACCGCTTTTTGTTTCCGGCCATTGTGTTGTTTTGTGCGATTGGCGTGTATTCCACCAACAACAACACCTTTGACATCTGGATGGTGGCGATTTTTGGTGTTATTGGTTACTTGTTTGTCAAGCTCGGTTGCGAGCCAGCGCCGCTGCTCTTGGGCTTCATCTTAGGCCCCATGATGGAAGAAAACCTGCGCCGCGCCCTGCTGCTCTCGCGTGGTGACTGGAGCGTGTTTGTGACGCGCCCTCTGTCTGCTGGTTTGCTCGCAGCGGCCGTGCTCATGCTGGTGATCGTGCTCTTGCCTGCCGTGAAGAACAAGCGTGAAGAGGCTTTTGTCGAAGACTAAAGCGACACTCCCGTGACCTAAAAGGCAGCTTCGGCTGCCTTTTTTATGTGTAAGCTCTGAGTTTTACACCCTGTTTGCCCCCAAACTGCCCGTATGCACCTGCACCAACACCCCGAGCGCCATGCGCTGCACAACGAAATCCATGCCCGCCCGCCCGAGGCCATGGCCATTCCGGTGGCGATCTCCCATGTGGTGATGTTGACAGATGCCAGCCAACGCGAGGCCAGCCGCGCCCACATTGCCGAGCTGCTGCGTAACCACCACCTGCCCGCACCTGATGCCTCGTGCACGCATTTGCGCATGGAATTGGGTTTGTACCGCGTGCGCTGGGAAATGCACACCGAGTTTGTCACCTGGACTTTCAGCCGGGCGCTCGATTCCAGCGCTTGGAATCCTGCCGACCCTTTGACTGCAAGCCAAGTGGTGGCGCAAGACTGGCTGGCTGCCCTGCCTGGGCAATGCCTGTCCAGCATGCATGTGTGGGTGCTGCCCACCAGCACGGCAGAAACCGACCAGCTGGTGCGTCGCGTGCTCAACGAAGACAGCCTAGTAGCCTCCACAGTAGCCGATGGCCACGGCGAGGTGTACACCGATTTTGCCATCCATGCCGATGGTTTTTCGCGGATGCTTTTGCTCGCGGGCAGCGTCTCGCCAAGGCGCTTGGGGCGCTTGGTGCAGCAACTGCTAGAGATCGAAACCTACCGCATGGCTGCACTGCTAGGGCTACCCGCGGCCCGCCAAGCGGCAACAGAACTGGCCAGCGCAGAGGGCGAGTTGGCCGACCTTGCCCAAGCCATCCGCAGCGCCAACCCCAGCGAAGAGCCGCAGCTGCTGGACCGCCTCACGCGCCTTGCGGGGCAGGTCGAGAGCCAATATGCGGCGACCCATTCGCGCTTTTCAGCCAGCAGCGCGTATTTTGAGCTGATTGACAGGCGTATTGAGGACATTGCAGAGTCGCGCTTGGCGGGGCTGCAAACCATCCGCGAGTTCATGGACCGCCGCTTAACCCCCGCCCGCAGCACCTGCCAATGGGCCACGCGCAGGCAAGATGCGCTGTCGCAGCGGGTCTCGCGCATCAGCAACTTGCTGCGTACCCGGGTAGAAATTGAGCAGCAACAAAGCAGCAAGGAACTGCTGGCCACCATGAACCGCCGCCAAGACCTGCAATTGCGCTTGCAGTCCACCGTTGAGGGGCTGTCGGTGGCAGCCATCACCTACTACATTGTGGGCTTGGTGTTTTATGCGGCCAAGGGGGCGCAACACATCGGCTGGCCGATTAGCCCCGAAACAAGCGCTGCGGTAGCGATTCCGCTGGTGGCGCTGGGCATTGGCTGGTCACTTCGGCGCTTGCACCGCCAAATGTTCAAGGGCTGATGCTGCGCCGCACGCCATGCACTTTAGGCCACGCAGCTATGTGTTTTCTGTTGTAATGAATCCCATGAAAAGACGCACCACACTCTTAGCCGCTGGCGCTTGCGCCATCGCTCCCTTGGCTTGGGCGCAGGCCTACCCCAACCGCCCTATTCGCCTGATTGTGCCTTTTCCGGCGGGGGGCGCCACCGACATTTTGGCGCGTGCGCTGTCGCAAAAACTGGGCGAAAAACTGGGCCAAACTGTGGTGGTGGACAACCGCCCCGGCGCGGGTGGCACGATTGGCGCAGATGCCGCCTCTAAAGCCACGCCCGACGGCTACACCCTGCTGCTGTCCACCCCAAGCACCCACAGCATTGGCCCGGTAGTCAACCCGAAAATTCCTTACAACGCCCAAACTGACTTCACGCCCATTGGCTACGTAGCCACCGTGCCCAATATCGTGCTAGTGCCGCAAAGCTCGCCCGCCAAAACCATGGCGCAATTCATCGCGTTGGCCAAAAGCAAGCCCGGCCAACTCAATTACGCCTCCAGCGGCAATGGCACCATCGTGCACCTCACCACCGAGCTGTTTAAGGCGCAATCGGGCACTTTCATTGTGCATATTCCCTACCGCGGCACGGCACTGGCCATACCCGATTTGGTCAGCGGCAAGCTCGACTTACTGATTGACTCTTTGGTCAGCGGCATGCCCCATGTCAAAGACGGCAAGCTGCGCGCATTGGCCATCACCAGCGCCAAACGCAGCAGCTTAGCGCCCGACTTACCTACAGTGGCTGAAGTGCTGCCGGGCTTTGAGTCAAGCACATGGTTTGGTCTGTATGGTCCCAAGGGCTTGCCCGCAGACATCGTCGCCCGCGTGAATGCGGCCATGAATGCTTCGCTGGCCGATGCCGACACCAAAGAACGCTTTGCCCGCTTGGGCGCAGAGCCCACGGGTGGAACGCCGCAAGCTTTTGAGCAGGTGGTGCTGCTAGAAACGGCCCGCTGGAAAAAAATTATTTCAGAGCGGCAGTTAACCACGCAGTGAGGCACATTTGATTCCATTTGCTATATATTAAATAGCATACTATGACCATATCACCGTGACATCCCGTTAATTTTTTACAAATACCGATTCAACGAGTTTCCCATGTCTTTTAACTACGCCAACCCCTACACCAGCACCCGCATCCCTGTTTTTGCCCGCAATGTCGTTTCTACCTCGCACCCATTGGGCGCACAAGCGGGCTTGCGCATGCTGCTGCGTGGCGGCAACGCGGTAGACGCCGCCATAGCCAGCGCGGCGGCCATGACCATTGTCGAGCCCGTGAGCAATGGCCTAGGCAGCGACGCTTTTGCCCTGATTTGGGACGGCAAAGAACTGCACGGCATGAATGCCTCGGGCCGCGCCCCAGCGGGCTGGTCGCCTGATTATTTTCACAACAAATATGGCGCAAGCCTGCACCTGCCCAAGCGCGGCATGGACACCGTGACCGTGCCCGGCGCGGTGAGCAGCTGGGCCATGATGAGCGCACGCTTTGGCAAACTGCCCTTTGCCGACCTGATGGAGCCCGCCATTGAGCTGGCCGAGCGCGGCTACTGCCTGCCCCCTGTGGTGCAGCAAAAGTGGGCCGCCGCAACCAAGGAACTGCATGGCCAGCCCGGCTTTGCGCAAAGTTTTTTGCCATGGGGGCGTGCGCCCACGGTGGGCGAGCATTTCCAGTTCAAGGCTGCAGGCCGTGCTCTGCGCCTGATAGCTGCTACCAAAGGCGAAGCGTTTTACCGTGGCGAGATTGCCGATGCACTGGTGGCGTTTTCTAAGGCCCAAGGCGGTGCGCACACCGCAGCTGACTTTGCCAATTACCACGCCGAATGGGTCAGCCCTATTGCCAAAAACTACCGTGGCTACACCCTGCACGAGATTCCACCCAACGGCCAAGGCATTGCCGCGCTGATAGCACTGGGCATTTTGCAGCACTTTGACATCGCTTCCATGCCCGTTGACGGCGTGGATTCGCAGCACCTGCAAATCGAAGCCATGAAGCTGGCGTTTGCCGACGTGTACCGCTATGTGGCCGAGCCATCGTCCATGGCAGTGCGCCCTGAACAAATGCTCGATGACCAGTATTTGGCCAGCCGTGCAAAGCGCATCAACATGAAAACCGCCCAAGCCTTTGAAGCGGGCACGCCCGACAGCGTGACGCGCCGTGGCGGCACGATTTACCTGACCACCGCCGACGAGAGCGGCATGATGGTGAGCCAGATTCAAAGCAATTACATGGGTTTTGGTTCAGGCTGCGTCGAGCCCCAATTTGGCATCAGCCTGCAAAACCGCGGCCATGGCTTCAGTTTAGACAGCGCCAGCCCCAATGTGGTGGCTCCTGGCAAACGACCTTTTCACACCATCATTCCCGCTTTCCTGTCCAAAGACGGCCAGCCAGTGATGAGCTACGGCGTGATGGGAGCCAACATGCAGCCCCAAGGCCATATGCAAACCTTGGTGCGCATGCTGGACTACGGCCAAAACCCCCAAGCCGCCTGCGACGCACCGCGCTGGCGCTTCAATGCGGGGCTAGAGATCAATGTGGAAGCAGCCATGGATGCCAACACCGTGCAGGGGCTGATTGCGCGGGGGCACCAAACAGAGGTGATCAACGATTCGTACCAAGATTTTGGGGCGGGTCAGTTTATTTGGAAGCTTGACAGCGACGGTGATGTCAACCACGGATACGTGGCGGCTAGCGATTCTCGTAGGGATGGGCAGGCGGTGGGGTTCTGATGCTTCTTCGGTCGTTCTTAGTTCGCATTCGAGGCGCTGCCGTCGGAGCCCACAATCTCCGCACAGCCACTAGCCTTATCGGCGCTATTGGTTTGGCCTACAACCGATTTAGGATACCCCCTCATGAGGGCGTAGGGCAAACCGATAACGCTGATAAGGCGAAGCATCCTCCTGAGGTCATTCGACGCATTCATCATACAAAAAACACCCGATGTCACCGTCAAATTGTCATATATGGCTATTAATAATATAGCAGTAGGCCTACTCCTAGCAGCAAGTGGCTCGATCGCTTTCAGCGCCAAAGCCATCATCGTCAAGCTGGCCTACCGCTACGGCGTGGACGCGGTGACCCTCATCATGCTGCGTATGGCTTTTGCACTGCCGCTGTTTATTGGCATGGCTTGGTGGGCGGGGCGGGGCAAAGCGCCTTTGACTCAGCGTGACTGGCTCGCTGTGCTAGGCTTGGGATTTTGCGGCTACTACCTTTCTAGCTATCTTGATTTTGCGGGCTTGCAATACATCAGCGCCAGCTTGGAGCGGCTGATTTTGTACCTCAACCCCACCTTGGTCTTGGTGTTTGGTGCGCTGGTTTGGGGCAAAAAAATCCGCCGTAACCAAGCTATTGCCGCCGCGCTAAGCTACGCGGGCGTGCTCTTGGTGTTTGGCCACGAAATCAGCTTGGCCAGTAGCATGAACATGAGCACCGCCATTGGTGCGGCCTTGGTGTTTGGCAGTGTGCTGTGCTACGCGGTGTATCTGAGCTACAGCGGGCAGGTGGTCAAGCGTTTGGGGTCGCTGCGGTTGGCGGGCTTGGCCACTTCGGTGGCCTGCTTGTGCTGCATTGCGCAGTTTTTGCTGCTGCGCCCTGTCAGCGTGGCATTTGCCGTAGCGCCTGAGGTGGTGTGGCTGTCGGTGCTCAACGCCACACTGTGCACCGCCGTGCCCGTGCTGCTGGTGATGATGGCGATTGAAAAAATTGGCGCAGCACTCACAGCACAAACGGGCATGATTGGCCCACTGTCCACCATTTTCATGGGCGTGATGATTTTAGATGAGCCCCTCAATGCATGGATCATTTGCGGCACTGCCTTGGTGTTGTGCGGCGTGTATTTTTTGTCTAAAACGCCACCCACACCTTCTTCACCGCTAGTAACTTCCACAGCAGCGCCACCTTAAACTGCGCATATGATTTGCCCTAACCATCCCCACAACTTGAACCCTTGAACATCGAGACAACCATGAACCAACGCAGCATCCAAATCACCGCCGTGGGCGGCCCAGAAAATATGCACATTGTGCAAGTAGAAGTAGGCCAACCTGGCGCAGGCGAGGTGCGCATTCGCCACCACGCAGTGGGCCTGAACTACATCGACATTTACCAGCGCAGCGGTGTCTACAACCTGCCCCTGCCCTTGAAATTAGGCATGGAAGGCGCAGGCACCATTGAAGCCGTGGGCGACGGTGTAACCCATCTCAAAGTGGGCGACCGCGCCGCCTATGCCAGCCAGCCGCCGGGCAGCTACTGCGACGTGCGCGTGATGCCCGCCAAATGCGTGTGCAAGCTGCCCGATGCCATCAGCTTTGAAACCGGCGCGTCCATGATGCTCAAGGGCCTCACGGCCCAGTATTTGCTGCGCAAAACCCTGCCCCAAGGCGGTTTGCAAGCAGGCGACTATGTGCTGTTTCACGCCGCGGCGGGCGGTGTGGGTTTGATCGCCTGCCAGTGGGCGCGCGCACTGGGCTTGAACCTGATTGGCACAGCAGGGTCAGATGCCAAATGCAAGCTGGCGCTGGCGCACGGCGCTGCGCACGCTATCAATTACTCCAGTGGTGATTTTGTGGCCCAGGTCAAAGACATCACAGGTGGCAAGGGCGTGAAAGCGGTTTATGACTCGGTGGGCAAAGACACGCTTGAGAAATCGCTCGATTGCCTCGCCCCCTTTGGCCTCTTGGCCAGCTTTGGCAATGCCTCGGGCAAAGTGCCGCCGCTGGACATTGGTGTGCTGGGGGCTAAGGGCTCGCTCTACATCTCGCGCCCCACCCTGTTCACCCACATCGCCACCCGCGAGGGCACACAGGCCATGGCCGACGAGCTGTTTGCCATCGTAGCCAGCGGCTCCGTCACCATTCCCGTGAACCACCGCTACGCCTTGGCCGATGTAGCCCAAGCCCACCGCGACTTAGAAGCACGCGTAACTACTGGGGCTTGCGTTTTACTGCCTTGAGTTTGTTGGCCCAAGGGTTCTTGCCTAGCTTGGTCACGTTGCGGCTAAGCGAGCAAGCTGGCACACCATTTCACGCTCAGACAGGCACTATGTAAAAGCATGCCTGCGGTATTAAACCCTAAAATTGAGCATAGCCCGAGCGGCGTTTTGGCTCTCCCGTCCGACCGATTTGCGGTATGCCCGCCATGAGGGAGCGGCGGGAGAGCCAAAACGCGGCTCGGGCGCACCCCAAACCCAACAAAACTTACAATGCCAAGAATGTATTCAATTCCGTTACTATTGCGCC
>JANOYR010000006.1:0-34735 GCA_031428975.1 Polaromonas sp. | reverse complement strand
GGCCTACTTAAAAATCCCAAATACTTTGGTCAAAATGGCGCTGCCTGTGCCCACGGGGTCTTGGCGAATCAGGCGCTCTTGCTCGCCTATGACCAAATACAGGCCGTCCAGAGACTTGCCTGTGACGTATTGTTGGATGTTGGCATCTTCTTTTTTGACTAATCCAAAACCAGCTGCCTTGCCTGCAAAGTCGTTGTATTTTTGGGCCAGCCCCACTTTTTCGGTAGCGGTGGTGACCACGGGGAGAAACTGCGTGCCCAGTGGGGTGCGGGTTTTTTCGGCGAAAAACGCGGTGACCGAGGTGTCGCCACCGCTCAAGATGTTTTTGGCATCGGTCACGCTCATGCCTTTGACGGTGGAAACGAGCAAGTTTTTGGCCATAGGAATGGCGGTTTCGGCGGCGCGGTTCATCGAGGTGACCAACTCATCAATGCGTTTGCCTTGGCCGAGCTTTTTCATGATCGAGCCTGCATCTTCTAAAAATCCGGGCAGTGGGATGCGAACTTTTGCGTTGCCTAAGAATCCATCCGGCTTGCCAAGGATGCCAATGGCGGCGAGTGCGCCTTTTTCTAGTGCTGTTTTAATGCCTTTGGTGGCATCGGCATTGGTCAAATCCCCCAAAGTAATGGCGTGTGCCTGCTCGTAGGTCAGCACAATCAAGCCAGAAAGGGTGAGGGAAGCCGAAGCTTGAAGAAGTTGGCGACGCTGCATGGCGAATCCTTAAAAGTGGTGCATTGAATCGAAAACGCGGACAATACCCAATATGTTGACAGATAAATCCCTATTCCATCTCGCCATTGTCGCTGCGACTCGGTATCTTGCGCCTGCTGCGCTGGTCTTGGCAAGTGCCTTGGCGCTGCAAGCGTGCGATAGTGCCGTTTTGGCCTCGGGCATTGCGCCAGAATCGACCTTTGTGCTGCTCGATGGCAGCAAAACGACCAGCGCCGAGATGAAGGGCCGAGTGACCTTGGTGAACTTTTGGGCCACCAGCTGCACCACCTGCGTGGCCGAAATGCCGCAAGTGGTGGAGACCTACAACAAATTCAAAGCATCAGGCTTTGACACCTTGGCGGTAGCCATGGCCTACGACCCCCCAGCCTACGTGGTGAATTACGCCCAAACCCGCAAATTGCCTTTCAAAGTAGCCATTGACAACACGGGCGCAAACGCCAAAGCATGGGGCGATGTCAAACTTACCCCCACCACCTATATCGTCAACAAACGCGGCGAAATCGTCAAACGCTATGTGGGAACGCCAGATTTTGTGGCGATGCAAGGTCTGATTGCACAATTGTTGGCAGAAAATTCATAATACATTGCTACTTATTTAATAGCTATATATGACGTTCTGACGGTGACATTTCCCATATTTTCTTAAAATTTAGCTGGTAGTGCGTTGCAAAACGACCGGTTCAATCGTCTGGGCAATATCGCTGCCCGCAGACAGCCCAAGGGCGCGTAACACCGCCTCTGCGCTGTGTATGCCTATCTTGCTGCGCTGCACCTGCACTGTGCTAAAACCGCGCTGGCCTGTGTGGGCATTTAAGCCCAGTTCGCGGCTGATCGGAAAATCGCCAAATCCCAGAAATGCCCAATCTTGTGGAATACGGATGCCGCGTTCAGAGACTTCTAAAAATGCCCCTGCGCAGAGCTGGTCATTGGCAAACGCCACAGCACGAGGAGCGGATTGCTGAGCGGCTAGCAGACTGCGCATGGCCAAGCGACCGGCCTGCATGGGTTCTGTCGTGGTTGGGTGGTCGTTGTTTAAACCTTGGCCAGCGCCCGCTTGCACCAGTTGCACTTGCGCTCCCCTCTCGCGTCCGGTTTGAACAAAAGCCTCGCCACGCGCATGGGCGCGGAAATCTTGCGCTACCGAGCTGTCGATGTAGACCAAATTTTGGAAACCGCGCGCTAGCAAATGCATGGCCATCAAGCGCCCCACCGCCGCATGGTTAAAGCCAACCTGCGCAAACTCTGCCTCTGAGCGCGTGGCCGACTGGTCCCACATTTCTACCACCGGCATGCCAGTTGCTTTGGCTTGGCGCATCAAAGCCAGCGCCCCCGCGCTGTGGGTGCGCCCCGTCACAATCAGCGCTGCGGGCGCCCAGCCCAGCACCGCGCGGATTTGCTCTTCTTCGCGTTCTAGCGAGTAATTGGTGGACGCCAGCAGCAGCTCCAAGCCGTGGCCGTGCAGCGTATCGGAGATGCCTTGAATGGTTTCGGCAAAGATCGAGTTGCCCAAATTTGGGATGATGGCGGCAACAATTTGTGAGCGCCCACTAGCGAGTAAACCCGCTTGTTTGTTGGGGCTGTAGGCAGACTCTGCCAACGCATGTGCAATGCGTTGGGCTGTTTTTGCAGAAACACTTTGCGGCATTCGCAGATACCTTGAAACGGTCATCGCCGTGACCCCAGCGAGACCTGCAACATCTGCCAGCGTGGTACGGCCATGTCGGCGATTGCTTGAATCAGCAATCCATTCTCCTTCGGATGATGTAGATGAATTTATAGGGTTTATCACGATGACAAGTCTGAATAAAAGCATTAATGTTAGCGCTAACAAATTATCTTCTGCATTTGAAATCTACCGCCCCCATGAAAACCCTTGCCGAACTTCGCAGCCGCCGCTGGTTTTCTGACGCGGGAATGCGTGGCTTTGCGCACCGCCAGCGCATGCAGCAGCAGGGCATACGCCGCGAAGACGTGATGGACAAACCCATCATCGCCATCATCAACACATGGAGTGACTTCTCGCCTTGCCATGCCCACCTGCGCGAGCGGGCCGAAAGCGTGAAAAAAGGCGTACTGATGGCAGGTGGATACCCGCTGGAGCTACCCGCTATGAGCTTGGGTGAGGTCATGGTCAAGCCCACCACCATGTTGTACCGTAACTTTTTGGCCATGGAGGTCGAAGAACTGTTACGCAGCTTGCCCTGCGACGGCGTGGTGCTGATGGGGGGTTGCGACAAAACCACGCCAGGCACGGTGATGGGTGCCACCAGCGTGGGCATCCCCATGATTTTTTGCCCTGCAGGACCCATGTTGAATGACCGTTATGTGCGCAACGGCCAAGCCAAAGCCATAGGAGCGGGCACCCATACCCGCATGTTTTGGGATGAATACCAAGCAGGCAATATCGACGCGGCAGAGTTGCAGCACCTTGAATCACGCATGACCCGAGCGCCCGGCACCTGCAACACCATGGGCACCGCCAGCACCATGACGGGCATGGTCGAAGCGCTGGGGCTCACGCTGCCCGGTGCCACCAGCATCCCCGCCATGGATGCGGCGCATCCGCGCATGGCCACCGATTGCGGCGAGCGCATTGTGGGCATGGTGTGGGAGGATTTAACGCCAAACAAAATCCTCACACGTGGCAGTTTTGGCAATGCTATGGCTGTGCAAATGGCGTTGGGCGGTAGTACCAATGCCGCTGTGCACGTAATTGCCATGGCTGGACGCGCCGGGGTGGATGTTGGTTTGGCCGACATGGATGCCATGGCGCGCCGCATCCCCGTGATTGCCAATTTGTTCCCCAGTGGCGACAAATTGATGGAGGATTTTTATTATGCAGGTGGCTTGCCAGCCTTGCTAAAAACGATTCTTGCCGAGCTAGACACCACGCAAATGACCGTCACAGGCAAAACACTGGGCGAAAACCTGCAAAGCGCCGTGGTGCATGACCCTGAGGTGATTCGCCCATTGGGCAATCCTGTGAGTCGCGCAGGTGCATTGGCCGTGTTGTATGGCAACCTTGCGCCGCACGGCGCGGTCATTAAGCCCAGCGCTGCCGAGCCAAAGCTCATGCAACACACCGGCAAAGCATTGGTATTTGACAGCCAACCAGAAATGCTGACCGCCATGAACGACGAAGCGCTGGACTGCGACGAAAACACAGTACTGGTGCTGCGCAATGCTGGCCCTGTGGGCGCGCCTGGCATGCCCGAGTGGGGCAATTTGCCAATCCCAAAAAAGCTACTCAAGCGTGGCGTGCGCGACATGCTGCGCTTATCGGATGCCCGCATGAGCGGCACCCATTACGGCACTTGCGTGCTGCACATCGCGCCAGAATCCGCAGTAGGCGGCCCGTTGGCATTGGTGAAAACAGGAGATGTGATAGAGCTAGACACCGCAAACCGCCGCTTGCACATGCAGGTGTCGGATGCCGAGTTGGCTGTGCGCCGTGCTGCATGGAAAGCGCCCGTGCAGCCGTTCAAGCGGGGATTTACCAAGCTCTACCAAGAGCGGGTAACGCAGGCCAACGAAGGTTGCGATTTTGATTTTTTGCAAGGCGCGGACGATACGCCTGAGCCTGTCATTTACTAAATAAAAGCTTGAAAAGGCCTAGAAAACTATGAACAATCCATTCAAACACATGCTTGCCCAAAAAGACCTTCCTGCGGGCTATCCCGTGGGCACTTGGGTCATGTCGGCCAGCCCCGTAGTGGCAGAGGCCGTGGGCTGCGCAGGCTTTGACTGGGCGGTGGTGGACATGGAGCACACGCCGTTGGACATGATGAGCGTAGTGAGCGTGTTGCAAGCCATTGCAGGCACGTCCATGCTGCCCATCACCAGGATCCCGTGGAACGACACCGTCATGGTCAAGCGCGTGCTCGATGCGGGTGCGCAAACCCTCATGTTCCCCTTTGTGCAAACGGTTGAAGAAGCGCAAAAAGCCGTGGCTGCTTGCAAATACCAGCCCCAAGGCGTACGCGGCATGGCGGCCATGAGCCGTGGTTCGCGCTTTGGCACGGTAAAAGACTATTTCAAAGTGGCCAACGACGGCGTAAGCGTGCTGGTGCAAATTGAAACGCCAGAGGCCATGTCGCGTATGTTTGACATAGCCAGCGTGCCCGGGGTAGACAGCATATTCATAGGCCCGGGTGACCTGAGTGGCGCGATGGGGCATGTAGGTAATTTGATGCAAGCAGATGTAGTGGCGCTCATGGCCGAGGGCGTGAAAGAATGCCACCGCGCGGGAAAACCTGTGGGCACGGTAGGCGGCACACCAGAGGCCGTGGCCACCTACCGCAGCATCGGCTTTGACTACATTGGCTGTGCTTCAGATCTTGGCCTGATGATGCGCAATTGCGCAGCGGTGCTCTCGGTCATCCGTGCGCAAGACATTCAAATCCATTCGCAGGGGTATTAACCATGGCCAATGTCGAACTCCAGCATGTCACCAAGTCATACGATGCCAAAACGCAGGTTATCCATGGGGTAGATTTGGAAATTAAACATGGCGAGTTCGTTGTGTTTGTGGGGCCTTCAGGTTGCGGCAAATCCACTTTGCTGCGCATGGTGGCAGGCTTGGAGCCGATTACAGGCGGCGATGTGCGCATTGACGGCAAGCGCGTCAACGATGAACCGCCGCGCAACCGCGATATCGCCATGGTGTTCCAAGACTATGCGCTGTATCCACACAAAAGTTTGTACGACAACATGGCCTTTGGCCTGCGTCTGCGCGGCACGGACGAGGCTGAGATCACCCGTCGCGTGATGGATGCTGCCAAATTGCTCAAAATTGAGCATATGCTCGACCGCAAGCCTGCTGCGCTCTCAGGCGGTCAGCGCCAGCGCGTGGCGATTGGACGCGCCATTGTGCGCCAACCCAAGGTGTTTTTATTTGACGAGCCATTGAGTAACCTTGATGCGCAGCTGCGCGGCGAGATGCGTACCGAAATCAAAAAACTCCACCAGCGCTTGGGTGCCACCATCATTTATGTGACGCACGACCAAGTCGAAGCCATGACGCTGGCTGACCGTATCGCCGTGCTCAGCGCAGGCCGCGTTATGCAATACGCTACACCGCACGATATTTACAACACGCCAGCGGCGCTATTTGTGGCGGGCTTCACAGGCTCACCCCCCATGAATTTGGTGTCATGCACGCTAGCAAATGGCGCGGCTGATGTGGGCGGCGTCTTAATCGCCCTGCCCGCAGCGCTGGCAAGTAAAGCAGCCCAAGTGCCTAGCTTGCAGTTTGGCATTCGCCCAGAGAATATTGGCCTCGCACCGGAAGCTAACAGCGTGCAATTAGCCGCAAGCGTGGTACTGACAGAACCACTGGGAGCCGAAACATTGGTGACTTTTAAAGTGGGCAACTGCGAGTTAGTCGCACGCTGCGCAGCCAGTTTTCATCAAAAACCCGGACATACGATGCCGATTTATCTGTCGTCAGCGCATATGCATGTGTTTGATTCGGGCAGTGGCGTGGCATTACGCTGAAAGCATAAGCATGTATACTGCTCATAAATTCATAGCTACTTATGTCCTTTTGACGGTGACATTGCCTGTTTTTTCTCAAAACTTGACAGAAAACTACCCGCAACGAGCGATTCAGATGCATGTGCCCTTCAGGCCTGGCGGCACCACCGATTTGATGGCGCGCTTGCTCCAAGACGAGTTGGGCGAGGCACTGGGCACTGCCGCAGCGCCAGCGGCAATTGCTGTGGTGAACACCGCAGGCGCGGGCGGCATGATTGGCATGGCCAATGTGGCACGCGCCAAACCCGATGGCTACACCATTGCCATGACCGCCACCAGCCCGCAAACCTTGCAGCCCACCCGCCGCGATGCCGATTTCAAAGCCGTGGTGAAAACCCATGGTTTGATGGAAAAGTGAAGTTTTTTAACCAACGTTACCCCTAGGAGATCAAGATGAAAACACGTTCCCTCTATGCATTGGCCATCAGTGCAGCAATTGCCACCACGGCTTATGCCCAGCAAACCAATATCCGTGTATTTTCTGGTGGTCAAAACCAGCGCCCCGATCTGATGCGCAAGCTGTTTGACCAGTACCAAAAGGCCAATCCCAATGTCAAAATTGACCTAGAGACGGGCGGCGCTACTTCCGAGTTGCAGCGGCAATA
Source organism: Polaromonas sp. (assembly GCA_031428975.1). Lineage (GTDB taxonomy): Bacteria > Pseudomonadota > Gammaproteobacteria > Burkholderiales > Burkholderiaceae_C > JAAFIP01. The sequence continues at coordinate 27,863 of JANOYR010000006.1, read as the reverse complement.
CCTCAGTACTGTTTTGAATGCAAAAGATTCGGCCATTGATATTTATCTGATCGACATTGTCAACCCCGCACAGTATTTCAGTGCTGGTTGGCTAGAGCCTTTAGATGCGTATGTGGGTGGCCCAGCCGCCATGAAACCCTATCTGCCGGTCTATTCACAATCGAATATTGTCAATGGCAAAGTGGCGGCTATGCCTGGTTTTGCAGATGCCATGTTCATGTATTACCGCAAAGATTTGCTGGAAAAATACGGTGTCAAAGAACCCAAAACTTGGGACGAGCTGAGCGCAGCCGCCAAGAAAATCATGGATGGCGAGAAGAATCCCAATTTGCAAGGCTTATCGATCCAAGGCGCACCGATTGAGGGGACAGTATGTACCTTTTTGCTGCCCTACTGGAGCATGGGCAAAGCATTTAATGATGGCGCTGGCAAGATGACTCTGGACAAAGACGCGGCCACTAAGGGCATGGACATGTGGCTCAAAATGGTCGACCAAGGCGTGATCAAAAAGAACGTAGCGGAGATCAAAACACCAGACACGGTCAACGAATTCAAGGCCGGACAAGTTACTTTTGGCATCAGCTGGGGCTTTGCGTGGGATCGCCTCAAAGACGATCCAGACAGCCAAGTCAAAGGCAAAATTGGCGTGATGCCACTGCCCGCAGTGGCCGGTGGCAAGAGCGCAACCTGCGTAGGTGGTTGGCAGTGGGCGGTAAGCGCATTTAGCAAAAACAAGCCCGATGCTGCCAAGCTGGTGCAGTTCATGTCGTCCCCTGCATCGTCTAAATTCTTGGCGGTTGAGGGCTCATTGCTGCCTACCATTCAAAGTGTTTACACCGATCCTGATGTGGTCAAAGCCGTGCCTTGGTTCAAAGAAGCCGCTAACGTGGTGATTGCTGGCCAAGCAAGGCCCATGAGCCCACGCTATGGCGAGGTGAGCGACACGATTCGCACCACAGCAAGTGCTATTTTTGCGCGGACTAAGACCCCAGCTGAGGGCGTGGCCGATATTGACGGCAAGCTTGCACGTGTGATGCGTTAAACGCCGGAAAGAAATGAAGATGCGTTTAGCCACACTCCGAGATCCCAGTGAGAAAACACTGGCCGTGCTCCTGCTCGCGCCAGCGTTTATATTGCTGGCCTTGATCGTGGTTTACCCGATTGGCAAACTCATCTTCAACAGCTTTTTTGACCTGCGCCTGTCAGGCGCGGGCGGCATGAAGTTCATAGGCTTTGAAAACTATGTAGAAATCTGGAAAGACAAGGATTTTTGGAACGCCACTAAAAACACCGTACTTATCACCTTGATTACCGTGCCCGGAGCCTTGGTAGTTGGCATGGGGCTGGCGCTGTTGGCCAATATGCCTTTTAAACACAAATGGCCTGTGCGCTTGGCCTTATTGCTGCCTTGGGCGCTGCCGTTGAGTTTTGTGGGCTTGATTTTTGCATGGTTTTTTCATACCGAATACGGCATCGTCAACGATATTGCACGCAGGCTGGGTGACAACTCGCAAAGCATGTGGCTACTGCGGCCCAACTGGGCATTTGCAGCCATATGTTTCACCATTATTTGGAAGACATCGTCTTTTATGGCTTTGATATTGTTGGCGGGTTTGCAAATGATTCCCAAGTCTTTGTATGAAGCCGCTGAGGTGGATGGCGCAAGCAAGTGGCAACAGTTTTGGCAAATCACTATTCCTATGCTCATGCCCAGCATTATTGTGGCGCTGATTTTCCGCACCATCACAGCATTGCAAACCTTTGATATTCCCTACACCATGACCAAGGGTGGCCCAGGTAACGCAACAGAAACATTGGCTATGTTGATTCACAAAACCACCATCGAATACTTGGATGTGGGCTACGGTTCTACCATGGCGGTGTGCATGTTTTTGCTCTCGTTGTGCGTCACGGCAATTTACCTCAAACGCGTAGGAGCGCAGGCATGATGCTTACAGAATGGACTTCTAGGCAATTGCGCCTGATTGCCGCCGCAGTGGTGGTGTTCAACGGCTTTTTCCCAGCCGTGTGGATTTTGCTCACCTCGCTCAAACGCGAAGTAGAGTTGGTGCAAAAGCCGATTACCTACTGGCCGCACACGCCTACTTTGCACAACTATGTGCAAGCCTTCACAGACCAACCGCTCCTGAAGTTTTTAAGTAATAGTTTCACTGTGGCGCTTTTATCGACCGTAGCCTCGTTGTTTGTGGCTACATTTGCAGCCTACGCCATTGCGCGGCTTAACCTCAAGCGCCGTCAGTTGATATTGACCTGCATCGTGGCCTCTAGCATGTTCCCCTTGGTGACTCTGCTCGTGCCTATTTTTGAAACCATGCGGGCACTTAATTTGCTCAACACCTATACCGCGTTGGTGCTCCCCTATGTGGTGCTAAATTTGCCCATTTGTACACTGGTGTTGGTCGGCTTTTTTCAGAGTATTCCCAAAGATTTAGAAAACGCTGCCATGATTGACGGCTGTACCCGCCTAGGGGCACTTTGGCGTGTAGTTGTGCCATTGGCTGCCCCCGGAGTGTTCACCGCAGGTATTTTGGCGTTTGTGAATGCGTGGGATGAGTTTTTGCTAGCACTTTCGCTAAACTCCAGTGCAGCCATGCGCACAGCGCCCGTGGGCATCACGCTCTACCAAGGGGAGTTCACCTTTCCTTGGCCGATCATTTCTGCGGCTTTGATCGTCACGATTGTTCCTGTCGCGGTTTTGATTGCTATGTTCCAAGAGCGTGTGGTCGGTGGGCTGACCCAAGGTGGATTGAAAGGATAGATATGTTGCAAAAAATTCGCTACGGCATCATCGGCTGCGGCAGTATGGGGCGAGAGCACATACTCAACATTATTGCCATGGACGCTTGCGTGGTAACTGCATTGTTTGACACCGATGCGGGCAGCTTGGCGGCGGCCACTGGTCTGCTGGCTGGCGCGGCGCAAGCCCCTAGGGTGTTTGCCAGTGCGCAAGAGCTGTTGGGAAGCGGCTTGTGCGACGCGGTAGTGATTGGCACGCCCAACTTCACCCATATTGATTTGATGCGTTTGGCGCTGCCAGCAGACGTGCATATTTTGATAGAAAAACCGTTGTGCACCACCATTGCCGACTGCCACGAATTGGTTGAAAAAGCCAAGGGCCGCACAAAAATAGTGTGGGTAGCGCAAGAGTACCGTTACATGCCGCCCGTGGCAGAGATGATCCGCATCGCCCACGAAGGCGGCGTGGGCACCATGCACCAAGTGGCCATACGCGAGCACCGCGAGCCTTTCTACCCCAAGGTGGGCGATTGGAACCGTTTCAGTGCCAATACAGGCGGCACACTGGTTGAGAAATGCTGCCATTATTTCAACCTGATGGAGTTGATATTGCAAGAGCGGGCAGTGCGCGTATTTGCCTCTGGAGGCCAGCGGGTGAACCACTTAGACGAATCCTACGGCGGCAAAACGCCCGACATTTTAGACAGCGCCTATGTGGTTGTGGAATACGCCAGCGGCGCGCGCGCCAGCCTTGATTTGTGTATGTTTGCTGAGAACTCTACCGACAACGAGCATATTGTGATTGTGGGCGCTGACGGAAAACTCGAATCGCTGATTCCAAGTCTAGTGCTGCGCCATGGCCGCCGCGAGGACTGGGGCGCACGCAAGGTTTGGGGCGAGGCCTCGGGAACAGGGCGCGGCGTGTCCACGCGCCGCGTGTGGGACACGAATATCCGCTACGCGGGCCAACATTTTGGCGCATCCTTCATTGAGCACCAGCGCTTTGCCAAAGCTGTGCGGGGCGGCACAGCACCTGAGGTGAGTCTAGAAGAGGGCATGCGCAGCGTGGCCGTGGGCGTGGCGGCGCACCGCAGCATCGACACGGGCTTGCCGGTATTGTTGGCCGATGTGTTGCCGCTTGGCTACGCATAAGGAGTATGCTCACCGCTATGCAAGTGATTACCCTCCAATCAGGCAACCTCACTCTCGCCTTGCGACCCGACGTGGGCGCAAGTGTTGAGGGATTTTGGTGTGGTGAAATTCCGATATTGCGCTCGTGTGGTGCGGGCAGTCTGAAACACGCACGTTTGTCTGGCAGTTACCCACTTGTTCCATTTTCTAACCGGGTGGCAAAAGCGCGTCTGCAGTGGAACGGAACAAGCCATCCTCTGGTAAAAAATTTCTCTGGCGAAGAGCATTCAATCCATGGCATTGGATTTGAGCGCGCTTGGGAGTTGCTCGAATCCACAGAGAATTTTGCCATGATGAGCTTAGAACATCGGGCAGACAGTGCATGGCCTTTTGCGTTTGATGCCTCGCAAACCTTTAAGTTAAGCCCTGACAGACTTGACATCAGCCTTAATATTACCAACCAATCGCCCAGCGCTGCGCCCGTAGGCTTAGGTTGGCATCCGTATTTTGTCAAACGCAGCCGCAGCCGATTGGCGTTCTCTGCAGAGGGTCGCTGGGAGATGGGCGTTGACAAGCTGCCGACCCAGCGCAGCATAGTCTCCGGCCTTGATGTGGATGCCGCCTACTTGGAGAGTGACCATTGCTTTGATGGCTGGAGCGGTGTGGTGCACTTGCGTGATGAGTGCTTACACATGACCATGCGATCGAGCTTGTCACGTCTGGTTGTTTTTACCAATGACAAAAAAGACTTTGTTGCGGTAGAGCCGGTAAGCCATGTCAACAATGCCATGAACCAAACCGATGCCCAAAATTTGGGTGTCGTAGTCTTGCAAAGTGGCCAGTCTTGGTCGGCTACCATGTCGATTGAAGTAACCCCTGTTTAGTGAGAGTCGTGATGCATTGGCAAACTGTAGTTTCTGAGCCCAGTATTTTGGGCGAATCGCCGTTTTGGAGCCAAGACGAGCAAACCCTTTATTGGGTTGACATTGCAGGCTTTGCGATCAAACGCGCCAATGTCTTTATGGGAACGGTGGAAAGTTGGGTCATGCCCTCAGAGCCCGGCTGTATTGCGCCCGCTAAGAGCGGTGGCTATGTCATTGCCCTGCGTGACAGCATGGTTCGCGCACGCAGCTGGGGCGGTCCGCTTGAACGCTTGGCCACCTTCACCCACGACCCAAAGACCACGCGCTTTAACGATGGTAAATGTGATCCTTTAGGGCGTTTTTGGGCGGGTACGATGTTCGAGCCACGCACGGCGCGTTTGGCCAATCTGCATTGCTTAGATGCCCGCGCTGGTGGCACACCCAAAGTTCAGCATATGGCCAGCGATGCCATCATCGCCAACGCATTGTGTTGGTCGCCCGATGCAAAAACAGTCTACTGGGCAGACACCCCCAACCACGTCATATATGCTTGGGATTACGATTTGCAGAGCAACCAAATGGCCAATAAAAGGGTCTTCAAACAATTCGATGCCAAGCCTGAGGGCTGGGCATTTGGCCTTGAAGACAACGGCGGTTACCTTGGCCGACCAGATGGCGCATCGGTTGATGTGCAGGGCAACCTGTGGGTGGCGATGTTTGAGGGCCAGCGCGTGTTGCAAATTGCACCTTCTGGCGAAATTTTACAAAGCATTCCAACGCCTACGCTGTGCAATACTATGCCGTCTTTTGGTGGGGACGACTTACAGACTTTGTATTTAACGACTGCGCGCCACAATCGAAGCGAGGCAGAGTTGGCCGCGCAGCCACTGCTGGGCTGCGTACTGAGCATGCGTGTGGGTGTCGCGGGGCTTCCCGTTCATTCTTTTGAAGATACTGGAGTTGCGCTATGACGGTATACCCCTCGCTCAAAAACAAGGTCGTATTCGTTTCTGGAGGAAGTTCAGGCATTGGCGCGGAGGTCGTCCGTGCATTTGCGGCGCAAGGCGCGCAAGTGGCGTTCAATGGAACCAAGCCAGGTGGCGGTGACGAATTGATTGCACAGATCGTGCAAGCAGGGCATACTGCCCCGCTGTATGAAGCCTGCGACGTACGCGACATACCAGCGCTGCAGGCCATGTTGGAACGTATGGCCGACAAGCTGGGCACCATACAAGTGCTCGTTAACAATGCTGGGCGTGATGATCGCCACTCGCTCGATGAGCTCACCCCTGAATACTGGGACAATTGCCTCAACATTAACCTTAGGCATCAAGTATTTGCTACGCAAACAATAGCGCGAAGAGCCCGAAAATTAGGCGTACCAGCCAGTATCATCAATATGGGTAGTATCAGCTGGATGCGTGGTCGCCCAAATTTGATTGGCTACACTGCCAGCAAAGCGGCAATCAGCGGAATGACCCGCACCTTGGCGCGTGAGTTGGGCGAGTTTGGGATTCGCGTCAACGCTCTCGTACCTGGCGCGATAGTTACCGAGCGACAAAGCGCCTTATGGCGTAACCCTGAAGAAGACCAAAAATTCATCGACCTACAGTGCCTCAAGTTTCGGCTGGACTCGTCGCACGTAGCCAAGCCAACTTTGTTTCTCGCCAGCGACGACAGTTTAGGCATCACAGGGCACAACCTGATCGTCGATGCAGGTTTGGCGCAGGCTTCAGTGGTTGGCTAAGTCCATTTCAACGGGCAATATTGGCTACCGTATAGCCGTTCAATTTGACCGTTGGTCGCCGTTATTTTTTTCGCGATTGGCCACGAGTGCACACTACAAAGCTGTAGTTTTCGATCTTTGTATGCATATTTAAACCCGTGACAAACTCCTCATTGAATGCGCCGATATCTCGCCGTGCTTTTGCGCAAAAATCTGCCGCAGCAGCATCTGCTAGCGCTTTTTTGGCCGCATGCGGCGGCGGCGGTAGTGGCGCTGTTGATGCCCCTGGTTCGGTACTGGGTGCGAACAACGGTTTAAGCAGCGGTGGTTCTGCGGGCGTGGGAAGTGCTGCGCAAACGAATGCGACCAATGGGTCAAGTGGCGCATCCACAGGCGTGGGTGGCTCAGTGATTCCGGTGGGTGCCCCGGCGGTGGTGATTGCAGACGCACCCTTATCGCAAGAGCAGGCGGCAAGAATGTTGGTGCAAGCCTCATTTGGTCCTACGCGCGATTCTGTAGCCGCGTTGAATGGGCGAAAACCGTCCGATTGGCTCGCAGACCAAATAGCCATCGCCCCTGCACCAGACTATGTCAACGCTGTCCAAGCGCGGTTTAATTTAGACGCTGGCGGCACATACCGACCCGGAAATGGAGGCACTAATTACAGCCCCAGCGGCTTGGGCAACTTGTTTTGGGGCAAAGCGGTCAGTGCGCCCGACCAATTGCGCCAGCGCGTGGTGCACGCGCTGCTTCAAATCATGGTGGTTTCGCAGTCAGACTCGAATTTGTATGACCATGCGCGTGCTTTTGCGCAATATTTAGACAATTTAGGCAAACACGCCTTTGGCAATTTTCGAGCCTTGCTAGAAGATGTGGCGCTGAGCCCTGTGATGGGGATTTACTTGTCCCACATTCGCAACCAAAAAGCAGATCCAATCAAGGGCCGCGTTCCAGACGAGAATTTTGCGCGCGAGGTAATGCAGCTTTTCACAATTGGTTTGTACCAACTCAACCAAGACGGCTCTACTAAGCGCGACAGCAATGGCAAGCCGATCGAGACCTATAACAACGATGACGTGGTTGGGTTGGCGCGTGTATTCACGGGCTGGTCTTGGGACATGCCCGACGGCACAAGTGCCAACGCAACATTTCGCTGGGGCGGCCCAGAGCGCTATGAGACCGTAGGAAGTGCGCGGTTTGACTTAAAACCCATGCGCGTATTCCCGGCATTCCATGAGCTTGGCACCAAGGTTTTTCTTGGCGTCACGATTCCCGCCAATACCAACGGCGTAGACAGCATGCGCATCGCATTGGACACCTTGTTTAAGCATCCCAATGTAGGGCCTTTCATTGGCAAGCAATTGATTCAGCGACTGGTTACCAGCAATCCCAGCGCGGCATATGTCCAATATGTAGCGCAAAAATTTGACGACAACGGCAAGGGGGTGCGCGGCGATATGGCCGCTGTGGTCACCGCAGTGCTCCAGCACCCTGAGGCGCGTGGTGAGCCAACGGCGCAAGCGGGCAAGCTTAAAGAGCCGATTTTGCGAACCGCACAGGCGCTGCGTGCCCTCTCTGCCAGCAGCCTAACAGGGCGCTGGATGATCAATGACACCTCGCTGTCACAAACGCCCTTGAACGCGCCTTCGGTTTTTAATTTCTACCGCCCCGGCTATGTGCCCCCCAATACCGACATTGCCAACCGATCCATGGTCGCGCCCGAGTTCCAAATTGCCAACGAATCGAGTGTGGCCAATTGGACGAATTATGTGTATGCGCTGATCCAGTGGGGTGTGGGTTGGACGGGAGACGAGCTTGACATACCTGCTGCACAGAGAAAAACGCAAGACGTGAAGGTAGATTTTGCTCTGAGCACAGCGCCTTTGTTGCAGGCGCTGGCCACCAGCAACGCAGCCGCTGTCGACCAAATCAATTTGTTACTTTTTGCTGGGCGTATGTCGGCGGGTCTGCGCACGCGCCTGCTCGATGCCATGCAAAATCAAGTCAGCTGGAACAGCACGACCCGAAGCCGCGATCGGCTTCAAATTGCGGTGTTTATCGCCCTGTCATCCTCTGAATTCATGATCGAACGCTAATACCATGGATGCCTCACGCCGCGCGTTTTTACGCACTTCTGCCAGCCTAAAGGCGGCTTCTGTTTCTCAGGGCTTGGGCGCTGGTGCGGCTCTTTCTGTCAGTTTGGCTGCCTTGGGCAGCGCTTCTGCGCAAACTGTCGGTTCGGGCGACCCTTACAAAGCCTTGGTGTGCTTATTTATGTATGGTGGCAACGATGCGCACAACTGGGTCTTGCCTGTAGATGCGGCCAGTCATAGCTTGTACGCCGCCGCTAGAGGTGGCGTATACGATGCCACCCAGAATGCCACCGGATTGGCACTTACGAACGTTGGCCACTCCCCCTTGGTTGCAGCGTCAGTCACTGGAGGCTTGCAATTTAGTATGGCGCCTGAACTGGCGGGTCTGCGCGCGCTTTATGACAGTGGAAAAGCCGCCGTCATGGCCAATATTGGCCCCCTCATTGCGCCCACCACCAAGCTGCAATACCAGCAGGGTAAAACGGCTCTGCCGCCCAAGCTTTTCTCGCACAACGACCAGCAGTCGCTGTGGCAAGCCAGCTCACCCGAAGGCGCTCGCCACGGTTGGGCCGGGCGCATGGGCGACTTGATGATGGGCAACAACGCTTTGCCTGTTTTTACCAGCATTTCAGTCACGGGCAACACGGTGATGCTTGCTGGGCAAGACGTAGTCCAATACCAAGTGGGCACAGAAGGCTCGGTGAGTATGCGTGGCCTGACTGGCAACACGCTGAACTCCACCACAGGAGCAGCGCAGTTGCGCGCCGCCATGGAAGACACCGGCACATCGGCTCTGCAAGCTGAATATGCCCGCATTCTCAAGCGCTCTAGCAATACCGACACGACTTTTAAAACCAATGTGCTGGACTTAACGGAAACCAGTTCGACCAACAGTGCTCCCAAGCTCAATTTCGACTCCCGTTTAGCGCTTCCAACCACCGCCTACAGCAATCCGATAGCCGGCCAGCCGACATCTGTCGACAAAGACAACCTCGCTAAACAGTTGCGCATGGTCGCACAAATGATTGGCAAAAGCGCGGCCATTGGCGCTAAGCGACAAGTTTTCATGGTGTCCATTGGTGGTTTTGATACGCATGACAACCAACCCCGTGAACAAGCGATTCTGATGCAGCGCGTCTCGCAAAGCATCCAGTATTTTCATGCGGCCATCTCGGCGCTGGGTATGGCTAACCAAGTGGCTTTGTTCACGGCGTCTGATTTTGGCCGCACCTTGGCTAGCAACGGCAAAGGCAGTGACCACGGCTGGGGCAGCACCCATTTTGTGGTGGGTGGTGACGGCACACCGGGCGCAGGGGCAGTCAAAGGCGGTAATATCTATGGAAACATGGCGCCCGCTGGCATGGGACACGCTTGGGATCTGGGTTCTGGCCGATTACTCCCCACAACGGGCGTCGACCAATACGCCGCAACTTTGGGCAAGTGGTATGGCATCAGCGACAGTAATTTAGCGCTGATTTTGCCCAATTTAGACAATTATTCGACTAGAAATATCGGGTTTATGGCGTAGCAGCCATCGGGCGCTGTTTCACAGCCTTGCTGCAAAAAATTCACGCACTTGCTGCGGCGCAACTGCGCCTCAAGCGCTACCATTCTATGCATGGAAACTAGCCTCAACAACCTCTCAGACCGCGTGCGTGCAGCGGCAGCCTCTGGCACTCCGCTGCGTATTTGCGGCGGTGGCACCAAAGACTTTTATGGCCATGCGCTGGTGGGCGAACCGCTTTCCACCCTGGCACATACGGGCATTGTGGCCTACGAGCCGTCTGAATTGGTGGTCACCGCCAAAGCGGGCACGCCCTTGGCCGAATTGGAGATGGTTTTGGCCGAAAAAGGGCAATGCCTGCCATTTGAGCCACCGCGTTATGCTGCGGGCGGCACCGTGGGCGGCATGGTAGCTGCTGGTTTGTCTGGGCCAGCGCGCGCCAATGTGGGTGCTGTGCGCGACTATGTATTGGGCATTGAAATGCTCAATGCCCAAGGTGCGGCGCTGCGTTTTGGCGGCACTGTGATGAAAAACGTAGCAGGCTATGACGTATCTAGGCTCATGGCGGGCTCTTGGGGCACGCTTGGTGTATTGACCGAGGTGTCGCTCAAGGTGCTGCCCGTTGCGCCAGCAGAGGCAAGCTTGGTGTTTGAAATGGGGCAGGCCAAAGCTATCGAGCAGCTCAACCATTGGGGGGGCGACCCGCTGCCCCTCAATGCGAGCTGTTGGGTGCGCGACGACACAGCTGGCCAGGCCAAGGAGCTGCTTTTTGTGCGCCTGCGTGGTGCTGTCGCCGCCGTGCAAGCGGCGGTTGTCAAAATGCAGTCGCAGTGCGGTGGCCAGCTAATGGACAATGCACAAGCCCAGACCGACTGGGCACAGTGCCGCGACCTCAAACTGCCTTTTTTTGCCGACAAAATGCCGCAAACAGGGGCATCAAGGTCTGCCAACGCTGCACCCGCGCAAAGCCTCTGGCGTCTTAGCGTTCCTCAAACCGCGCCCGCCCTAGACCTGCCCGGTGACCAGCTGATTGAATGGCACGGCGGGCAGCGATGGCTCTGGGCGGCAGCGCAAGACGCATCCCGTATCCAAGCTGCAGCCCAATCAGCCCATGGTTATGCTACATGTTTCATAGCAAACTATAACCATAATACCGCAACATTGCCCAAATTTTCTCCTATTACTGCTGCAAACATGCAAGTGCATCGCCGCCTGAAGGAGCAGCTCGATCCCGCAGGGATTTTTAACCCACAACGCTTGTTTTCGGAGATGTAGATGCAAACCAACCTTGCCCCCGAATACAAAAACACCCAAGATGGCCAAGATGCAGAGGCGATTTTGCGCAAATGCGTGCACTGCGGCTTTTGCACCGCCACCTGCCCGACCTACCAGCTCTTGGGCGACGAGCTCGACGGCCCTCGCGGCCGTATTTACCTGATCAAGCAAGTGCTAGAGGGCCAATTGCCCACCACCAAAACGCAAGCTCACCTAGACCGGTGTCTGACCTGCCGCAATTGCGAGACCACCTGCCCAAGTGGTGTGCAGTATGGCCATTTGATCGACATTGGCAGGAAGCTGGTCGATGCCAAAGTCAAGCGGCCAGTGGTGCAGTCGGCCCTGCGCTGGGCGCTCAAAGAGGGCTTGCCTTCACCGCTTTTTGCTCCCGCCATGGCGCTGGGTCAAAGTGTGCGCCCACTGCTGCCTAAATCGTTGCAGGCTAAAGTGCCCGCCAAACAAGAATCGGGCGTTTGGCCCACCCAAACGCATGCAAAAAAAGTGCTCATGCTCGCCGGCTGTGTGCAGCCCTCAATGGCGCCCAACATCAATGCGGCAACAGCGCGCGTGCTCGACGCAGCAGGGATTCAGACCCTGATTGCTCCCAAGGCTGGTTGCTGCGGGGCGGTTAAATTCCACCTCAACGACCACGACGGCGGCAAAGCCCAGATGCGAGCCAATATCGACGCTTGGTGGCCTATGCTGGGCCAAGTGGAGGCCTTGGTGATGAACGCCTCGGGTTGCGGGGTAACCGTCAAAGAATACGGCCATATCCTCAAAGACGACCCCGCTTATGCGGCCAAAGCAGCGCAAATCAGCGCTAAAACCCGCGACATTAGTGAGTTGTTGCCCGAGATCAGTGCCGCATTGGCGGGTAAGCTAAAAACCACGCAAGAGCGCATAGCCTTTCATCCGCCTTGCACCTTGCAGCATGGGCAGCAGCTCAAGGGGAGTGTTGAAAAGCACCTCAATGCCTTGGGTTTTGACCTGCAAACTGCTCCTTGCGAAGCCCATCTGTGCTGCGGTTCGGCTGGCACCTATTCAGTCTTGCAACCGGACATAGCGTACCAGTTACGAGACAGAAAATTAGGCGTACTTGGGCAAGTCAACCCCCAGCAAATTGTCAGCGCCAACATTGGCTGTATCACCCACCTACAAAGCGGCACGGCATTGCCGGTGCGCCATTGGGTGGAATTATTAGATGCAGCTTTAGCAAAAAAAATGTAATGTCAGTATAAAAATAATAGCAATAAATGACGCTACAGCGGTGACATTGGGCTAAAAACTCTCAAAAATTAAGCGCTGAGGGCTTTTTCAATGTCTTTGGCCAAACTGGCTGGCGTGTCCTGTGGGGCATAGCGCTTGAGCACACTGCCGTCTTTGCCAATTAAAAATTTCGTGAAATTCCATTTAATGGCTTTGCTGCCCAAAAGTCCGGGAGCCTGTGCCGATAAAAAGCTGAACAATGGGTGCGCCCCAGCGCCATTGACATTTACTTTGCCCATCATCGGAAAACTCACCCCGTAATTGAGCTGGCAAAAGCTGGCAATTTCGGCATCTGCGCCGGGGTCTTGGTTGCCAAACTGGTTACAAGGAAATCCTAGCACCACCAAGCCTTGGCCTGCATAGGTTTGGTGCAGTGCCTCTAGCCCACCAAACTGCGGCGTAAAACCACAGGCGCTGGCGGTGTTGACCACCAAAATGGCTTTTCCCCTGAATTGTGTGAGTGCAGCTTCTTTGCCGTTGATGTCGGTGGCTGAAAAATCATAGACAGTGGTCATAGGAACTTTCTGGTACAAAATAGACAATAATAAGTGTGTGGTTAAACACGCACAGTATTGTGCGGCATATTGCAAATCTACGCATTTTTTGCCAGTACATACGGGTAAAACCATATGAAAACCAAAGCTTTACCGATATATTAAGAAGTTATATATTAAATCTGCAAGCGCCGCAGGCCTTTTTGACAAAAATAAGCATGAGCACCACACAACACATCGGTTTAGCTGGATTCTCAGAGTTTGAAAAATCGGTGCTTGAGGCGCTGTTTCGACTGGCATCGCGCACCCAACCCCACTTTCAGTTGATCGCCAATCCTGCGCAGGCCAGCGTGGTGATCTTAAATGGTGACAATCCAGCCTCAGTGGCCGCTTTTTCAGCCGCCAAACCCGCCCGCCAGCATGTGGTGCTCGTGGGCAAGAGCGACTGCGGCACGGGCTGGCCGGTGTTGTCTCGCCCCATTCGTTTGATGGGTGTGCTCAGCGCAGTCAACGCACTGGTTGGCAGTCCAGCTGTGCCTTTGGCATCTTTAGCATCAGCGCCAGTTGCGCCCACATCGGCCGTTACTGCGCCTGCGCGTGTAGCCGTCGCTCCGGTGGCCGCTCCCGCTATAGCTACTCCAGTGCAAGCCGCCTTTTCTGCACCCCGAGAATCTGTCGTTGCTGCGCCCGTGCAAAGCCCTGTGCGGCCAGCTGCCGCGCCGTTAGCGCCTTCGGCATCGGCCAAAGCGGCAGCAGCTGTGCGCAGCGGTTTTGGTTCTGGTGGCAACTCCCGATTTGGCGCAGCCTCTGATTTCTTGGGCTTAGGCGCTGCCACCAAGCCCGCTGAACTCAGCAATGACTCTCAATTTGACGACATTTTGGTGGTTGACGACAGTGACATTGCCTTGAAATTCATGCAAAACCGCCTCACCCGCTATGGCTTTCGCGTGCAACTTGTGCGCTCCGGGGAGGAGGCGCTTAGCCAATTAGGAAGCCACCCTTTCAAATTTGTGTTTTTGGACGTGATGATGGAAGGCTTAGACGGCTACCAAACCTGTCGCGCCATCAAACAACGCAAACACCCTGAAGGCAAGCCGCCTGTGGTGGTGATGCTCACCAGCCGTGGCGGTACTATTGATAAAATCAGAGGAACGCTGGCAGGCTGTGACGCGTATTTGACCAAACCCCTCAACGAAACCGAGCTGGTGGCGGTGCTTGCAAAGCACGACCAAACCATTCAACGCGGATTCCAAGAGACCAATTTCGGTGCCGGCTCTAAAGACTTTTGACAGAACCCAACCACAACATTCAGGAGTAAACAATGAAAAAAGTAATGGTCGTAGATGACGCACCGGTAGACAACCAAAATTTGCAACGCATTTTCTCTGATGCGGGCTGGATCGTGATCACCGCAAGCTCGGGTGCCGAGGCCGTCAGCAAGGCCAAGGCCGAGCTCCCCGATTTGATTATGATGGATGTCAACATGCCTGGGCTAGACGGCTTTTCTGCTACCCGACAGCTCATGCAAGACCCCAACACTAAAGGCATTCCCGTGGTGTTTGTGACATCCAAAGACCAAAAAGCCGACCGCGTGTTTGCGCAAATGCTGGGCGCAAAAGGCTTTGTCACCAAGCCCTATACGCCTGACCAGATTTTGAGCCAAGTTTGATTTTGATGCGCCCTGTTTTCACCAGCAATGTATGCAAGAGCCTGTAGCCACACCTGAGCCGGCCCAAAGCTTGGCGCAGGGGATTGTTTGTGGCCCTTGGGCACTGGCACTGTCCTATACCTGGGCTCGCCAAATCGTTGAAAATTTTGAGCTCACCGCTATTCCTAAGTCGCCAGCTTGGCTTTTGGGCGCGACCAATGTCGAGGGCAATATTTTGCCGGTGGTCGACTTGGGGGTGTATTTCAGCCCAGAGCTGGGCGCAACCTCTGCAACACCCTCAGTGGAGCGCTTGTTAGTGGGCGGCATGACGGCTGACGGCGCAGACGACGCAGTCGCTATCGTTTTTCATGCCTTACCCCAGCAGTTACGGTATACGCCCGTGCCTTTGGATTACGCCAATGCCTTGCCCGCCAAACTACGCGAAGTATGCGATGCTGTGGCGCAAGACAAGAGTGGCAACAATTTTTTAGAAATCAACAGCGAACGCCTGATGGCGGCGCTGTCCGATGAACTTTCACAGCTTTAATTTTAAAGCCAGGAGACTTTTCCCATGAATATTCGGCAAAAAATGCTGCTGGGCGCTGCGGCGCTCACCTTGATTCCCGTGGCGATCACGGCTGCATTGCTATGGCGCAGCGCCTCGTCGCTGGCTGGTGACGCGCTGACATTGCGCACACAATTGCAGCTTAACTCGATTAAAGACTCCAAGCGCCAGCAGGTTTCTGATGCCATCAACTCGGTGGTGCTCGATTTGCAATCAATTGCGGCGCAGCGCTCCACGTTGGATGCCATGCTCCAGCTGAAGTCCGGATTTGCCACGGCGGCAAAAGACAGCGCCATCAATTTGGAGGACGCCAAACAAGGCCTTGAGTCTTACACGCTTCAGCAGTACAACACAGAATACGAAAAGCGAAACGGCGGCGACTTGCCAGATCTTGGTCTTTTGGCCTCGTCGATTGAGAATAATGGCAATGCCTTGCAGGTGGACTACATCTTTAACAACCCTAATCCTTTGGGGCAAAAAGAAAAACTCATGCGCCCTGCCAAAGGAAATTATCCCTATGTACAGGCGCATGCACAGTTTCACCCAGGCCTAGAACGCGCGCAAAAACTACAAGGCTTTTACGACATATTTTTGATTGACACAGAAAGTGACTCCGTTGTCTACACGGTGTTCAAAGAACTTGACTTTGGCTCTACGCTCAAAAATGGTATTGCCGCCAACACCAAACTCGCCGAGGTCTACAACAAGATCAAGCAAGCGACCAACCGCGATGCGATTGCTGTGTCCGACTTTGCGCCTTATTTGGCGTCGTACAACGACCAAGCAGCCTTCGCTGCGGTTCCATTGTTCGATGGCGACAGAAAAATTGGCGTGATTGCCATTCAGTTTCCTATTGACAAAATCACCGACGTGATGAGCTCCAACAAAGCCTGGAAACAGATCGGCTTGGGCGATTCTGGCGATGTGTTCTTGGTCGGGCCTGACAAACTGATGCGCACTAATGCGCGCTATGTGGTTGAAAATAAAACCGCTTTTGCAGACCTGATAGGTGCAAAACTCTCGGTCACCGCCAAGCAACAGCTCCTCAAAAAGGATACCTCGATTGGCTTGGTCGCCATAGATACGGAGGCCACCAAGTCTGCATTGGCGGGGCAAGATGGTTTTGTGCAGTACACAGATTACCGTGGTGTTTCTGTTTATGGCGCGTTTGGTCCGCTGCGGGTGCAGGGGCTCAACTGGGGCATAGTTGCCAAAATTGACGCTGACGAAGCCAATGCAACCATTGCCGATATTAACCGCCAGTCTTTGCTGACGGCTTTGTTGGTGGGCTTGGCTGTGGTGGTGGTGGCTGGCGTGCTGGTGACCGTGTTTTTGCGCCGATTCTTAGCACCGATTAAAAAATTAACGGATACGGTGCAATTGGTGGCCACTGGCGACACTGCCGCTCGCAGCCAGCTGCTGGGGCAAGACGAGATTGGCGAGTTGGGTCGTTCGTTTGACACGCTGCTGGACGACCGAATTGCCAGCCTCGAAAAAGCAGGCAAAGAAAACGAAACCCTGAATAACTCGGTGATTGCGCTGCTACAAACAGTGTTCCAGTTGTCTAACCGAGACCTGACAGCGCGTGCGCCGGTCACTGAGGACATTATTGGCACGGTGTCTTCCTCGGTCAACCAGTTTACCGAGGAGACTGGTCGTACATTGTCTGAGGTGCAAGAGATTGCTGAGCAGGTACGCAAAACCTCCGAGGCGGTGCGCGAGCAGTCGGTGCTGGTGGAAGAAACCGCCAAAGCCGAGCAGGTATCGCTGCAAACCATGTCTAACAATTTGACACTGGCAACTGACCAAATGGCGCAAGTGGCCACTTTGTCCGACGATTCCAGCAAGGCCGCTGAGATTGCGGCAGTTGCCACCACGGCAGCGCTGGATGCGGTGAACGGCACAGTCAAGGGGATGGACCAATTGCGTGAGTCGATTTCTGACATGGAAAAACGCTTTAAGCGCTTGGGCGAGCGTTCGCAAGAGATTTCTACTGCGGTGCAGCTGATTAACGCGATTTCGGAGCGCACCCACGTGCTTGCTTTGAATGCGTCGATGCAAGCGGCAACTGCGGGTGAAGCGGGCAGAGGTTTTGCGGTGGTGGCCGAGGAGGTGCAGCGTTTGTCAGACAGCTCACGCCAAGCAACGGGTCAAATATCGCAGCTGGTGGGCAATATTCAGGCGGAAACCAATGAAACGCTGTTTACCGTGAACCGCATGATCGGCGAGGTGGTCAAGCAGTCGGAGCTGGCGCAGCGCGCTGGTGTGCAGATGAACCAAACGCAGGCTACCACCACCCAACTGGTGGGTTTGGTGCGGCAAATTGCTGCATTCTCCGAGCAACAGGCACAATTGTCGATGACCCTGCAAGAATCGGTGCTGAGCATCAACGAGGGCACAGAGCAAACAGCACGTGCCATTGAACGCCAAACCGCTAGCACGGTGACCTTGGCTGACTTCTCGCGGCGTTTGACCGATGCGGTGGGCTTGTTCAAGTTGCCTGCGCAAAACGCTTAAGCACCCCGTGTCACAGATAAGTTATCCGTGGATATAAGCGACCTGTTAACTCTGATGCGCGAGGAATTCGCGCTGGACGTGCCTGCCACGCGAGAAGCGCTGGATCAGGCTTGTGCCCAGCCGCAACGCGCTGGCACTTTGCTGGAACCCATGGTGGGCTTTATAGGCCGCTCTGTACAGGCCGGTTCTTTGATAGGTTTGCATGGTTTTGGGGGGTATTTGCAGCAAATTGCTGAATTTACCCAAATCCAGATCAAGCAATCTGACCCAGCATCTTTGGACTGGCTCAAAGGCTGGCTCACACCCGCATTGGCATACCTTGATGCGCCAGCAAGCCCAGAAGCGACACAAACCGTCATGGCTTATTTGCGGGACTGTCCTGTGCAGCCCGACGAAGAGGCGCTGCAAGTACTGCGCAATTTGCTCAACACACCGCCTGCGCTTGATGCCGCTGAAGCGGCCGCTGCTGCACAGCCACTTCCCGAGGCGACCTTAGAAGACGTGGGTTTGTCGACTGAGGAGGTTGATGCCAGTTTGCTATCGGCCATGCTGGTGGATGCGCCAGATCAGCTAGAGAAGTTGGGTAACACCTTAGAGCGTATGGCTATTGGGCAAGCCAGCTTACCTGAGCTGACGGAGGCGCTGCGCACGGCACACACTTTTAAAGGTTCTGGCAACATCATTGGTTTACCGGGCGTGGCGCGTTTGGCGCACCGCTTAGAAGACATCATGGAGTGGGCGATTGAACTGATTGGCGATGGCCAGCGGGTCAATCCCGCCGCTGTGCGTGATATGCTGGCGGCGGTGCAGACGCTGTCACAGATGGTGGCACATTTGCAGGGCGAAGAAGCTGCCCCTCAACATGCCCTGCCTATTTTGCAGCGCTTGCTTGACTGGGTCACTTGGATTCGAGACGGTTCTGCTGAAAGCGTTCAGCCCCAAGCTTTGCTGGCGGCGCAAGCGGCCACGCAGGTGCAAGATGCCCCTGAAGCTGCAGGGCAAGCCGCACCAGTAGATGCCCAGACTTTACGGGTGGGGGTTGACCGGTTAAGCCGCGTGCTGCGCCGTGCGGGGCAATCGATTGTCAATGGCCAGCGCCTAGAGCAATTGATGCGAAGTGCCGAAAACCGCTTGGAAGCGTTAGAGACCAACCACATTGAGTTGGCACGCCGTCTGCGCGAGCTTGAACAAACTGTGGACAAGCAGGTGGTGCAATTGCGCGGGCAAAAAGACGGCGGTGAACACATTGACCCGTTGGAGATGGACCGTTACGACGCGCTGCATGGAATTTCTCGTTTTGTGGCCGAAGCGGTGCAAGACGAATTAGAGCTGGCGCGAGAAGCCCGCAAGCAGGCCAGCATGGCCTTGCAAGTTTTGCGCGACGAAGGATACTCTTTGCGCGAGCAGCACCGCGAGTTACTCGCCGCGCGCTTGGTGCCCGTCAAGTCCATCTTGCCCCGCCTCAAGCGCAATGTCGCCCAAACAGCCTCCACCACGGGCAAGCAAGCCCTGCTAGAAGTGGTGGGCGATGCCACCACCATGGACGCAGACGTGCTGAACCGTTTGACTGAGCCATTGCTGCACATGCTGCGCAATGCAATCGACCACGGCATTGAGCCTGCCGATGAGCGGCAGATGCTTGGCAAAAGCAGCCAAGGCATGGTGCGCTTGGAATTTAAGCGTGTTGGCCAAGAAGTCCAAGTCATTTGCCATGACGATGGACGGGGTCTCGACCTTCCTACCATTTACGAAAAAGCGGTGGAATATGGTTTGATTGCAGCTGGGGCTAACTTGCCCGAGGACGAATTGCGGCGGTTGATTTTGCGCCCAGGATTTAGCACCAAAGGCCAAGTCACCGAAGTGTCGGGGCGTGGCGTGGGCATGGACGTGGTCAATGACCGCATCACGGCGCTAAAAGGCCGCTTGGACATCGAAAGCGAGCCCTACGTGGGCACTACGATTACATTGCACGTGCCAGTCTCAAGCGGCGCGGCACAAGCCTTGATTGTGCAATGTGCCGACGAGCAAGTGGCATTGTCTTCTGAGCAAGTGGTGACAGCGCTGGCGGCTGACCAGTGTGAGGTGACGGCCAGCGAGTCGGGTGTGGCCATGCTGCGCTATGCGGACACCGTCTATCCTTTGTATGCGTTGGGTGTTTGGCTGGGTTTTGAAGATGCCAAGCCCATGTTGTCGCGCACCCATCCGGCCGTGTTGGTGCGCAGCGCCAGCGGAACGGTTGCTTTGCTGGTAGATGCCGTGGTCGATGCCCGCGAGTTGATTTTGCAAGATATTGGGCGTTTGGCACGGCGCATTCCGGGCGTGGTGGGCGGCGCCATGCGCGGCGACGGCAAGCCGATGTTTTTGCTCGATGTGCCCATGCTCGAACGCGCTGCTAAGTCGTCGGTGCGCGTCGGGGCATCGGCTGCCATGCGCAAGCGCTTGACGATTAAGAAAACCCGCGTTTTGGTGGTGGACGATGCGCTTTCGGTACGCCGCTCTATGGAGCAGCTGCTAGGCGACGCTGGCTACGAAGTGACCACTGCCAACGACGGCTTTTTAGCGCTAGACAGTATGCGCGCGCATCCTCCAGCCATTTTGGTCACAGATCTGGAGATGCCCAACCTCAACGGCCTGGAGCTGACCAAGCGGGTGCGCGAAGTGCCGCAGTGGATGAATTTACCCGTCATTATGATTACCTCGCGCGCCACAGAAAAGCACCGCGACATGGCGCTAGATGCTGGCGTTGACCTGTATTTGACCAAACCCTACACCGATGCTGTATTGCTAGAGCATGTGCGCAACCTTACCGCACAAGATGCAACCCGTTTATTGGGATAATTTGGCATATGTCACCGTCCTAGGGTGATATATTGCTATTTTTCTGATAGCGTAGCCCACATGGCAGTTAGCACAATTAATGTGCCGCCTATGGCTTCTTTTGCGCCGAGCGCAGCCGCCCCCAGCGCAATAGAAGAGGCGCTGGCAAACACAATTTCACTGAGCATCACCAAGGACGTGGTGCTGGCGCGAAGGCGTGCTGCGCCATATTGCAACGCCATATTTCCCAATAAAAAAGCGACGGCTAAGCCCCCAAGCAGCGGCAGCCAAGCCATGCTCAGGGGGGGCACAGCGGCAATGCTGCCACTGCCCAACACCGCCACTGCGCTGGCAATGGCGGCTCCGCCCACAAACATGGCCAGCATGCGCGACTCGCCCGGCAGTGCGTGCTGGTGGCGCAGCAGCACATTGGTCAGCGCAAAACAAAGGCCGCCCATCAAAGCCAAATAGTCAGCGGCACTGTGCGGCACGGGCCATGGCGAATCAGGTGTTTTGAGCACCAGCAGCACGCCTACCAGCGCTAAAACCATGCGCGCTACCGAAGATCGGCTGGGCTGCTCGCCCAGCACCGCCCACGCGAGCAAGACGGACCAGGCGGGCATCATGTAAAACAGCAACACGACGCGCATGACATCGCCAGTCGTCACGGCCCAGTTGAAACCCATATTGGTCAAGCCTGAGGCCAAGGCCAGCAGCCACAGTGCAGGGTGGCGCAGCAAGCCTGTCCATGCCATGGGCTTGAAGGCCAAAACGCAAATGACTGCAAAGCCATAAACGATGGCGGTGGCCCATAAAGGGTGCAACCCATGGGACTGGAGCTGGCGAAAAGGCCACCAAGACAGCCCCCACACCAGCGCATTGAGCACCAAGGCGGCTACGGCCAAGCGCGCTGGGGCTGGCGCAATCATCCGTGCAGATTGTCGTGGCGGGCAATATTGAGCAGGCGCTCAAGTTCTGCGCTGTGGTGGATTTGGTTGCTGGTGTGCCAGCGCTGGATAAGCCACATGAAGCCAGAGACGATCAAGCCAAAAATAGTAATCGCCATGAAGGCATTCAGCCCGATGCTCGAAAAACCGGTGTACAAAGCGCCCAAACCCAAAATACAGGCCTGCTCATTGAAGTTTTGCACCGCAATAGAGCGGCCAGCGCCCATGAGGTTATGTCCACGGTGCTGCAAGAGCGCATTCATAGGCACCACCAAAAAGCCGCCAATAGCGCCCAGTAAGATTAAAAATGGTGCAGCCACCCATACATTGCTGATGAAATTGAGCATGATCATCAATAAACCCATGGCAATGCCCAGCGGCATCACCAGCGGCGCTTGGTCTAGACGCATCCGCAGTGAGGCTACGACTGCACCCACGGCAGTACCAATCGCCACCACGCCCACCAGAGAGGAGGCTTGGGTGGTGCTGTAGCCCAGCGCAGCGGCGCTCCAAGCCAGCACGATGTAGCGCAAATTACCACTCACGCCCCAAAAAAGGGTGGTCGTAGACAGGGATATTTGGCCTAGTTTGTCGCGCCATAGCGCGGCATTGCAAGTCCAAAAATCAGGCAGCAACTCCAGCAAATTTTTGGGCATAGGGCGCATTTCAACACCCGTGTGTGGAATGCGCGTGTTAAACCAAGCGGCTATGGCATAGACCACGACCAAGACCAAGATGGCAGCCTCGGGCGCAGTGTCCACACCGGTATTGAATACGGGGAAATCAAAAGACAGCAGCAAGTGCGAGACGGAGTGCCCGACCAATTGCCCGCCTAGCAAGACTCCCAAAATAATGGATCCTATGGTCAAGCCCTCAATCCAGCCATTGGCTTTGACCAACTGCGACGAAGGCAAAAGCTCGGTCAATATGCCGTATTTGGCAGGCGAATACGCCGCTGCTCCCAAGCCCACTATGGCATACGCCAAAAGCGGGTGTGTGCCAAAAAGCATCATCAAACAGCCCAGCACCTTGATGCCATTGCTGTACAACATGACTTTGCCTTTGGGCATAGCATCGGCAAACGCCCCCACAAAAGGCGCTAAAAGAACGTAAAAAAGAGCAAACATGGGCACCAGTGCTGCGCCATGCCAAGCGGGTGCGCCATTGCTTCTGATAAGTTCAACAGCGGCTACAAATAGCGCGTTGTCAGCAAGCGAGCTAAAAAACTGCGCCGCCATGATGGTGTAGAAACCGCGTTTCACGTGATGATTAGAAGTCTGAATGGTTTACAAAAAATTTACATTCAGTTTATAGCACGCTTGTAGAGTGCCACAATGCAATAACCCGTCTTTACAGCCCTGTGTTTGCCCTGCTTGACAACAAAGCTCTCCCATGCCACGCCCCATACTTGCAACTGTCCACTCCAGCGCATTGCGCCATAACTTGCAACGCGCCCGCGCTGCTGCGCCCGATGCGCGTGCTTGGGCGGTGGTCAAAGCCAATGCGTATGGGCATGGTATCGAGCGTGCATTTGAAGGCCTGCGTGGGGCGGACGGCTTTGCCCTGCTGGACTTGGACGAGGCGCAGCGGGTGCGTGCGCTGGGCTGGCGCGGGCCAGTGCTGCTACTCGAAGGTGTATTTGAGCTGCGCGACCTTGAGCTGTGCTCGCGCCTGAACCTGTGGCATACGGTGCATTGCAACGAACAAATTGACATGTTGGCCAGCCACAAAACGCATGAACCGCACCGCGTTTTCCTCAAAATGAACTCCGGCATGAACCGCCTGGGCTTTAAACCCGAGGTGTACCGCAGCGCGTGGACGCGCCTGAACGCCCTGCCGCAGGTCGACGAAATCACCCTGATGACGCACTTTAGCGATGCCGATGCCAAGCGCTTTGGGCAAGACGGCATCGCCCAGCAGTTGGCCGCTTTTAACGCGGCCACGCAAGACTTGCCCGGAGAGCGCACGCTGTCTAACAGCGCCGCCACCCTGCGCTACCACGCGGACGATTTGCGCACCGATTGGATTCGCCCCGGCATTGTGCTGTACGGCAGCGCTACCGATTACCCCGAGTACAGCATCACGCATTGGGATTTGCAGCCCAGTATGACGCTGTCTACAAAAATTATCGCCACGCAAGACCTGAGAGCGGGTGCAACGGTGGGTTATGGCTCGGGCTTTACGGCTGACAAAGCCATGCGTATTGCGGTGGTGGCCTGCGGCTATGCCGACGGCTACCCGCGCCTGTGTCCCACGGGCACGCCCGTCTTGGTCAACGGCCAGCGCACCCGCACGGTGGGCCGCGTGAGCATGGACATGGTGACTGTAGACATCACCGACCTGCCCGACGCGGGCATGGGCAGCGAGGTGACGATGTGGGGCCGCGCCGCCAATGGTGCTGTACTGGCCATCGACGAAGTAGCCGCCACAGCCGGCACGGTAGGTTACGAGCTCATGTGCGCACTGGCGCAGCGCGTGCCCACCGTGGTGGCTTAGCTTGTTACCTGCGTGCACGGCGCTTATGCAGCGTGCGCAAGCGCCACACCAGTTTGACGCCAAGGTAGCCCGCTGCAGCGCCCCCCACAGCAAAAATGCCCATGCCCAGCAAGGTGGGCCAGCCAAATTCGGCCAACCAAGCCGCCACACCACCGCCAGCGGGCACGGCCAGCGCCGCAGGCTCGCCCAGCACCAGCGCCCCTAGCTGGTAGGCCAGCCACAGCCAAAACCCAATGGTCAAGGGGTTGGTAAGCATGGTCATGGCGGCGGCCACCGGTATGTTGGCCCGCCACCATGTGCAGTGGGCAGCGGCAGCCACGATTTGCCCAAAAGGAATCACAAAAGCCCAAAACGTACCCACCGCCACCCCGCGTGCCACCGATTCATGGTGAAAGCGCCAAAGCGCCGGGTCAAGCAGCTGGTTGGCCACAGGTTTGAGCCACGGGTGCACCACCAGTGTGTCGCGGGTGGGCAGTGTGCTGCGGATTCGGTCCAACCAAGCCGGACTTTGGCGTGTCATTTTTCTAGCATCGTATGGTGGCTTTTCTGGACATTTAAAAATCACAGTTTGCCTATTGTCGTTTGTGAATGGGATGGATCATGCCTGCTAAAGCAGCCGATTCAAAGAAGGAAAATACAGCCAAACATTCCTGTTTTTACGAACCTAAATCAGCATTTATTCAGATAATTGCAGCGCATTTGCAATAAACTATTGTTTTGCTTGTGCCCCGTGCTGCGCAATCAACGCGCTTCGCGGACTACAAACAATGCTTGTTGACAAGCGTTGCGGCCCATTTACTTTGAAGGTTTTTTATGCAAACAATTGCCCCCCTGTGGCTCTGGCTCACTTTTGTAGCCATTGTCCTAGTTTCTTTGTTCGTGGATTTCGTGGTGCTTAAAAAACAAGGCTCGCACGACATTGGCGTCAAGGAGGCACTCAACTGGTCTTTGGTGTGGATTGGCCTGAGCTTTTTGTTCAACGGCCTGTTTTGGTGGGCCGTGAAGGACAGCACGGGCTCGGTGGAGGTGGCCAACACCAAGGCGCTGGAGTTTTTAACCGGGTATTTGATTGAAAAATCACTGGCGGTGGACAACATTTTTGTCTTCTTGCTGATTTTTACGTATTTTGCCGTGCCCACCCAGTTTCAAAAGCGCGTGCTGATGATCGGCATCATCGGTGCTATTGTGCTGCGCACCGTCATGATCTTGGTGGGTGGCTGGCTACTCGCTGAGTTCCATTGGGTGCTGTATGTTTTTGGCGCATTCTTGATCCTCACCGGTATCAAAATGTGGTGGGCGGCTGGCAAAGAACCCAATCTTGACGACAACCCCGCCCTTAAGCTGCTGCGCAAAGTGCTGCCTGTGAGCAAAAACTACGACGGTGAGAAGTTTTGGACCATGGAAAACGGCAGGAAAATTGCCACCCCGCTGTTCATGGTGATTTGCCTGATTGCCTTGACCGACGTGATTTTTGCCGTGGACTCTATCCCCGCTATCTTCGCCATCACCAATGACCCCTTCATTGTGCTGACCAGCAATGTGTTTGCAATTCTAGGTTTGCGCGCCATGTATTTCTTGTTGGCTGCTGTGGCCAATAAGTTCCACTTGCTCAATTACGGTTTGGCGGTGATCTTGGTATTTATCGGCACCAAAATGTGTTTAATAGACGTGTACAAAATACCAGTGGCAGTGTCGTTGGGTGTGGTGGTGGGCATACTGGCTGTGACCATGCTCTTGAGCCTGCGCACGGCTAAGAAAGAGTAAGCGGGCGCTGTGGCTAGATACCCGTTCGCCCTGAGCTTGTCGAAGGGTTCATGCAAAGTTGGTCACTTCTGCGGCCAAGCGAGTGCTGTGCCAACGCGCAAACGGATCGCTGGCCCCTTCGGGGGAGCTTGTTTTTTGAGCAAATGGGGGGAGTGTTCATAACTCGCCCTGCGGGATCAAACAGATGAACACTCTGATCCCCCATTTGCTCAAAAAACAAGCCCAGCGCCCTGATTGTTTGCGCATTGGCACAGCACTCGCTTAGCCGCAGGGCGAAGTGGTAGTTTCATTGGGGGCCTTGAAAACTGCTCAGCTTCCGGGTCAACAGCCTGCTGGCGTGCTGTTTCGCACTTAGATTTGTGACTTCATGAAAAATAGTGGCAATGGCATGGTCATATGGTCATAGTTCGCTATTATTTATATAGTGTTTTACAGACTAAGTATGACGTGCCTGCGGTATTAGAACCTCAAAGCGAGCATAGCCCGATCAGCGGTTTGGCTTTCGCACACGACCGATTTCTGGTACCCCAGCCAATACTGTTCATTTAAGTAAAATTATGCCATACTACGTCACCCCCATCACAGGAGAGCGACATGGCACGAACCAAAGCGAGTTTGGGCACAGGAGCGCGGCTTAGCGACTACCTAAGCGTTGGCTTACTCGGGCGCGTCTTCCCCGCGCAGGCCGTGCACGACGCACTGAACGCTCATGGCGTCAATACCAAACGCGTGCGCAGCCTGCCCGCACTGGTTACCAGCTACTACTGCATGGCCATGAGCTTGTACCCCGATGTCGCTTATGAAGAGGTCTATGCCATCGTCGCCCAAGGTCTGCCCCAGCTGGGGCAAGAGGGTCTTTCTAAACCTGTTGTCAAATCAGCCATCAGCGCAGCACGCGCACGCATAGGCTTTGAGCCCCTGCAAACGCTGTGCAAAAGCACCTGCGTGCCATTGGCGCAATCCACAGCCCAGCCCCACGCCTTCTACGCTGGGCTGCGCTTGGTGGCCATGGATGGCAGCAACTTTGACATCCCCGATGAGAGCGCCAATACGGCCCAGTTTGGCCGCCCGGGCAGCCGCCAAGCAGCCAGCGCCTTTCCCCAAGCCAAATGCGCCGTCTTGGTCGAATGCGCCACCCACGCCATATTGGCCGCCCAGCTGGGCCCCTACAAAAGCTCAGAGTGGGCGCTGTGTCAGGGCCTGCTGGGGACACTTGGGCCCGACATGCTGTGTCTGGCAGATCGGGGCTTTAGTGGCTATGGCCGCTGGCAAGAAGCACGCGCCACAGGGGCTCAGTTGTTGTGGCGCTGCAACAGCAACCGCCAGCTGCCCGTGCGCCAAATGCTATGTGATGGCTCGTTTCTCAGTGAAATCTATCCCAAAGAGGCCAGCAGGCGCACGCGCGAGGATGCCATTGAGGTGCGGGTCATTGAGTACACCTTGCCCGCTGCAGGGGCTTGCTCTGGAGCTTGGGATACCCAAGGCGCTGATGCGCCAACATCTGGCTGTGGGCAGTCACAGTCACAGCCTGAGCAAGCGCCCTCCAAAGAGCCGCTACGCTACCGGCTCATCACCAGTATGCTTGACCCAGTAAAAGCGCCCGCGCAGGAGTTGGCCTTGCTCTACCATGAGCGCTGGGAGGTGGAGGCGGTATTTGATGAGCTCAAGACGCATTTGGTGAACAAAAGGCGAACGCTGCGCAGCAAAACCCCTACGGGGATCAAGCAAGAGTTCTACGGCTGGGTGATGGCGCACTATGCGGTGTGTTGGTTGATGCACCAAACCGCCAGCGTGCATCGGCTGCGCCAAAGGGTGCTGTCGTTCACAGGACACGCCAATTTACTGCGCCGAGCCTTTCCCCAGTCAGGGGGATTTCCCCCCTGAGAAGCCCACAGTGCGCAAGCGCTGGTTTGCCAATTTGCTCAACGAGGCCAGTAGGCTGCGCTGCACAAGTAGTAGAGGGCTGGTAAAAGCTAGGATGGCCAAGCCTAGGCGCAGCC
>JANOYR010000005.1:0-18652 GCA_031428975.1 Polaromonas sp. | reverse complement strand
AATATAGATGCGCTTGCGTTTTTGCGGCACACCAAATTCTGACGAATCTAGCACCTGCCAGCTTACTTTGTAGTTCAACTCGTGCAGCTTGGCCAAAATCACTTTAAGGGTATCGCCTTTGTCATGCGTGGCCAAGCCGTCTACATTTTCTAGCAAAAATCCTTGTGGCTTCTTCACTTTTAAAATCTGGTGGATGGTGAAAAACAAGCCACCGCGCTCGTCTAAAAACCCATTGCGTTTACCTGCAGAACTAAACGGCTGGCAGGGAAAGCCAGCCAGCAAATAGTCAAAAGCGGGAATGCTTTTAGGGTCAATTTGCGTGATGTCGCCGTGGATGTCGTTGTCAGTAAAGTTATGTTTATACACACCAACGGCAAACTCTTTGATCTCGCTGGTGAAAACGCAGTGCGATGACAGTTTTTTATCAGCACAGGCCTGCTCAAAACCCAGCCGCGTGCCGCCCAAGCCCGCAAACAAGTCGATGAAGCGCAGGGTGGCTACTGGTTCTGCCGCATCGTCAGCGCCTTGGACAGCGTCAGACGCTTGCGGTAATAACGATTCGGTTTTGTCCATGTCCATCACGTAGGTAAATAAATCGCGTTTCATGGTTGCTCCAGCGCATTAAAACTGTTATTTTATACAGTTTTAATGCGCTGTGCAACTACTCTATCGTAGACGATCTTGGGCTGCAAAATGCCGCTGCGTTTGCATTAGTCCTCCTCTACACTTGAGCCCATGCAAATTTACCTAGTTGGCGGCGCTGTCCGCGATGCCTTGATGGGCCTGCCTGTGAAAGACCGGGACTATGTGGTGGTGGGCGCTAGGCCCGAGGAGTTGGTGGCGCTGGGCTACACGCCGGTGGGCAAAGACTTTCCGGTGTTTTTGCACCCCGAAACCAAACAAGAGTATGCACTGGCGCGCACTGAGCGCAAAACGGCGCGGGGCTACCATGGTTTTAGTTTTTATGCCGATGCCGATGTGAGCTTAGAGATGGATTTGGTGCGGCGCGACCTTACTATTAATGCTATAGCGCTACATGACCATATGACGGTGACATTGGGTAAAAACTCTGTCAATTCACTAGATAAGCAGCATTTGATTGACCCCTACGGCGGGCAGCGCGACATAGCGGCCAAAGTGCTGCGCCATGTGAGCTTGGCTTTTGCCGAAGACCCCGTGCGTATCCTGCGGGTGGCGCGGTTTGCAGCGCGGTTTAGCGACTTCACGGTAGCGCCCGAAACCCATGTGTTGATGCAGCGCATGGTGGCCCAGGGCGAGGCGGATGCGCTGGTGGCCGAGCGGGTGTGGCAGGAGCTGGCCAAGGGGCTGATGGAGGGCAAGCCTTCGCGCATGTGCGAGGTGTTGCGCGCCTCTGGTGCGCTCAAGGTGCTACTGCCCGAGCTAGATGCGCTGTGGGGCGTGCCCCAGCGGGCGGATTACCACCCCGAGGTAGACACCGGCGTGCACGCCATGATGGTGATCGACATGGCCGCGCGGCTGCAAGCGCCGCTGGCTGTGCGCTGGGCCTGCTTGATGCATGATTTGGGCAAAGGCACCACGCCAGCCGATGTGCTGCCTAGACACATTGGCCACGAAATGCGCAGCGTGCACCTAGCCCGCGCTGTGGCCCAGCGCCTTAAAGTGCCCACGCTGTGCAAAGAGCTGGCCGAGGTGGTGGCGCGTGAGCACGCCAACATCCACCGCAGCTTGGATTTAAATGCCGCAGCCGTCATGCGCCTGCTAGAGCGCTGTGATGCGCTGCGCCAGCCTAGGCGCTTTGAAGATGTGTTGCTGGCCTGCGAATGCGATGCGCGGGGGCGGCTAGGGCTGGGTGATAACGCTTACCCGCAGCGTCCGCATTTGCTGGGTGCGCTCAAGGCTGCGCAAGAAGTTGCTACGTTTGAGATAGCGAAGAACGTCGAATCTACGATGACAATGGGGAAAAATGCTGGATTAATGATTGGGGAGGCGATTGCTAAAGCCAGGGAGGGGGCGGTGAAGCAGTATTTGCAGCGCAGCGCTCAATAAGGGCAGGGCAGCTCCAAACCCCCCATTAATAAAATCTCCAGCGCCTCCATCTCCAGTGCGTCCCGTTCATTGGTTTCATGGTCATAGCCCTGCGCGTGCAGCGTGCCGTGGATTAGCAGGTGGGCGTAATGGTCTTGCAGCAGCTTGCCTTGCTCGGCCGCCTCGCGTGCCACTACGGGGCCGCAGAGCACCAAGTCGGCGCAGACCACGGGCTCGGTGGCGTAGTCAAAGGTGAGAATATTGGTGGCGTAGTCTTTTTTACGAAACTGCTTGTTCATGGCGCGTGCTTCGTCTTCCCCCACAATCCGCACGGTGATCTCGGCCGCGCCTTGGCAGGCATGCGCCACCCAGCGCTTGACCAGCGCCGCGGTGCAAGCCGCTTTATGCAGTGCGCGATTGTCAAATGCGCCCCATTGCAGGCTGATGTCGGTGGGTGGGGTGTTCTTGGGCATTTTTAAGGCTTACCCATGTTTAGGTATGACTGGCGTTGGCAAGCGCTTGGCTTGCCCATTGGTTCAGGCTAATGCCAGCCACTTGCGCAGCCGCGCTCACGCGCGCGTGTATCTCTGGAGGCACGCGCAGCAGCATGCGCCCAGAAAATGGCTTACTGGGCGGCAAGCCAAGCTTGTCGCAATGCGCCAAATAATCATCCACCGCCTCTTGAAAAGCCGTTTCTAGCTCGGCCACACTGGTGCCATGAAAGCCCACAATATCGCGAATCCCAGCCAAGTGGCCCACAAATATTTTGTCGTCGCTGTCAAACTCGATGCGGGCGTTATAGCCTTTGTAAAACATGCTGTTCATGGTGTTACTCCGATCTCTTGTAAAAATCTACGTGCATCTGATATGCGGTAGCGCAGAGCGGCGCGCTGGGGATGAGGTCTATGAAAGCGCACAGTGATGCCATCTTTGAAAAAGCTAACTGAAGAGCCCGCACCTTCAGTGCGTTCGCAACCTATTGCGACTAACAGCGTTTCAATTTTGCGCCACTCCAGATTACCGTTGACTGGATTTGCAAACACTTGCTCAAGTGTTTTGCGTTGCTGGTTGTTCATTCATAAATGATATCACAACATGATAGTCATTTGACAATGTGCCCTACTGAAATGGCGATAGTTGTTTTAGCTTATTGTGAATAGACAATCAGACCTTGGCGAAGTGGTCGTAATTATTTTCAAGAAAAATTAGATCAATGTCAACGTCAAATGGTCAAAGTACGCTATTTATTTAGTAGTCTTACGTGCCAACTTAGGCACAGCGCCCGCTGCATCATAGGCATCCACAATCCGCGCTACCAGCGGGTGGCGCACCACATCGGCGCTGGTGAATCGGCTAATCGCCACGCCTTGCACGCGGTGTAGCACGCGCTCTGCATCGATCAGTCCGCTGGGCTGCTCGGGGGGCAGGTCGATTTGGCTCACGTCACCCGTTACCACCGCTTTACTGGCAAAGCCGATGCGGGTTAAGAACATTTTCATTTGCTCGGGCGTGGTGTTTTGCGCCTCGTCTAGGATGATGAAGGCGTGGTTCAACGTACGCCCGCGCATGAAGGCAAGTGGGGCAATTTCTAGCTGCTGGCGCTCAAACGCTTTGACCACTTTGTCGTAGCCCATCAGGTCATACAGCGCGTCGTACAGGGGGCGCAAATAGGGGTCGATTTTTTGCGTTAAATCGCCCGGCAAATAGCCCAAGCGCTCGCCCGCTTCCACCGCCGGCCGCGTGAGCACTATGCGCTGCACACTGCTGCGCTCCAGCGCGTCCACGGCACTGGCCACAGCCAAATAGGTTTTGCCAGTGCCCGCAGGGCCTATGCCCAGCGTGATGTCGTGGGCGGCTATGTTGTCTAGATATTCGGCTTGGTTGGGGCTGCGCGCTTTCAAATCAGCGCGGCTTTGCAAGATGGAAGCGGTCTCTTGATCCGACGCACGGCCCGTTTTGGCAAAAGCGGCGCTGCCCGAGACCATCAGCTGTAGTTGCATCAGGGGAATCGGCTTAGCGGCCATTTCGTACATGGCTTGCAAGAGCGTGAGCGCGCGCTCTGCATACGCCTTGGGGCCATTGATTTTGAAAATTTCGTGGCGGTGGGCAATTTCCACCTTGCAATCGGCCTCCACCATGCGCAGGTTTTCGTCCATGGGGCCGCACAGGTGGCCTAGGCGGGTGTTGTTGGCAGGGGAAAAAGTGTGGCGCAGGATCATTTGCCTATCATAGCCCTGTGCAGCGCACTAGCGGCTAGACCTGTGCGAAAATACAGCCTTGAGCGGTCGCCACAGACCACTTAACCCACGGAGAGCACAGCATGATTGGTCGTATTGCAGGCGTTTTGATCGAGAAAAACCCGCCACAGGTATTGGTCGACTGCCAAGGCGTGGGTTACGACGTGGACGTGCCGATGGGCACGTTTTATAACCTGCCTGCTCTGGGCGAGAAAGTCAGCCTGCTCACCCACCACGTGATCCGCGAAGATGCCAACATTCTCTACGGCTTTGCCACCCAACAAGAGCGCGCCACCTTCCGCCAGCTCATCAAAATTTCGGGCGTGGGGCCCAAAATGGCGCTGGGTATCTTAAGCGGCATGAGCGTGGCTGAATTGAGCCAGACCATCACCCTGCAAGACGTGAACCGCCTCACCAAGCTCCCCGGCATTGGCAAAAAAACCGCCGAACGCCTGCTCTTGGAGCTCAAAGGCAAGCTGGGTGCCGACATTGGCGCAGGCGTATCGCCGGTGGACGACGCGCAAATCGACATCTTGCAAGCCCTGATCGCCCTAGGCTACAGCGACAAAGAAGCCGCCGCCGCGCTCAAAGCCCTGCCCAAGGACGTGGGCGTGAGCGATGGGATTAAATTGGCGCTGAAGGCGCTGGCCAAATGAGTATCCAAACCGACGATTTCGCCCCTTCTGCGCCCATCACGCGGGTGATCTCGGCTGCGCCAGACTCACCGCGTGAGGAAGCGATGGAGCGGGCGCTGCGGCCTAAGCTCTTGGACGAGTATGTGGGGCAGGCCAAGGTGCGCGAGCAACTGGAGATTTTCATTGGTGCGGCGCGGGGGCGGCAAGAGGCGCTGGACCATGTGCTGCTGTTTGGGCCGCCGGGTTTGGGCAAAACCACATTAAGTCACATCATTGCGCATGAGCTGGGGGTGAACCTGCGCCAAACCTCAGGCCCAGTGCTAGAAAAGCCCAAAGACTTGGCGGCGCTGCTGACCAATCTTGAAAAAAACGACGTGCTCTTCATAGACGAGATTCACCGCCTAAGCCCTGTGGTGGAAGAGATTTTGTACCCCGCGCTGGAAGATTACCAAATTGACATCATGATTGGCGAGGGGCCGGCGGCACGCAGTATCAAGCTTGATTTGCAGCCTTTCACCCTCGTGGGGGCCACCACGCGGGCGGGCATGTTGACCAACCCGCTACGCGACCGCTTTGGCATTGTGGCGCGGCTGGAGTTTTATACCGCCCAAGAATTGCACAAAATTGTCACCCGCAGCGCGGGCTTGCTCAATGTGCCCACCGACCCAGAGGGCGGCTTTGAGATTGCCCGCCGCGCTCGCGGCACGCCCCGCATTGCCAACCGGCTGCTGCGCCGCGTGCGCGATTATGCGCAGGTAAAAGGCAAGGGCACGATCACACTTGACATTGCCAACAAAGCACTGGCCATGCTCGATGTGGACCCGCAGGGCTTTGACATCATGGACCGTAAGCTATTAGAGGCGGTGATTCACCGCTTTGACGGCGGCCCAGTGGGGCTAGACAACATTGCAGCCAGCATTGGCGAGGAACGCGACACGATTGAAGACGTGATTGAGCCGTATTTAATTCAACAGGGGTATTTGCAGCGCACGCCGCGAGGGCGCATTGCCACGCTGGCGGCATTTAAACACCTTGGGGTCACGCCGTCTAAAAACAGCATGGATTTATTTGGCATCGCCTGATCGCAAGGCATACAGCACAATCAATATTTGCGCGGTGAAATAGGTGCCCAGCACCCAAAACTGCGACATAGGCAAAGGCGTCACAAATTTATTGATGGCTAAAAGCGTGTCAGAGGCCATAAAAAATACTGCCCCAAGCGCCACAAAACGCGACGCACGGTCTTTTAAAAACACGGCACGCCCTAGCGCTTGCGCCCCCATCAGTGCGATCACTAACACGTACACACCCACGGGCAAGCGAAGACTAGTTGGCAAATGCGGCCACAAAAACACCAACATAGCCACGCCGTACACCAGCGTAGCCGTTAAAACGCCACGACTTGGAAACCAAGGTGCATCCACTCGAAACAGGGCGATATAAGCAAGATGGCCCAACAAGAAGGCTGCCAAACCAAAAATGAAGAACCCGTCAAACATCAAAAATGCATCGCCCGCCAGACAAAACGCCAAAGCCGTGAGCAGCATATTTTTAGCGCTCACGTGCACCAGTTTGGCACCTTTGCGAAATTGAAATTGCGAGGGAGAAGACGACAAAAAATCATACACCACGATTTGGTAAAGCGCCACCATGAGCACCAAAGGCTTGAAGATGCGGTGCGTATCCAGCAACCCGAGTGCTGCGCTGGCTGTGGCCATGGCGGCGGCCAGCACCATTGCCCCCTCGCCAATCCGCAAACGCGACTGCATCAGCGCTGAGATGACCCACAGCATCACCAGCAGGCCCGCAACGCCAACCACATGTTGCGCATGACCGGCGCTGTCTGCCGTCCACAAAAATACCGACACCAAGCCCAGCAGCATGGCAAAACTGAGCACGGCAAAGCGCTGCACCGCCTTCGACATAGGCGGCGCATAGGTCTGCACCTCGGAAATATTGAACACTTTGCTAGGAAACCGCGCCACCACATCGGCGGGTCGCCAGCCCGGTGGCTTTAAAAAGACCCGCACCTTGTCTAGCCAGTTGCGTGCATGCCAAGCATCGTGAAAAATGCTGGCATAGACCTGCGCGTTGGCCCACAGCGGATTCCAAGAATTGAGTGCCGAGCGCGTGCCATAGACACAGGGATTGATCTCACTTTCTTCTTGAAAACTGCCAAAAATCCGGTCCCACACCACAAAAATACCGCCGTAATTTTTGTCTAAATAGGCATCGTTGACGGCGTGGTGGACGCGGTGGTTAGATGGACTGCAAAACCAGCGGTCAAACCAACCCAGTTTGGGCACATGCTCGGTATGCACCCAAAACTGGTAGAGCAAATCAACCAGCGCGACAATGCCAAACACCTCCGGCGGCACGCCCAGCAAAGCCATGGGAATGTAAAAAATCCAGCCCAAAAATGCGCCTGTGCTGGTTTGGCGCAACGCGGTGGACAGGTTGTAGCTTTGGCTTTGGTGGTGCACCGCATGCGCCGCCCAAAAAATAGCGCTGGTGTGGCTGATGCGGTGCAGCCAGTAATAACACAGGTCATACAGCACCAAGGCCAGCAGCCAACCGAACCAAGTCGTCCAAAAAGCCTTGGCCGTCTCGACCGGCACGAAGGAAACGCTGCTGTAAATGGCCAAGTAAATGCCAATGCGCAACAAACGGGTGAATACCGCTGTGAACTGGCTCATCATACCCAAACTGATACTGCTGATGGCATCGCTTAAGCGGTAGGTGTTGCGCCTTTTGGCAATGCCCCAGGCCAGCTCAAAGGCAATCAGTAACAAAAAAACGGGGGTTGCGAAAACGATAACTTTGCTCATGCGCCAATTGTGCCGTGAATCAAGTCAGCGCCCCCCTCGCATCTACCCTGATAATGCGCTCGACGATGCCCTGGGCAAGCCCGCCGCGCAGCCCCAGCATGTGGCTGTGCAAATTGACAGTAGGGTCGCAGTGCCCGGGAATCAGCCAGACTGTGTCGCCTAAAGCTGGCAGGCGCACAGCGGGCGATGCTGCACGCACGATACCGTGTTCGTCGCCGCCGTTGGCAAACTCTAGGGCTTGGCCGTGTACGCGTGGAAGGCCTGAGTCAATCGCGTGGCTTTTGTGGCCTGCATCCACCACGGCACGGGGGTCTTGCCCGTCTGGGTGGTGGCTCATGACAGCGCTTTTGACAAACAGCGCATGCTCAAAGACAGGCTGGCTCGGGTCGGATTCGTTGGCCGCATAGTCCGCATCCATAAAAAGGTAGGAGCCCGCTTGCAGCTCGCCGTATACGCCGCTGGCGGCCTCCAGCGCGAAAGTGCCGCTGCCAGCACCTGTGACCAAAGTCACTGTGTGGCCCGCTTGCCACAATGCGGCTTTGGTAGCCACCACTTTCTCCAGTACCGCGTCAATGGCCAAACGGCGTTGCGCCGCGCTGCGCAGATGCTGCGCACGGCCATGGTAGGCCTGCAAACCCGCAAACCGCAACCCTGGCCACTGTGCGATGGCCTGCGCCAGCGGCACTGCGGCACCACCGGGGGCGATGCCGCAGCGGCCTTGACCCACATCGATTTCAATGAAAACACCCATGCTGTGGCCCGCGTCTGGCGAAATCGTAGCCAGCAAACCCTGCATAGCCTGCCCCAAGCGCGCAATACCCAAGAGTGAATCTACCGCTATGGCCAGTTTAAAAGCCACTGCGCCTTGAGACTTTTCGAGCCATTCTCGCTGTAATATGGCCACAATTTGCTCGCATTTTAGGAGCGAAACCACTTCATTGCTGATGTAAATATCTTGCACACCCGCTGCGGCCAGCGCCTGTGCCTCGGACACTTTTTGCACACATACGCCTACTGCGCCTGCGGCAATTTGCAGTTTGGCAATGTCAGCGCTTTTGTGCATTTTGGCGTGGGGACGCAGCTTAACGCCTTGCTGGTTGGCAAAGGCTTGCATGCGTGCCAAGTTGCGTTCCATGGCATCCAAATCGACCACCAAGGCTGGCGTGTCGATGGCCTCTACGCTTTGCCCAATTAGGCGCTGCAAATACACGGCCTCAGCGGCTTCAACAGAACGCATACACGGCACTCATAGGCGGCAAGCATAGGCGGCAAGCATAGGCCGCATTCATACACTGCTTTCATCCAGCACGTCCTGCTCTAAATGCGCCTTGTCGGCCCAGCCCACCAAGCTGAAGGCCTCGCCCGTCCACAGCAGGCGGTTGATGGCGGCATTGCCCAAATCCCAGCTGCGCGGTGCGTCCAGCGCCAGCCCCGTGGCCGCGCGGTACATCACATCCATGATCCCACCGTGGCTCACCACCACAATATGTTGCCCCACATAATTGGCTGCTAGCGCTTTCATGGTGTGCAAAACACGCTCTTTAAATAGTAGCAAAGATTCTCCACCCTCGGGGGAAAACTCAGGGTCGCGGTGTCGCCATTTTTTGGCTTTTTCGGGCCAAGTGCTCTCAATTTCAGCAAAAGTCTTGCCTTCAAACTCACCAAAACCCCGCTCACGCAGGCCCTCATGGGTGACGACGGTCAGATTCAAGGGTTTGGCAACCGACAGTGCCGTGTCGTAGGCACGCCACAAGTCGCTGGCCACTACGGCGCTGATGTCTTCCCCAGCCAGCGCCGCGCCCGTGCGCTCGGCCTGCCAGCGGCCCTTGTCATTGAGCGCAATATCGAGCTGGCCTTGGATGCGGGTGTCCACATTCCAAGCGGTTTCGCCATGGCGGATGGCGGTAATACGGGTAATTTGCATGGCAATATACTATATTATTTATAGCAAACTATGACCATAGCACGGTGACATTGGTCATTTTTTCTGTAAACTTATGAAAAACTGATGACTTGGGCAGGTTTGGGCATGCTTTCGGGGTCAAAACCCATGTCGCCCATGGGGTCGGGCACGCCGGTGGCTTTGAGGGCTTCAAACCCATGCAAATTACGGTCCATTAAATGCGAGGGCACGACATTTTGCAGCGCGGTGAGCATATTGTCTAAGCGCCCAGGAAAGCGCTTTTGCCAATCGCGCAGCATCTCGCCGACCACTTGGCGCTGCAAACCGTCTTGGCTGCCGCACAAAGTGCAGGGAATGATGGGGAACTGGCGAACTTCGGCCCAGCGCACCAAATCGCGTTCGTCCACATAGGCCATAGGACGTATCACAATGTGTTGGCCGCTGTCGCTTTGCAGCTTAGGCGGCATGCCTTTGAGGCGCGAGCCAAAAAACATGTTGAGAAACAGGGTTTGCAAAATGTCGTCGCGGTGGTGGCCCAGCGCAATTTTGGTAGCGCCAAGCTCACCCGCCACGCGGTACAAAATGCCTCGGCGCAGCCTGCTGCACAGGCTGCACATGGTTTTGCCTTCAGGAATTTTGTCTTTCACCACCGAATAGGTGTCTTGGTTTTCAATATGAAACTTAACACCCAGCTTGCTCAAATAGGCGGGCAGCACATCGGCTGGAAAACCCGGCTGTTTTTGGTCTAAATTTACCGCAATCAGCTCAAAATTGACCGGTGCGCGGCCTTGCAACTTCATCAGCACGTCCAGCATGGCGTAGCTGTCTTTGCCGCCAGACAGGCAGACCATCACGCGGTCGCCTTCTTCGATCATGTTGTAGTCCACAATGGCCTTGCCCACTTGGCGGCACAGGCGTTTTTCAAGTTTGTGGTTTTCCACGCTGGCTTTGTCTAGCGCGTCGCGCGGCTTGGCAAGCGGGATTTTCGGGGCGGTTGGCTCGGCTTCTAGCCAAGCATTGGGTTCGGTCATTGCGTTCATCGTGGCATTTTCGCAGACAGTTTGCATCAAATCCATGCTTTTACGTGACATTAGTCCAATCCGCTGGGTTTAACTTAAAAACCACACCGAATGTCGGACGGCGACTTTTAAAATCTGGCCCATGACCACACAAAATAACTCTGCACTATGCTTCCTCGGGCGTTGATTGACTTGGTTTTGTCGGTGTTGCTGGTGTTCTCGGGCGCGGCGTTGGCTATGCCGGTTACAGGTATCGCTACAGGTGCTGTAAGCGCTGAAAGCGCTGCACCGCGTATCGTCGATATCGCTGTGCGCAGCGGTGTGCCTGTGGCCTCCACGCTCAGTGACGTGCAGGCAATGGGCGAGGCTGCGTTTTCGCCGTTTCAACCGCAGGTCTTGTACCCTAGCGATGCAAACCATGCCATGTGGCTTAGGCTGCGTATCACTTCCGACACTGCGCAGCCAAGCAATGCGTGGGTGTTCGATTGCCTACAGCCCTATCTGGATTCTCTGCACTTGTATGCGACTGACACTCTGGGCGGTGTATTCACACAACAGGCGGGCGACCAATTGGCCATGGACCAATGGAATTTGCGCGGGTTGTACCCGCGCCTGCTGTTGCCGGCTATGGCCAGTGGTGAACAGGTGGTTTGGCTCAAGTTAGTGCACAAAGTACCCACGCGGGTTGATCTGTCGATGCGCACTTTAGCTAACTCCAATACCCACATGCAGCATTATTTTTTAATCGCTGGTTTACTCATTGGGGTGGTGCTGTTGATGGTGTTGATTGGCGCTTATTGGACCATTGCTACTGGGGATACTGTCAACGCTTGGTACACCTTGTTTTCTGTGTCTAGTTTGGCAACCATAGTGGTTCATTTTGGCTTGGGAAGCTATTTTCTTTGGCCACATATAGGCGTAGAGCTGGAGCTTTCTAAGGTGCTTTTGGTGCTTGTCCTACTGATGGTGGTTATGCAACTGCAGTTTTGTAAGCTGATGTTTTTGCCGCTGGAACCCTCGCAACTGTTAGCGCACGTGTCAAATGCAATCCTGTGCCTATCAGGGCTTGGTCTACTGGCCTACTGCATCGTGTCTGACTATGAAATACGGAAGCTTATTTTCATGGCGGCGGGAGTCGCCAGCGGCATCTGTATTCTCATATTGGTTGTTCGCGCTTTGGCCAACGGGCATTTGTCTGCCAAATTATGGACATTGGCCTACACGCCGCTCGCTGTCGTCTCTGTCGTGGCGATAGGACAAAATTTAGACGTATGGAATCCCATCGTGGACATACCGCCTTACAGCCCCATGGTGCTCCTCGCTTGTGAAGTTCCGTTTTTATTGCTGGTGCTGCATTTGCGCCACAAAGATGTCCACACCAAAGAGGTGGAGACATCCATAATGGCCAAGCTTGACCCACATACTGGCTTTCTTGCAGCCAGCAAGTTCAAGCAAGTGTTAGAGCGCACATGGGAGAAATGCCACCTATCAGGCAAAGACGCTGCCGTGGTCTACATCAAACCCACGCGCAACCCCAGCAGCAGCCTTGAAACCAACCAAGCCTTAGTGCGCATTCTGCGCACCGTTGCCTTGCCCAAGGACACGGTGGCCTGTGTGGTGGACAACGTCTATGCCATCATCATGCCTGGCACCTCGATTGGCGAGGCCTTGAGTGCCCGCTTGTCTCGGCTGGTCGCATTGGGCATGATGGCCGCACAAAACGGCTTGGCGGCGCAAGGCCTGCCGCTGCGCTTAGTCTGCGGCACGCTGCGCACCAGTTCTGAATCGAGCGAAGAACTCCATTCCCTGTTGCTTGAAAAACTCAAGCGCGCTGACGGTTGGGAGAAAAGATCCATTCGCTATGTGGTGTGGCGGGCCAGAAAACCAAGCCTTGATTTGGATCAATTGAGTGTGCTTTGGGACGATGCGCTGGCAAAGTCAACCGCCAAGCCCTAAAAGCCCTTACCACTGGCCCGCTTCCATCCGAATCGCCACCTCGCAGTCTTCAAAAATCTCCAATTTGGCGATTTTGACCCGCACGCCTAATACGCCGGGCAGTTGCATCAGGCGGTTACTCAGCTTGCCAATCAGGGATTCCAGCAGGTTGATGTGGCGCTCGGTGCATTCGTCGATGATGATTTGGCGTACTTTGCGGTAATCCAAGACATGGTGAATCTCGTCGTCGCTGGGCAATAGGGGCTGGCTGCCCATATTGATCTCGGCATCTACCTGAATCGGCTGGGGTTTGCCGATTTCGTGCGACAAAATGCCTAGACTGGCTGCAAAGCGCAGGCCAGTTAGGCTCAGGGTTTGGTTGCCCTTGGGGCTCGGTTGGGTCATGGTTTGCCTTAAAGAGTTGCTTTGTGGGCCGCAGGCGCTTGCATCAGCGAAAAATCACGCTCAAATTTCATCAAATGCTGGCCACCATCGACCAGCAGCGTGGTGCCGGTGATGGAGCGGTTGGTCAAGGCAAACAAGACGGTGGCGCACACGTCTTGCGGCGTGGAGCTGCGCCCTAGTGGGCTGAGGGCATGCAAGGCTTGAAACTGGCCGTCAGAGAGCATGTGGCTGGTCAGCGTCAGCCCGGGCGCTATGCCCACCACGCGCACATGCGGAGCCAGCGCAAGCGCCAACACGGTATTGGCCGCCTCAAGCGCAGCCTTTGACAGCGTATAACTGAGAAAATCGGGGTTTTGGTTCCATAGCTTTTGATCCAGCATATTGACCACCACGCCTTGGCGAACTGCGCTGCGCCCGGCACTTTCTTGGAGCGGGCGGGGCTCATTGCCCAAATTTGGGGCTAAATTTGAGGCTAAATTTGAGGCTAAATGTGCGGCCAAAGCTTGCGCCAAAAGCACGGGTGCGGCGGTATTGGCAAGCATGTGTTGTTGCAAGCTGGCATAGCTGAAAGTGGCAGCAGTGTCATGCTCAAACAGCGCTGCGCTGTTTACCACAGCATCGATTCTGCCGAATTTTTCCACCACAGCGGGAATCAGCGCTTGGCAATCGCTTTCAATGCTCAAGTCTGCATAAAAAGCATGGTTTTTGCCCAATGTCACCGTCAAATCGTCACATTCAGCTACAGTATTGATAGCGACTTCTGCTGAACCACGATAATGCACGGCCACACGCCAGCCCGCCGCAGCCAAATGCAAGGCAATGGCACGGCCAAGGCGCTTGGCTGCGCCGGTTACCAACACTACAGGGGCGATAGACGCGGCTTGAATAGACATGGGCAATTACAACGCGGTAACTATGAAAATGAATGTTGGCAAAGTATGCAGGACAATCACTGTATGACCGAATCTACACCTACCGATGAAAACCCTAATGTATCAGCCGTTCTGGCCGTAACGCTGGCGCGGGCTATTGCGGGCAGCCGATTTTCCGATCCTGCGACAGGCATGCAGGGCGGCTGGATACCTTTTGATGCATTCATGCAAATGGCGCTCTACACCCCCCACTTAGGCTACTACGCAGGGGGCTTGCCCAAAATTGGCGCTGATGTGACGCAGACCGATTTCATTACCTCCCCCGAGATTTCCCCCGTATTTGCGCAATGCTTGGCCGAACAAGTGGCCCAAGCACTGACCGCCACAGGCGCTGACGAAATCTGGGAGTTTGGTGCGGGCACGGGGGCACTGGCTGCGCAACTCATCGCCGCTCTGGCAGCCAAAGGTATAGTGCTTAAGCGTTATACGATTGTCGATATTTCTAGCCACCTGCGCGCGGTGCAGCAAGAGCGCTTGGCACAATTTGGCGATTTGGTGCACTGGGTTGGCAGTTTGCCGCTTGGTATGCGTGGCGTGGTGCTGGGCAACGAGCTGCTCGATGCCATGCCGGTGAAGCTTTTGGTGCAAAAAAACGGCCTGTGGCACGAACGCGGTGTGGGGCTGGATGCCGTGAACGACGAAGACTTTGTTTGGGTTGACCGCCCCAGCACCCTGCGCCCCCCGCTAGACATTGGGGGCAACCACGACTATTTAACCGAAATTCACCCACAGGCGGAGGCCTTTGTGCGCACACTTGCCAGCCACATGGACAAAGGCGTGGTCTTATTGATTGACTATGGGTTTCCTGAGAGTGAGTACTACCATCCGCAGCGCCATATGGGCACCCTCATGTGCCACCGCAACCACCACAGCGACCCTGATCCTCTGGAAGCGGTAGGGCTCAAAGACATCACCGCCCATGTCAACTTCACTGGCGTTGCACTGGCCGCGCAAGACGCGGGGATGGACGTGCTGGGCTACACCACCCAAGGCCGGTTTTTAATGAACTGCCATGCGCTCGCTTTTTTAGAGCAAGAAACGACGCTGTCACGGCGACAATCGGCAAAATTGTTGCAAGAACACGAAATGGGTGAGCTGTTTAAAGTGATTGCTCTGGGCAAAGGGGTGGATTTTGAGCCACTCGGTTTTGCACAGGGCGACCGCAGCCATACTTTATGATTGCGCCATGCACAGCACCTATACCCAAACCACCATCGAACGCACCGAACGCCCTTGGGGCTGGTACGAATCCATCACCGAGCACCCCGGCTACAAGGTCAAACGCATTGGCGTGCACCCCGGCGCACGCCTGAGCCTGCAAAAGCATGCGCAGCGGGCAGAACACTGGACCGTGGTGCGTGGCGCGGGTCGGGTGACGGTTGACACCCAAGAATTTGACCTGCGGGTGGGCGAACACTGCGATATCGCCATAGGCCAAGTCCACCGTCTGGCCAATTTAACGTCTGAGCCCTTAGAAATTGTAGAAGTGCAGTTTGGCGATTATTTGGACGAGGACGACATCGTGCGGCTGCAAGACGACTTTGGCCGCGTTTAGCGCTTTAAGCCGGATACAAAGCCCCCAGCACCCGAGCGCCACGCGCTCCCGTCACAGCAGTCAAAGGCAAGGCTTCACGCCGCAGCATTTTGCGCGCCAACCAAGCAAAGGCGGTCGCCTCTACTTGCAAAGGTGGCAAACCGCGTTCGGCACTGGAAATAACCTGCACCCAAGGCCGCTGCGCTTGCAGCAATGCAGCAATGCGCCGCATCAAATACCCGTTTAAAGCGCCGCCACCGCAGACCACGAGCTCGCTGGCCGCTGGATACGCCAACAGGCTTTGCGCACATGCCCATGCGGTCAGTTCGGTAAGCGTGGCCTGCACATCAGCCGCTTGGGCATGGGAAAAAGCTACCAGTTTGCCCGAAAGCCAAGCGGCATTAAAAAGATCACGCCCCGTGCTCTTGGGTGCTGGTAATGCAAAGTAGGCTTCGTTTTGAAGCGCAAGTAACAACTCCGTCAGCACCACACCACTGGCCGCCCATGCGCCATTGTCGTCATAGGCTGCGCCCGTGTGCAGCTTGCACCAACCGTCCATCAGGGCATTGCCCGGCCCGCAGTCAAAGCCAGCAGTGATATGGGCACCGTCAAGTACGGTCAGGTTGCTGATGCCGCCAATATTGAGCACGCCCACGGTGCGCTGGGCTTGGGCAAACCACGCTTGGTGAAAAAACGGTGCGAGTGGAGCGCCCTGCCCTCGCGCCGCCACGTCGCGGCTGCGAAAGTCGGCCACTACATCAATTCCCGTTAATTCGGCGAGCAAGGCGGGGTTGTTCAGTTGGATGGTGTAGCCGGGTAAATCGGCTTGGTTTGCCTGCTCTGAGGCCAGCCATTGCGGTTGGTGTCGCACGGTTTGGCCATGCACGCCGATGGCGCTAATTTGGCCAGCGCTCAAACCAGCATCCATGCACAAAGCCTGCACCACGTGTGCATACACCTGCACCAAAGCATTGGCAGCGCGTGCGGCGCGCTGCAATTCATCCGCGCCCGAGGTGTTGAGCGCCAGCAGTTCAGCTATTAATTGTGGAGCAAAAGGTGACGATTTGACGGCGACATTGCTTGTTTTTCCTTCTGAAAAACGAACCAATACTCCGTCAACCCCATCCAGCGAGGTGCCGGACATTAGGCC
Organism: Polaromonas sp.; assembly: GCA_031428975.1. Classification (GTDB taxonomy): domain Bacteria; phylum Pseudomonadota; class Gammaproteobacteria; order Burkholderiales; family Burkholderiaceae_C; genus JAAFIP01. Next base: position 2,067 of record JANOYR010000005.1, on the reverse strand, counting down.
AATGGTGTACTGGGCTTGGTCGGCCATGTTCACCAAGCAAGGGGCTTTACTGGGCGCTTGCTAGGCGTAGGCCAGAAGCAGCTTGAAGTTGCGGGAGCATCGTTTGAGCCAGTCGTTCAAAGGCGGGGCGTGAGACTGCGTTGATCGGCACCGACTCGCTTTGCTGCGCTATGGTCATCGGGTCGCGGTGCTGGCCAGCAATACGGAACTCAAAATGCAAGTGCGGGCCGGTCGCCCAGCCAGTGGCTCCCACAAGGCCCACATAGTGACTTTGGCTAATTTTTTGCCCTTTGCTGACCATGATTTTGCTCAGGTGCGCATACACGGTTTCATGGTCGTTGCGGTGGCGTACAAAAACGACGTTGCCGAAACCATTTTGCCAGCCCGCAAAGCTTACTTCACCATCCCCCACCGCACGCACCGCCGTGCCAGTAGGTGCTGCAAAATCCACCCCTAGGTGGGCCCGCCATTTTTGCAGTATCGGGTGAAAACGCATCTTAAACCCGCTGCTAACGCGCGAAAACTCTAGCGGCGAAGCCAAATACGCGTGGCGTGTGCTTTTGCCGTCAAAGCCATAATAACCGCCTTTGGCCGCACCATTTTCTTGAAACCACAGGGCTTGGCGCGTTTTGCCGCCGTTGACAAACTCGGCACTCAGCACTTTGCCTGCACGAATCGGTTCGCCATCGGCTTCTAGCGTTTCATAAACCACACTGAAGCGGTCTCCACGGCGCAAGTCGCTGTGAAAATTGATTTCAGACTCGAAAATTCCAGCAATTTGCAAAGCCACGGCATCAGGAATGCTGGCATCGTCAGTCGCAGCAAAGAGCGACGAACGGATAACACCGCCCGACAAGCGTGTGTTGGCAACTAGGGGCGCATTTTCCAGCTTGGTCACGTAGCCATTGGCGGTGCGCTCGACGGTGAGGCGGTTAAAAGTACCGTCGTCGAGTGGAGCCCAGCGCACCGTGAGTTGCTCTAGGTGCTGGTTAGCATCCACTTGGGCGGCCACCATGCGCCCGGGTCTGCCCCAAACACCCGCACGCGCAGCGGTATCGGCACGCAAATAGTTGGCGGCCTGCGGATCATTGACTCCCAAGCGGCGCAAAACGGTATCTGCACTGTCCGTGGAACGGGTGATGTCGGTGCGGTACAGGCGCAGCGCAGCTAAAGCGTCCGCAGAAAACAAAGGCTGTGCTGTAGCGGCAAATGCAAGGGGCAACACCTGCTCCGACACCTGGAAGACTGGCGCATCAGAAGCATCGGGCACGAGGCTGGACACTGCAAAAGCGGTAACCCCAGTGCCCAAAAGCAGGCCGGCAATCACCCCTGTGGCCTTGCCGGACGTGATACGCACAAGGCGGCCAGTCAGCTGTGCGCAGGTGTATTTGAGTTCAAAAAATAGGGGAGCTAACACAAAAGATTTTTCCAACGATGCAAGGGCTGGCCACGTGTACCCGCAGCGCTGCCATAAAATTCTACCTAGGCCAGATAGTATAGCGTGCCATTTGCAGCTGAAAAATTCTAAAAAACCCTTATGAATCAAACCGTTACACCCCAAACCGAACCAAATGCCGCACTTTCCGACGGTGTCCGCGAAGCGCTGGCTGTCACACTGCGGGGTGTGGAAGAGCTGATTCCGCAGGCCGATTGGGTCAAAAAGCTGCAAAAATCAGAGCGCACGGGCCAGCCTCTGCGCATCAAACTCGGCCTAGACCCCACCGCGCCCGATATCCACATTGGCCACACGGTGGTGCTCAACAAAATGCGCCAGCTTCAAGACTTGGGCCACACGGTGATTTTTTTGATTGGCGATTTCACCACCCTGATTGGCGACCCATCGGGCCGCAACACCACGCGCCCACCGCTCACCAAGGAGCAAATTGAGGCCAACGCGCAAACTTATTACAAACAAGCCTCGCTGGTTTTGGACGACAGCAAAACCGAAATTCGCTACAACAGCGAATGGGGCGACGCACTGGGATCGCGCGGCATGATCCAACTGGCGGCTAAATACAACGTGGCACGCATGATGGAGCGCGACGATTTCCACAAGCGCTACACCAC
>JANOYR010000004.1:0-2615 GCA_031428975.1 Polaromonas sp. | reverse complement strand
CTTCAGCTTTGCCCCCACCGACGCAGCAGGCCGCCCCATAGCCAACCGCGTGCAGCCGGGCAAGCGCCCGCGCAGCTCCATGAGCCCCACCCTCGTGTTTGACAAAGCCACAGGCCAAGTGCTTATGAGCGCAGGCAGCCCTGGCGGCGCACTCATCATCCACTACACCGCCAAAACCCTGTACGGCGTGCTCAACTGGGGTCTGAACACCCAGCAAGCCATCAACCTGCCCAACTTTGCCGCCACAGACGCGCACAGCCTGCTAGAAGAAAAGCGCTTTCCCCTCGCCACCCTAGACGCGCTCAAAGCCCGCGGCCACGAAGTGCGCGAACAGGCGCTTACGAGCGGCCTGCAAGCCATACAGCGCACTCCAGCTGGATTTTTTGGCGGCGCAGACCCGCGCAGGGAGGGGGTGGTGCTGGGGGACTAATGGCAGGGGGCTGATACACTCATCCCTCCCATGGCCATCCCACCCAGTTTCATTCAAGAGCTTATCGCCCGCGCCGACGTGGTCGAGGTGGTGGGGCGCTATGTGCAGTTAAAAAAAGCAGGGGCTAACTACTCGGGGCTCTGCCCTTTTCATGGGGAAAAAACACCGTCTTTTAGCGTGAGTCCCACCAAGCAGTTTTTCCACTGCTTTGGCTGCGGCAAAACCGGCAATGTGCTGACTTTTATGATGGAGCACACGGGCGTGGGCTTTATTGACGCGATCAAAGACTTGGCGCAAACATTTGGCCTGCAAGTGCCCGAAGACGAGCGCAGCCCTGCCGAACGTGCCCGCGACGCGCAGGTGAAAACCCAGCAAGCCAGCCTGACCGAGCTCTTGGCCAAGGCCGCCAACGCCTACAAAGAGCAGCTAAAGCTAAGCCCCCGCGCCATCGACTACCTGAAAAACCGCGGCCTCAGCGGTGACATAGCCTTTCAGTACGGCATGGGCTACTCGCCCGAAGGCTGGCGCAGCTTGGCCAGTGTGTTCCCCGATTACGACGATGCACAGCTGGTCACCAGTGGGTTGGTGATTGAAAAAACCGATGACGAGCACCCCGAGGCCGAAGCCAAAAAGTACGACCGCTTCCGTGACCGCATCATGTTCCCGATTCGCAATGTCAAGGGCGAAACCATTGGCTTTGGCGGCCGTGTGCTGGACAAAGGCGAGCCCAAATACCTCAATTCGCCCGAAACACCGGTGTTTAGCAAGGGCCGCGAGCTCTATGGCCTGTTTGAAGCGCGCTCTACCCTGCAAAAAGCGGGTTATGTACTGGTTACCGAGGGCTATATGGACGTGGTAGCGCTGGCGCAAATGGGTTTTCCCAACGCAGTGGCCACGCTGGGCACGGCCTGCACGCCCGACCATGTGCAAAAGCTGTTTCGCTTCACCGACCATGTGGTGTTCAGCTTTGACGGCGACGGCGCGGGCAGGCGTGCGGCCATTAAGGCGCTGGCGGTGGCCATACCCTTTGCCACCGACACCCGCACCGCCAAATTCCTCACCCTGCCGCCCGAGCACGACCCCGACAGCTACATTCGCGAGCACGGCGCAGACGCTTTTCGCCGCTTTGTGAGCGATGCCACGCCGCTGTCGCGCTTTTTGATAGAAGCTGCGCGCGATGGGCAAGATTTGGCCACCATGGAGGGTAAATCCAAGTTTGCCAGCAACGCCCGCCCGCTGTGGAGCGCCCTGCCCCAAGGCGCGCTCAAAATCCAGCTGCGCCGCGAAATAGCCAGCCTGATGGACATTGCTGAATTTGAGCTAGAGGGGCTGTGGAAAGCACAAACACCCCCCACTTACAACGCGCGGCCTGACAGCAATAACTACAATAACAATAGCGACAAACGACCATATGACGGTGACAATGGTCAAAATTCTTATAAAAGCAAGAAGTTTGATGGCGCTGGGCGCTTCAACAAAGCCAAAGACGCGTGGAACTCGTCAGCAGGCGCTGCGCCCGGCCTGCGCGCGCGCAGTGCACCGGCTAGCCGCGAAGACCGTGCCCTGCAAATACTGCTCACCGACAACGCCGCGTGGGAGCAATTGAGCCAGCGCCAGCACGAGCTGCTCTGCGCCCTGCCCGCTCCGCACGGCGCGGTGTTTAGCTGGCTGGACATGCAAATGCACGAACATGGTGCGCAAAGCTGGGGGGCGCTGTCGCAAGCGCTCATGGGCAAAAGCTTTGAAGGCACAGCCAGTAAATTAGTTAACCTGATGCCAGACGATATTGTGGCCGACCCTGCCGAGCTGGGCAGCATATTGCGCGAGGTACAACGCAAAGCCATCAGCGCCCAGATGCAGGCCGCCGCCAAAGCCGCCACGGGCGACCCTGCCGAATTTGAGCGCTACAAAGCCTTGGCTGCCGAGCTCAAAGCCCTGTCCAGCTAAGGTCAAACCAGCGTCTACAGGCTACGACCCGCAATCAAACAGCGTGTTGCGCAAGCCCGAAAAACAGCACCGTTACAATTAAAACGAGGGGAATTTCTGTCAGTGCAAAGTAGAAATGTCACACCTCAGCCCAAAGTAGAAATGTCATAGCTGTGAGAGTGTACAGCGCATCAGACTGGCAAAGATCGGCTATTGGGGCATGGGGCAACGCCCCATGTAGCAGGCCGCTAGGGCCGCG
>JANOYR010000003.1:0-25079 GCA_031428975.1 Polaromonas sp. | reverse complement strand
ATAGGTATTCATAGGGAAGCCCCCAAGTGGGTAGGCACTTGCTTTCTGTCACAATGCCCACACTTTAGCTGTATATCTCCTCCACACATCCCACAATACAAGGAATTTTGTTATGGCAAGCGACCTGATCAAACACACCACCGACGCCAGCTTTGAAGCAGACGTGCTCCTGTCCACCACCCCCGTGCTGGTGGACTACTGGGCCGAGTGGTGCGGTCCGTGCAAAATGATCGCCCCGATTTTGGACGAAGTAGCAGCAACATATAACGGCAAATTGCAAATCGCCAAAATGAATGTGGACGAAAACCGCGACGTGCCCGCTAAATTTGGTATTCGCGGCATTCCTACTCTCATGCTCTTTAAAGGTGGCGAATTAGCCGCCACTAAGGTAGGCGCACTGAGCAAAGCCCAGTTAACAGCGTTTATTGACCAGCAATTGGTATAAATTTTCTTCTTTTCCAATCTCCCTAGCGCCAAAGCAAGCCAGCTTGGCGCGCTCTTTTGGCTTACACAAACAGCTGCATTTAGCTCGCAAGTGCGTCAATATGCTAGCAATTTAGAAAAGTCTTGCGTTTTAGTGCCATAATTGCACTGCGTAATTAAAAGCTATTTGCACAGCGACACGCTGCCGATTTGCACCGACCTTTTTGCAATTACGGCGCACCCGCCTACCGTACACCTCCCCCTCCCCGTTATTTTTTGTTGCTGCTCCACCATTTGGAGTTTGCTCGGAGTCAAAATGCATTTAAACGAACTTAAAGCCCTTCACGTATCTGAAGTGCTCAAACAAGCCGAAGAACTCGAAATCGAGAACACAGGCCGCATGCGCAAGCAGGAACTGATGTTTGCCATCATCAAAAAGCGTGCCCGCGCTGGCGAACAAATTTTTGCCGACGGCGTGCTAGAAATTTTGCCCGACGGTTTTGGTTTTTTGCGCAGCCTAGACACCAGCTTTACCGCCAGCACCGACGACATCTACATCAGCCCCAGCCAAGTGCGCCGCTTTAACCTGCACACTGGCGACATGATTGAAGGCGAAGTGCGTACCCCAAAAGACGGCGAGCGCTACTTTGCCTTGAACAAGCTGGACAAAGTCAATGGCGACTCTCCCGAGAGCAACAAACACAAGGTCATGTTTGAGAACTTGACCCCGCTGTTCCCCAAAGAGCAAATGAAGCTTGAGCGCGATATCAAAAGTGAAGAAAATATCACTGGCCGCGTCATAGATTTGATAGCGCCGATTGGCCGCGGCCAAAGGGCTTTGCTGGTAGCGCCGCCAAAAAGCGGCAAAACAGTGATGATGCAGCACATTGCGCATGCGATTACCGCGAACCACCCCGACGTGCACATGATGGTGCTGCTAGTAGACGAGCGCCCAGAAGAAGTGACCGAAATGCAACGCAGTGTGCGCGCCGAAGTCATCAGCTCCACCTTTGACGAGCCAGCAGCACGCCATGTGCACGTGGCCGAAATGGTGATCGAGCGCGCCAAGCGCTTGGTCGAGCTCAAAAAAGACGTGGTGATTTTGCTGGACTCTATCACCCGCTTAGCCCGCGCCTACAATGCCGTAATGCCTAGCAGCGGCAAAATTGGCTCAGGCGGTATCGACACCAATGCCATGCAGCGACCCAAGCGCTTTTTTGGCGCAGCACGCAAGGTAGAAGAAGGCGGCTCGCTCACCATCATTGCCACCGCGTTGGTAGACACTGGCAGCCGCATGGACGAGGTGATTTTTGAAGAATTCAAAGGCACAGGCAATTGTGAAGTGCATCTGAGCCGCCGCTTGTATGAAAAGCGTGTTTTTCCAGCGATCGAACTGAACAAATCAGGCACCCGCCGTGAAGAGCTGTTGCTCGCGCCTGAAGTTCTGCAAAAAACCCGCATTTTGCGCCAATTCATGTTCAATATGGACGAAATCGAATCCATGGAACTCATGCTCAAAAACATGAAGGCCACAAAAAACAATTCAGAGTTCTTCGACATGATGCGAAGAGGCGGTTAATTTCGCCTTGTGTAGGGGTTTCTCATAGGCCAAATTTCAACTATGTGCAATATACTGCACATAGTTAATTTTTTGATCCACCGAGGAGCCCAGCATGTATACCCGCCGTCTTGTACTAACCCGAAGCGCTGCTATTGTTGGTGCCGCCTCCACTGGTCTTTTATTGCCTGAAATAGCGCGCGCGCAAAGCAGCAAAATTCGTGTGGGTCTCATGTTGCCCTACACCGGCACATTTGCGCAACTCGGAGTGGCCATCGAGAATGGATTTCGCATGGCAATCAATGAACAAGGCGGAAAATTGGGGGGACGCGACATTGAGTTTTTCAAGGTTGATGACGAATCCGATCCTCCAAAAGGAGTAGAAAATGCCAATAAACTCGTGCAACGAGACAAAGTAGATGTCATCGTAGGCACGGTACACTCTGGTGTGCAAATGGGTATCCACCGCGTTGCACGCGAGAGTGGTGTTTTAAGCCTGATTCCCAATGCAGGCGTTCATGCGGCCACACGTGCGCAATGCGCCCCCAATGTGTTTCGTACCAGCTTCTCCAACAGCCAACCTACCCGTGCTTTAGGCAAAGTCATGGTGGACAAAGGCCATAAAAAGGCCGTTTGGATCACTTGGAAATACGCCGCAGGTGACGAGGCCTTTGAAGGCTTCAAAGAAAGCTACACCGCAGCGGGCGGTACCATTGTCAAGGAACTCGGATTGCCATTCCCCAACGTCGAGTTTCAGGCGCTGCTGACCGAAATTGCAGCCATCAAACCAGATGCGGTGGCTTGCTTCTTTGCCGGTGGCGGTGCGGCTAAATTCATCCGCGACTATGCCGCAGCAGGCCTGAAAGACAAGATCCCACTCTACGGCTCTGGATTTCTCACGGAAGGCGTATTGGATGCCGCAGGCCCTGCAGCAGATGGTATTTTGACCACCCTGCACTACAGCGATTCACTGGATACGCCACGTAATAAAGCGTTCCGTTTGGCCTATGCCAAAACCTTCCGTCTACAGCCTGATGTGTATGCGGTGCAAGGCTATGACACAGGCCTATTGCTCGCCCAAGGCCTTACTGCGACTAAAGGCAATATGAGCGACAAAGCAGCACTTTACAAAGCGCTGGGCGCCGCCACCATAGACAGCCCGCGGGGCAAATGGACCATGAGCAAGTCGAACAATCCTGTGCAAGACATTTACTTGCGGCGCGTGGAAAACAAAGAAAACAAAGTGATTGGCGTTGCAGCTAAAGCACTGTCCGACTCAGGTGTCGGCTGCAAAATGGCTTGAAACCAGTTCTCTGGTTTAGCTAACCGCCTCGCTGCGCGGGGCTTATTTGTCTCTACACTAGTGGCATGACCATTACCACCTACCTCCTATATTTAGCTGCTGTAGCTGTCCTTGTTGCATCCCCGGGACCGACCATGCTCATGGCGCTTAGCAATGCACTCTCGCATGGTGCAAGCCGAGGCATTGCCTCGGCTGCTGGCAGTGTGAGCGCAGTACTGGTTATTATGTTGCTGTCTGCTCTGGGGCTTGGCGCAGTACTTGCGGCATCTGAACTGGCATTTACAGCCATCAAGCTGATTGGCGCTGCGTACTTGGTCTATTTAGGCATCAAAACTTGGCGCAGTCCTGTGATGGATTGGAATGTTTCAGCAGGTAGAGCGAATGAAATGCGACCAAGCTTGAATAGCAGTTATTTGCAAGGCGTGATGGTGGGCGCAAGCAATCCCAAGGCATTGCTTTTTTTTACAGCCTTTTTCCCTCAATTTATCAACCCCAACGCAGCCTGGATTCCTCAGTTTACAATTCTTGCTACAACGTTTGTAGCGTTTGAGTTAAGCCTGCTATTTGCTATATCACTCGGTGCTTCGCGGGCGAAACCTTGGCTCGCAGTCAAAAGCCGCATGGTTTGGATAAACCGGGTGTGTGGCGGTATATTCGCAGGTATGGGGGCGGCATTGCTTTTGGTGCGTCGCCAAGCCTGATACTGCACAACCTGCGCTCCTATGGATTTCGGCATATTTTTAATCCAACTGCTCAACAGTGTGCAGTATGGTTTAGTTCTTTTCATGTTGGCCGCTGGCCTGACATTGATTTTTGGAATCATGGGGGTTGTGAACTTAGCGCATGGTAGTTTTTACATGCTGGGCGCTTATCTGGCGTGGTCGCTGTCTGCTTTTCTAGGTAATTTTGCTTGGGCATTACTGTGCGGTGTGGCATTGTCTGTGCTATTTGGACTCGCGCTGGAATGGTTACTTTTTCGTCATTTTTACCAACGCAGCCACCTTGACCAAGTGTTACTGACCTTTGGGCTTATTTACATATTCGAAGAGTTGCGTTCAATCGTTTGGGGCGACGATGTCCACAGTGTGCCTATTCCAGACATTTTGTCTGCATCTATTGCACTTAACGAAACCCTTTCTTATCCTGTGTACAGACTGGCCATGAGCGTGGCTTGTCTTGCGATCGCTCTTGGCCTGTATTTACTCATCTCCAAGACAAAGCTTGGCATGAAGATTCGTGCGGGTGCTTTCAACAGCGACATGGTGCAAGCACTTGGGGTCAATGTGAAATTGATTCAGCGTATTGTGTTTGCCTTAGGTGTCGGCTTGGCCAGTATTGCTGGTATGGTTTCTTCACCAATTTCTAGTGTGTACCCCAATATGGGTTCATCGGTTTTGATTATGTGTTTTGTAGTCGTCGTGATCGGCGGTATAGGGTCAGTTCGAGGCGCTTTAATTGCAGCACTCTTGGTTGGCTTAGTCGACACCTTTGGGAAAGTGCTTTTCCCTACTGTTGCAAGCATGTTGGTCTATGTGCTGATGGCTGGCGTGCTCCTATGGAAACCAGAAGGTTTGTTTAAGCAATGAGCACCGCGCACAGCAACTTAGAAATCCTGCCTCGTAGCTTACAAATCACGCTTGTGGTGGCCGCATTAGCGTTACTTATATTCCCCTTTGTAGGCGCTGATTTTTATGTGGGCATGGTCACGCGCATGATGATTTTGGCTATTTTTGCCATGAGTTTAGATGTCTTGTTAGGTCTGACTGGCTTGGTTTCACTGGGCCATGCCGCTTATTTTGGTTTGGCGGGTTATGTGTTAGCTTTTGTCTCGCCAGAAAGCGCAGGTGTAAGCATCTGGTGGAGCTTGCCGTTGGCCGTTTTGGCTTCGGCTGCAGCAGCACTGTTAATTGGTTTTTTTGTGGTTCGCACACATGGCATTTACTTCATCATGGTCACCATGGCTTTCGCGCAAATGGTGTATTTTATTTTTTTTGACAACAAAATTTTAGGCGGCTCAGACGGCTTGTATGTGAATGTAAAACCTAGCATCACCATCGGTAGTGTTGAGTTGCTCAGCTTAGACAATAAAACCCATCTATATTTGCTGGTTTTCACATGCGTGCTGTGTGTGTATGCATTTTTGCGTCGGTTATTGTTCAGCCCCTTTGGTAGGGCGCTGGGTGGTATGCGTATCAATGAACACCGCATGCGGGCCATGGGGTTTTCTAGTTTCCGCTACAAGTTAGCAGCTTTCACGCTGTCTGGTGGTTTAGCGGGATTAGCCGGTTACCTGTGGGGCATACAAACGGGGTATATCAATCCCGAGCTCATGGGATTTCATCACAGTGCACATGCCATCATGATGGTGATTTTGGGCGGTATGGGCAATTTTGCAGGCGCCATGGTGGGGGCATTTACTTTTGAAATTTTGCTGCATGTCTTCAAAGACATGAGTAAACACTGGCAACTATTGATGGGATTTTTCATCGTCGCCGTGGTGGTGTTTGCACCGCGAGGTCTGCTTGGATGGTTTGCTACACACTCGCCCAAAAAGGATTCGTGATGCATAAATTGGTGCTGCAAGCTAAAAATTTAACCAAGAAATTTGGTGGACTTACCGCTGTCAACGATGTTTCTCTAACGCTCCACCGTAACCAAATACACGCAATCATTGGGCCAAATGGTGCGGGTAAATCAACACTCACCCATTTGCTGTCGGGTGATTTATTGCCAACCAAAGGAAGTGTTGTTTTAGATGGCTTAGAGATCACAGGAACCAGCCCAGAAGCAATTTCACGCGCTGGGCTTGGTCGTAGTTTTCAGAAAACGAATATTTTTTTACCTTACAGTATTTGGGAAAACGTTCGCCTTGCTGCGCAATCTCGTGCACAGCATGCCACCCGTTGGATGTCGGATGCCTCCAAATTCAGCGACATCAACCAACGAGCTGCTATAGCCATAGAGTTATCTGGTTTAGTGGATAAAAAAGAGGCTATCGCTGGTGCTGTTTCGCATGGTGAACAACGACAAATTGAAATTGCGATGGCTTTGGCTACAAGCCCCAAAGTGCTGCTACTCGATGAGCCGCTTGCTGGAATGGGTACAGCGGAAGCAGAGCGAATGGTTCTGCTGCTGCAATCGCTCAAGTCAAAATTAGCCATCTTGCTCATCGAGCACGATATGGATGCCGTCTTCGCATTAGCCGACCAACTCACCGTGATGGTGAATGGCCAGGCAATTGCCAGTGGCTCACCTGCGGCGATTCGTGCAGACGCAAGGGTGCAAGCCGCATATTTAGGCGAAGAGCATTTGGATGGGACGCTTTGATGGACGATACTCTGGTCAACATACAAGGACTCCACACTCACTATGGTGCAAGCCATATCCTGCGCGGAATCAACTTTCAAGTCCGAAGGGGTCAAACTATTGGACTGATGGGGCGTAACGGCATGGGCAAATCCACACTGCTCAAATCAATGATGGGTTTGGTCAAGCCAACGAGTGGCAGCCTTGAAATCATGGGGGTAGAAATGCGCGGCGCAAGCCCTTATGAAGTGTCGCAAAAAGGCATCGCCTACGTTCCCGAAGGACGCGGCATATTTGGCAATTTGAATGTCAAAGAAAATTTAACCATGGCAGCACGCGCCGGCGTGCGAGGCCAGCGAGACTGGACTTACGAACGCATTTTAGAAACCTTTCCCAGACTCGCAGAACGTTTAAACCATGGCGGCCAGCAACTTAGTGGGGGTGAGCAGCAGATGCTAACTATAGGCCGCGCTTTGATGACCAATCCAGAATTGCTTATTTTGGACGAAGCCACCGAAGGCCTTGCGCCACTCATTGCGAAAGATATTTGGCGTATCTGCTCTCTCGTTCGTAGCACTGGAATTAGCAGCATCATCGTAGACAAAAACTACCAGCATGTCACGCAAATCACCGACCACAACGTTATTTTGGTCAAGGGAGAAATAGTTTTCTCGGGCAGTAGCGCCACGCTTGTGGCGCAACCGCAACTTTTAGCGCAACACTTGGGTGTGTGAGTATTCAAAGCAAGCTGCGTATAGCATTGCTCGCGTCTAACAGGATAGGAAGGTACATATCCTCAAATGACTTCACACTTTGTCTAAGAGGCGTTTGAACCACATTTAGGGCGGCCACAGTTTTGCCTTGTGCCCCACGTATCGGCACTGCCAACGCTTGCAGATTAAGTTCATGCTCTTGGTGAACCAAGCAATATCCTTGCTGCGCGGCTTGGTGAATACTTTGCTCTATTGCATCCAGTTGTATGCAAGTGCGAGGAGTCAGGGTGTATGGTTCTAAGTCTTGCATGCGACTAGACAATTGAGCACTTTGAAGACCGGCAAGCAACATTCGTCCTGTAGATGTTGCAAACGCCGGCAAACGCGCGCCTAGCTGTATTCCCATGGGCATGATACGGCTAGCGCTGCGGTGTTCTCCACTGCGCGCCACTATCACTGCCTCCAAATGATCCAACACGGCAACCGAAAAAGACTCAGCATTATTTTGGGCTAAATGGTTCAGGGTGGGTTGCGCCGCACGCGGTAAACGGGCTGAAGATAAATAGCTGCCTGCAATTTTGAGCACCTTAGGCGCCAACCAATAGTATGTACCGTCAGACTCCAAATAACCCAGATGCGCCAAGGTGAGCAGATATCGCCTTGCGGCTGCACGCGTCAAACCGGTGCGCTCCGAGGTGAGTGTTGCGTTGAGGCGTTGGCGCTCAAAGTCAAAACTTTCTAACACTGCAAACGCCTTAACAGCACCATCGATTCGGTCACGATGACCATCAACGGATGCAAAATCAAGATGTGTATCAACAAAAGGCATTGCGCGATTATCGCGCAAACAATGTAGTGTCCGTTCAGTTTTCAATACAACGCTTTGTTTAAGGCTTTATATTGATTACGATAATATTTTCAAACTACTTCAACAAAATGCGTACACAGGTTTGTATTATTGGCGCTGGCCCTGCGGGCTTATTGCTTGGTGCCATGCTGCACAAAGCAGGCATTGACAACACTATCGTGGAACGACAAAGCGGCGAATATGTGCTGTCACGCATTCGCGCGGGCATCTTAGAGCAAACTACCGTGGATGCACTGGTCTCCGCAGGTGTGGGCGCTGGCGTATTAGCCAACGGTCTGTCCCATAACCACATTGAATTGGTATTTAACGGCCAAAGGCACAATATTGAATTGGCCAGTCGAACAAAAGGCAAAAAGGTAACAGCTTACGGCCAAACGGAAGTGACTCAGGACTTGATGGAGCACCGCGCTCAGATCGGTCGACCAACAATCTACGAAGCCAAGGACGTGAGTTTGCACGACTTTGACAGTGCCAAGCCGAGTGTACGCTTTGTAAAAGATGGCTTACCACAAGAGATTTTTTGTGACTTTATCGCAGGATGTGATGGCTTTCATGGTGTAAGCCGCGCCAGTGTCCCACAGGGTAGTTTGCGTGAATTTAGCAAAGAATACCCTTTTGGATGGCTTGGCGTACTGGCCGATGTACCGCCAGTGTCGCCACATGCAATCATCTATGGCAACAGTACGCGTGGATTTTCTTTGTGCTCGATGCGCAGCTTGACCCGCAGCCGCTATTATGTGCAATGTCCCATGACGGACAAGGTAGATGACTGGAGCGACGAACGCTTTTGGAGCGAGCTCAAACTGCGCTTAGATGAGGACACTGCGAGCCGTATCATCACCGGGCCATCTATTGAAAAGAGTATTGCGCCACTGCGCAGTTATGTTGCCGAGCCGATGCGCTTCGGTACACTTTTTCTTGCGGGAGATGCGGCGCATATCGTGCCACCAACTGGCGCAAAAGGACTAAATTTGGCGGCAAGTGATGTGGGCATGCTCTCAGAGGCTATGGTTGATTTCTACAGCGAAAAGTCACGCGCAGGCATAGACGGCTACTCCGCAAGAGCTTTGCGAAAAGTCTGGCGTGTTGAGCGTTTTAGCTGGTGGTTGACTTCGCTGATGCACAGCTTCCCAGACTCGGCAGGTTTTGGCCAACGCTTGCAAGAAGCTGAATTAGACTATTTGATGGGTTCCGAAGCGGCTCAGACAATGCTTGCAGAAAACTATGTCGGCCTAAGCGGATAACAGTATGGGCGCTATCAACGCCAGCTTAAAAAGAGCGTGGTAGTCCCAAAATGTGTTCAGCGACATAGCTTAAGATCAAATTTGTAGAGATTGGCGCGACTTGGTAGAGTCGCGTCTCACGAAACTTGCGCTCTACATCGTATTGTGCTGCAAACCCATAGCCGCCATGCGTCTGCAAAGCAGCCTCTGCCGCTTCCCAAGAGGCTTTGGCACACAGATACTTCGCCATGTTGGCTTGAGCGCCACATGGCAATCCGGCATCAAATAGAGCGCACGCGCTAAAACGCATCAGATTTGCAGCCTCTGTTTCTATGTATGCTTGCGCCAAAGGAAATTGCACACCTTGGTTTTGTCCAATCGGTCGATTGAAAACGATGCGCTCACTTGCATACCGCCGCGATGTTTCAAGAAACCAATACGCATCGCCGACGCATTCCGCCGCAATTAAGGTGCGTTCAGCATTGAGACCATCTAAGATATATTTGAAACCATGGCCTTCCTGCCCTATCAAATTTTCTGATGGAATTTCTAGGTTGTCAAAAAAAAGTTCATTGGTTTCGTGGTTGACCATGTTGCGAATGGGCTTAACTGTCATGCCCCTTCCAATCGATTCTTTTATATCGACCATGAAAATTGACAACCCATCGGATTTTTTTACTACTTGATTGAGTGGGGTAGTACGCACTAAAAGCACCATTAAATCTGAATGCTGCACACGGGATATCCAGACTTTTTGACCATTCACGACATAACGGTCACCACGGCGTACAGCCGTTGTTTTAAGCTGTGTAGTGTCTGTGCCGGTACTGGGCTCGGTAACCCCCATGCTTTGCAAGCGCAACTTACCTTGCGCAATGGGAGGTAACCATTTTGCTTTTTGTTCAGCGCTTCCATGGCGCAATAAGGTTCCCATGTTGTACATCTGGCCGTGGCATGCGCCCGCATTGCCTCCGCTGCGGTTGATCTCTTCCATGATGACGCTGGCCTCTGTTAAGCCTAAGCCAGAGCCTCCAAATTCTTCTGGTATGAGTGCGGCCAGCCAGCCCGCTTGTGTCAGCGCTTGAACAAAGGCCTCAGGGTAAGCACGCGCTTCATCAACGCTCTGCCAATAGGCGCTGTCAAATGGCTTACAAACGTTGCGTACGCCATCGCGGATTTCCGCATATTCAGCGTCGTGTGGAGTCAAATACATCGGTTCAATTAGTCAGCAAATTTACCAGCGGCCCTGATAGCGGGGCCATAACGCTCAATCTCGCTTTTGAGCCAAGTTTGCAAGCCCTCAGGTGTGAGTTTAGAGTCTGGTACGTTCTCAACGCCAAGGTCGGCAAAACGCTTGGAAACGTCAGGGTCTTTGAGCGCGTTGCGTAAAGCTGTATTGAATTTAGCGATGATGTCCTTGGGTGTGCCCTTGGGGGCGTACACACCATGCCAGACCACCATCTCGAAGTTGGCTAACCCCTGCTCGGCCAAGGTTGGCGCGTTGGGCAGAGCCTTGATACGATTTTTGGTTGTTACCCCGTAAAACTTGACTTTATCAGCGTTAATTTGCGGAATAGTTTGGGTCGTTTGGTCGCACATAATATCAACTTGTCCGCCTAAAAGCGCATTCAAAGCAGGTGCTGTGCCGCTAAATGGAACCGTCGTTAAATCAACCCCGATCGCTTGTTGGATCATCATTCCACACAAATGCGATACAGCCCCGAGCCCAGCATTGGCCATGTTAATCTTGTCTTTGTTGGCTTTTAAATAAGCTACCAACTCAGCGAAGTTATTGGCTGGCAAGTCTTTGCGTGCAATCAAAGTCATCGGTACGTCCGCTACTTGGCTGACATATTCAAAATCAGTCAAAGGGTTGAATGCGAGCTTACGGTAAAGCGCAGGCGAAGTGGCCATCCCGTTGTGGTGAATAAAAAATGTATAGCCATCTGGTACAGCCTTAACCACATAGCCTGCGGCTACCGTTCCACCTGCCCCCACTTTGTTTTCAACAACAACAGAAACCCCCATCGCTTTGGTCATTGAGGCGGCAAGGCTTCGTGCCACCACATCTGTAGGGCCGCCAGCGGCAAAAGGCACTACCAGCGAAATCGGTTTTGATGGCCATGTTTGCGCAAAGGCAACGCCAAAAGTTAAAGCAAAACCTGTCCCTGCTAAAAATGCATTTCGACACAGTTGAAAAGGGTACTTCATAGGATCTCCAGAAAATGTAGCATGGTTGAACTTATACCGGCTCAGTATCGAACTTTGGCCAACATGCGAAAGAGCTTACCTAAGTTAAATTAAATGCGTATCGGTATGTTCCCCAATCGCTCCAATTTGCTATTATTAATATAGCAATATATGACCATATGACGGTGACAATTGCAAATTTATTCATATAAAAATACCCTTCGATATTCTCAATCAATCGCATTTCGAGATTTTAAATATTTTTACTAAAATTAGAGATTATTTGTGCTAAGTTTATAAAAATCAACGACTTAGAAAAACTACTTCATTTGACTTCTCATGAGCACTGTGCTAAGCTGATTGAAATGCTAAATTTTATATTTTTCGTTAAAAATGCGACCGAGACACGGGTCTTCACAGCCTGCGCCTTGTTTGCACTATGTTCTAGTAGTTTATTTGCCGCCCCTGCGGTAGATGACTTAGACCAATTTTTGCAAGAAAAAGGCCTTATCGAGAAATTTAGCAACCAGTTTGGCCAGCAAATTGGTCAGGTACGGGACAACGTAGCCAGCAAAGCTTCCGAGTTGGTAGTAACTGCAATGGGCTATCTTGGTGTTCCATACCAGCGAGGGGGCAATAATTTCGACCAAGGCTTTGACTGTAGTGGCTTTGTGAAAGCAATCTTCCAACAGACTGCTGGCTTGGTCTTGCCAAGACGCTCAGTAGAGCAAGCAGCCGCCACACAGCCCATAGAAAAATCAGATTTGCAACCTGGTGATTTGGTTTTCTTCAACACTTTGAAAGCTTCTTTTAGCCACGTTGGTATTTATGTAGGCGACAGCAAGTTTATTCACTCCCCCCGAAGCGGAGCGGTCATTCGGGTAGAGGATATGAACATCTCGTATTGGAATTCACGCTTCAATGGCGCACGCCGTGTTGGCGCTCCTATCAGCTTAGAAGTCAAGCAATCCCCTTAAAGCCTACCCCAGACGTGTGTGATCTAGTCAGATAGCAGACAATTGTTTCTGCGCTAGTGTTTGCATTATTTTACGAAGTCGCGAAAGCCCGACATCATGCTCGTACAAATGCTCTCTCTGGTTCGCTTCAAATTCCATCGTTTCAAGCATCACGCGGTCTTGTTCTAAGACCACCCAATGGCGCGCCTCTAGCCGATTGCGGTACAAAAAACGCCACACATCGCGCTGCCATCCTGACACTTTGCGGCATCGCCAAAAAAACACGATAGACAGCTTGGGGCTAACTGGTGTGTAACTACCAATGATTGTGAAGCTGCCACCAGGGCCGCCTGTCTTGGGATAGGGAATTGCAAGACGCATCCAATGCACGCCAGTATCACCCCACTCTGTCCAATCAAAATTAACATCGCGTTGGCCGTCCTTTTCGAACATAAAACCATGTGCGGTTTTGCGTAATTTGAATTTTGCGCTGATGTCCCCCTCGGCCATGGAATGCGACTGTTTGTGAACAAACGTTCCGTGCATTGGATCCATGACGTTGTCGGCAACATATCGGTAGTCACCGCGCCACTCCACATAACATGGGAAGTTGCTCCATTCAGGGCTGGTTAGCTCTTCTGGTAAAACCAAATTTGGAGGGGTTTCTACATATTCGCGGCTGTTAAACAGCCAAATTGCACCATGCGCATCTTGCACATGAAATGAACGCGTCGCGCGGGTGCCCTCAAGCGTGCAGCCAGGACTGGCCGGGACTTTGGTGACTTGGCCGTCGCAGCGCACCTCTATGCCATGGTAAGGACAAGCAAGCCGGTCGCCTAAATTAACCCCCATTGACAACGGTGCGCCACGATGGGGGCAATGATCTTCTAGTGCGTAAATTTTACCGGTCGTATCGCGCCATAGTGCAATTTTATAGCCCAAGCGGCGCATAGAGACCGGCCGCTCTTTAACAAAGTTTGAGGGACAAATGGGATACCAGAGATCGTACAAACCACGTTCTAATAGTGCATCCACCTGTGCAGAAGTGTTCTCGCTCATATCATTCTCCCAAGTTTTTGATGGTTAATTGAAAGCTGGATGCGGTCCATAGATTTCCATTTGGCCCCAACGGACCTGTCTTGTTGAGTTGCGTAACCAGCGCATCCAGTTCCCAATGGCTCGCACTAAATGCCCGCTCAATCGCATCGCCTAGTAAATCTTCAAAAGTTGTGGGCGGCCGAGTTCGGGCTTGGTGCTGGTCGAGAAATCGCTCTGGTAAAGCATGAATGGGGATATCGTTCATTTGAATTTCCTTTACAAATTTAAATATGCGGCTAGTTGGTGGAATTTGTTGCTGCGTGCCCGATGGTTTGATTCATCGTTTCTCTGATAAAAATGCACCGGATACCGTGGCATGCGGCTGGCGGCGCGTAGTACCGTCCAATCCACCATCGATAGCCCACTCAGCAAACACGGTAGGGCCAGGTTCAAAATCACGCGCCACCCATTTTTCTGTCAGTTTGTCCTCATCAGCGTTGTACTCGAT
Organism: Polaromonas sp.; assembly: GCA_031428975.1. Classification (GTDB taxonomy): domain Bacteria; phylum Pseudomonadota; class Gammaproteobacteria; order Burkholderiales; family Burkholderiaceae_C; genus JAAFIP01. The sequence continues at coordinate 10,993 of JANOYR010000003.1, read as the reverse complement.
CAAAGCTCCACATGGATTTTCAAAGTACCAAAAATACGCGGATGAAATTGGATGCCTTCCAGGCCCGAGCTGGGTTTTCCATCCACATCGGCTCATATGCAATCCGCCACCAAAAACCTCATGAATGTCACGCACGGTAAAAGCTACATGGTTGAGTCCAGCGGCCTTGTTTGGTAATTGCAGTAGAAAAATATCATGATGCCCTCCTTTGACAGAGCAACGCATGAATATGCCGCGACCGGGGTATTGATCTGAAGTTACAAAGCCGATTTTTGTATAAAACACCTCTGCAGCTGCGAGCTGGTCTGTAAAAAGCACCACATGGCCAATATCCACTGGTGTGGCGCGCTCGTATACTGGCGAAGGTAAATCGACACGCTGGGTATTGCCATAGGGGTTGGTTGATGCCCCTTGGATGTCAAGCTGGCGTTTAACGCTGATTTGAAAAACCAGCCCTAGCCCGTGCGGATCAAGTACTTTAATCTGACCCGAGCTATCGCGAAGATCCTGAAATCCACAAGATTCTTTCAAAATATCGGCAAGTTCATCCAGTCGCTTGGCGCTCAGCACCCCCCATGTTACTTCTCTCATCGTAGGACCAGCTTCAATCGCCTTGGGTAAACTTGCATCCTCAGGTCTACGCACAATGACCTGCGCACCGTTGAGTGTTTCCCACACTTGCTGCGTCGAGTCTGCAGCAATTAACTTTAAACCCCAGTCGCCCAAAAATCTATGCGCCTCGTCCCAGCGATCTGTCGAATAAGTAACCGCATCAATACCTTCAATTGTGTCCATTAGATTCATCCTTGTTATAGCCCTGCCCATGGGATTGGTGATTGATTTGTTGCCCAGAAATAACTTTTTTGGGTCATGTATTCAGCAATCGAAGCATGGCCTTTTTCACGCCCCATGCCGCTGTGTTTTGTACCCCCAAAAGGAGTGCTGATAGAAAATACTTTGTACGTGTTGATCCATACCGTACCAGTATCAAGGGCGCGGCCTAAGCGCAGCGCTGTTTTATAGTCTTGCGTCCAAATACCGCTGGCCAAACCGTATACGTTGTTGTTGCATTGCGCCACTAAATCGGCCTCATCGCGCCAAGGTAGAAGTGCTAGCACAGGTCCAAAAATCTCCTCTTGGCACATACGCGCCTCATTCGCAAGACCTTCAAATATTGTGGGCTTGTAAAAATATCCCTTATCAAAATATTCTCCTTGCGGACGCGCGCCACCAGCCAAAATTCTTCCTCCTTCGTCCAATCCGAGTTGCACATAGCGCTCAATTCCTGCGCGATGGCTAGCACTTACTAAAGGACCCATTTGTGTAGATTCATGTGCTGGGTTTCCGACTTGCAAAGTGGCCACACCGGCCAATAGGCGGCGTTTAAACTCTTCATACACACTGGCATGAACAAAGGCCCGCGATCCAGCAATGCAAGACTCGCCGCTGGAGCTGAATATTCCATACAAAACACCAGCAACAGCATGGTCAAGTTGGGCATCAGCACACACTATCGTAGGAGATTTACCACCCAGCTCTAATGAGACTGGCATGAGTTTTTCAGCGGCTAATCGCGCAATTCCAATACCCGTGGCAGTACCCCCTGTAAAGGCAATTCGTTTGATCAACGGGTGACGTACCAATGCATCACCCACCACCGAGCCCTTACCTGGCAGCACGCTCAAAATACCAGGGGGGACTCCAGCAGCCTGCGCTATGTGCGCAAGTTCAATGGCCATACGTGGTGTAATTTCTGAAGGTTTGAAAACCATGGCACAACCCGCTGCCAGAGCAGGCGCTAGCTTTTGCGCTTCACTGGCAATCGGTGAGTTCCAAGGGGTGATAGCACCTACCACGCCCAATGGTTCATGAAGACTCATCGACAAAAAATCTCCACGCTGTGGAGTCACCAAGTCTTCAAAAGTTTCACATACTGCACCATAATATTGAAACGTAGCAGCGGCGCTTGCAACCAAACCTCGCGTTTCAGATATCGGTTTGCCGTTGTCCAGCATCTGCAAATGTGCAAGCTCTTCAGCCCGCTCTCTTATACCCGCAGCAATTTTGTGCAGTATGCCCGCACGATCATGCGGCTTCAAACCCGCCCAGTTAGGCCTGAGCCGAGCCAGCTCTGCTGCGCACACGGCATCATCTACATCTTGTACCGTTGCAGCATGCAAGCTTGCAACAATACTGCCGTCTGCTGGATATTCAGTGGTGTAGGCATCGCCAGACGCATTGCGCCACTGTCCTGCAATGTGTGTCTTTAAATGGTCAGTCATATCGTCAGAGGATTGATTTGGTTATGTAAAAATCGCAGCGCAGAAAGTACGGTTAATGCTGATGTTTTAGGGTTTTCATGCAGTGGTTTGCCACGCATCTCAATACGAATGTCACCAAAAACACCCTTGGCATGAATTTCGTGTATGTTTTCCGTCACCGTGGGATCGGCGAACAAGCGCACCCATGTTTCGTCTAGCCCTAAGCCTGCGAGCGACACTGTTGCCGCTACGTTTGCATTTTTTGGATAGAGGCTTGCGGCTTCTCGCGCACTGGCCTCTAAAATCAATGTGGGCACAGTCAGCAACTCTAAATTAACCAATGCTTGGGCCGGGGTATCAAACCAGCTATTAGGTGGTTTTCGGCCTGTATAGGTAACACTTGTTAAGCCTGCAATTTTGGCTGCTGCGATTGCGTCTATGCCACCCACCGCTCCCGCCAACAAATGGGCTTGTGTATTGCCTCGATTAGCCGCTTCTGAAATCAACTCAGCCAAACCCGGCTCAGACAGTGCGCCCACTGATAGGATGCCGCACTCTATTCCCGCATCTAGCGCACGGATCACATGCGATTTCAATGCACTATGACCAGCGCATTCAAGAACTACACGTTTCGCATTCAAGTGGTTCGAAGTAATCACAAACTTTTCACTCACTGCAACAGCGTTGCCTAATTCTGCTTGAACTTTGGCAACGCGGGCTGATGAAACTACCACTTGATCAACCATTACATGCGGCATAGTGCCCACGCGGGTGTAAACAGCCCGGCCAATCGCGCCGAATCCTATGAGTGTGACGTAGAGCATATTCGGTCAGTCTTTCTTGAGAATAGGTCCTGCAAATTTTGCTGCAAATGGACCCCATGCATTCATATCTACTTCCACCATGACTGGACCGCTTTGGCAAAGCGCACTTGACAATACTTGTGCCGCTTGGTCGGGATGGGTCAGCTTGTAATGCGGCACTGATAGACTGGCACATAGCTGCGAAAAATGGGGATTCACGAGATCAACATAGCAATGGCGACCACCATAAATATCGTCCTGAATGTTGCGTATAACACCGTATCTGCTGTCATTCATGACCAGCAAAAGTACATTGGCTCTTTCTTGCACTGCGCAGGCTAATTCACCCACATTCAACATGAAGCCACCGTCGCCGATCAGCGCCACTGTTATGCGTCCCAGAGCATGCTCTTTGTCTGCTATAGCGGTTCCAATAGCCATTGCAAGCCCTTGGCCAATGCCACCACCAAGCGCATGCACACCAGACCTAGGGTGGTCAAGCAACGGCGCCCTATTTCCCCACATGCTATTTGACAGCGTGATGTCGCGAACCCACCAACATTTGTTGTCCACTAGATTTGCCAGCGGATTTTTTAAAGCCAAATAAACACCAAGACCAGAGTCAACCAAATCAGAAGCCTCCTTGCGTGCAATTTGAACATCAGCAATTAAATTAGGGTCGACTGCAGTGCGCCCTTCTAGCCGATCTGCGAGGGAATTTAATGTGGTGAGTGCATCACCGTTTACAAAATAATCACTCGAATACCCCCTGTTATGCGCCAGTGGATTAGCATCAATTCGGTACAGTGGTTGGGGCAGTTTTAATTTGTAGCGCAGAGTTTCATTCGATCGCAAACGTGATCCCACAACAAGCAAAGCATCACAAGTTTGGTAAAGATCTTCGGCTGGTTTTTGTAAATTAAATGATCCTAAAGATGCTGGATGCGACTCTGATAGCACCCCACGGCCTTGTACGGAAGTCACCACACCCCAGCCCATTTTGACAAATCGCTGAACCGCAACTCCAGCATTACGTGCACCACCACCAAGCCAAAGCATAGGTCGCTTGGCTTTCAAGAGCTTTTGTGCTAGTTCTTCTACAGCATCTTCGGAGGCTTTTAGCGGTATGTAGGGTAAAGCAGACAAATCATTCGGGATATGCATCAAGCTGGCTTGAATATCTATTGGAATCTCTATGCTTACTGGGCCGCAAGGAGCGGTAAATGCCAACCGAACTGCTTCACGCAAAGTGGCCAATGCAGTTTCAGTATTTCGTATTCGAAAAGCCGCTTTACTCACTGCTTGCAACATCGCAAGTTGTGCGGGCGCCTCATGAATGAAGCCTAGGTCGCGGTCTAGAAACTCGGCTTCAATTTGGCCTGTTAAATGCAGCATCGGCGTACCAGCGGTAAGTGCCTCAACTAAAGCTCCGGCTGCATTTCCCGCACCCGTGCCCGTGCTGGTAATGCATACGCCTAGTATGCCGGTGACCCGTGCACACGCGTCTGCCATATTACAAGCACCTGCCTCACCACGCGCAGATATAAATCGAATTCCTTTGGGTCCATTTTTTCGTGTGTTGATAGCATCTAACATCGGCATGTTGTGGATTGAAATCACACCAAATGCGCATTTCACTCCACACGTCTCCAGAAAACGCGCGACCAACTCTCCTACAGTAATCTTCTGTGCGCTTTCAAAGCTAGATGCGTTCATAGGTTTTTTCCAAAGTTGAATGTGGTCAGGCGGAGGCCGTGGCTGAATGACTAATGCGTTGTGACAATCGATTCGCAGCAGCTTTCACTTGTGTTACAAGCACAATCAAGCTTTCTGCGTCTATTTGTTGCGCGGGTACAGTGACACTTACTGCCGCAGCTACCGCATGTCGATCATCAAATACTGGAGCGGCGATTGTGGAAATGCCACTTTCAAATCCACCTTGGCTAATGCCGTATCCACGCGCTTTATCTTCAGCAATTTGCTGTTTCAGGCTGGCGAGTGTGGTGGGCGTGTGTAAAGTGAATGCGTTCAATACCTTTCCGGCATACAACTCAGTCAATCCTGTCATCGACAGGTCTGCGAGCAGTACGCGCCCTAGTACGGTGGCGTGGGCGGGCAATCGCGCACCGACTTGAATCGCATTGAATAGCGAAGACTTGCCCACCGCTTTTGCTATAAATACTACCTCGCATCTGTCACGCACCACTAAATGCGCTGAATGCCCAGTTGCAGTACACAAAGCGTCCAATACAGGACGACCGTGCTCGGTGAGCTCCATCGAGGCGAGGTACTCAAATCCCAGCCGCAAGACAGCTATGCCGAGCTTGTAATTTGCTGTATCTTGCACACGCTCAATAAATCCCATTTGCTCAAGTGTTTGAAGTATGCGAAAAACTGATGCGCGTGGCAAATCTAGTCGCCTTGACAGCTCCGCTCCGGTTAGCTCTTGTGTGTCGCGCGTGAACTGCCCCAACAACTGCAAGCCACGTTGCAAGCCAGGCACCGTATAGCGTTCGTTTGAAGGGCTGTCGTTCATTCTGAAGACCTCATGAGTAGCCCGTTATTTTGTCAAGTTACGTTTTATTTTTGCTAGTGGACTGTCTGGAGGATAGGTAGGTGTGATCGGCTTAGGTGTACCTAGCATCACACACATCAGTGCATCCTCGTCACCAATATTGGTCTCCTCACGGTACACGCCAGGTGGCACTGAAATGACATCCCGCTCATGCAGCACAGACTCCCAGCGCTGATCATCTTTCTCGCAAACAATTTTCATTTTTCCACGCATCACAAAGAAAACTTCTTCTACGTCGTAGTGAATATGCGAAGGGCCTATGCCTCCAGCGGGAATGACCATTGTCGAAAATGTGAAATGCGCAGGAGCGATAGTGTTGCTGTCGTTACTGACTCCCGTAGCGCCAGTTCCTATGTATCGCATTTGCGCCCGGCGATATCGCGGGTCGTAGTCCGCTTGGAACTTCAATGCATCCCAGTCATAACGCCGTTTTGCAAATCGCGCCACGCGACTATCCAACCATTCACTGAAACTTTGTCCTTGTAGCTGTAGCATTCCTTCTTGGGTAGCCGATTCTGGTGGGATGTTGGCATCCAGTAGTCCACGCACATTAAAGATTGGCTGATTTGCAGCTTCAGTATTCAAATTTTTCATTTATAAACTCCTAGTTCATTACAAAACCGCCATTCACAGGCAGAAGTTGTCCGGTAATAAAACCGCTAGCGCGGGTAAGTAAAAACAACGCCGCTGCATTGACATCGGCTGGCACTTGCGGGCGTTGTACCGCACGGCCTTGTAAGTAATACGCGTGGCGATCTTCGGGCACATACTGTGTAGCCTCAACTAAAGTAAGCCCGGGTGCAATGGCGTTAACCGTAATGTTGTGCACACCAAGTTCACGCGCCATTCCACGTGTCATGGCAATCACTGCTCCTTTACTGGCCACATAGGCCATTAAACGTGGGGCGCCCCACATGGCAGTATCAGACGCGATATTGAGTACTCTGCCACTTCCAGAAGCAACGAGATGTGGCGTTGCCGCCACCGTTACCAGCCAAGTACCGCGCACGTTCACATCCATCACCTGATCCCAGGTGTCCAAGGTCAACTGCTCCATATTTTTGCCCCCGGAATTGGTGATGGCAGCGTTATTAATTAATCCGTCAATACCACCCATTGCCAAAGATGCTGCCTCAACACCTGCACGGATTGCTGTTGCGTCTAACAGATCCATTGGCACATAGTGCGCCCTTGCGCCCAACTCTTGAGCCAACGCAAGTCCACGGGCATGCAATACATCGGCCAACGTAACTTGCGCCCCAGCGGCTATCAACGCACGCGCAAACGACTCCCCCAGACCTCGGGCAGCGCCCGTTACCAAAATCTTGCGTCCATGGAGCACAATTTCAGCAGAATCTGAAGGCGTGCTCATGCTTTATCCACCACAAATGGAATTTTGACAAATACCCTGCCGGACTCCACTCGGATTGGATAGCACTGAATATCCCGCTGACCGATGTCATTGAGACATTTTCCAGTGGCAATGTCAAAACGCGCTGCGTGCAAAGGGCATTCAATCACCCCATTTTCTTGAAATCCCTGCGAAAGTAATGCATATGCGTGGGGACACACATCCTCCACCGCATAAACACTGTCATCAATTAAAAACACGCCAATGCGCCGACCATTGACCTCCACCCCAACTGGGAAGTCTGGGTCAAGTTGTTCCCGTGCGGCCACTTCATGCCACAGTGCGTTTGCGTCATCAATACGATCGGTCATAAAAGTCTTTCTATGGTGTTTGCAAGTTGTGCAGCAACTAATTTGTTTCACATATAAAACATTGATTCACTAATGATCAATATTAAGCGTAATAATTGCGTCTGTCAATGTCAAATTGATAAAAAAAGCGTCTGGTAGATTAAAAGTGCCCTACGCTGTGTATTTGCTTTTAGGAGACCCCCAATGATTCCTCTTCGTTATATTCCTGCCGTGTTTGCATTCACTGCACTCATTGCAATGGCGGCTAACGCCCAAGTGATAGCCTCGCCAGATGCAGCAGTACAAAACGCTGCTGCCTCACAAAAGCAGCCACTACTGGACTCTCTCAAAGAGTTCGTCAACATCGAAACTGGCAGCCGTGACCACGAAGGTATTGCGCTGGCCACAGAGCTGCTGGCTGCAAAACTGCGGAATTTAGGCGGACAGGTGCAGTTCATCGAGCCCCAAGAAGCCACCAACTACCGGATGATGGACACTCTTGAGAAAATTGGGCGTATGGTCAAAGCCAGCTTTACAGGCACAGGCAGTAAACGCATATTGCTCATCGCGCATATTGACACGGTATATCCCAGAGGTATGGCGGCTAAGCAGCCCTTTCGTATCGATGGCAACCGCGCTTATGGACTAGGCATATCCGATGACAAGCAAGGCGTGGCCATGGTGGTGCATGTGGTTGCCATGCTGCAAGCGCTTAATTTTAAGGAATACGGAATCCTCACCGTGCTGGTCAATGGCGACGAAGAAATCAGCTCACCGGGCTCGCGCGCAGAGCTTACCAAGGCAGGCGCTGAGCACGATGCCGTGCTGTCCTTTGAAGCCACCCGCACGCACAGTGACAAGCTATCGCTGGCTACCAGTGGTATCGCATCGGTGGAGCTCAAGGTGGAAGGCCGCGCCTCGCATGCTGGCGTTGCCCCAGAGCGCGGCGTGAATGCGCTGTATGAGCTGTCGCACCAAATTCTTCAAATGCGTGATTTGTCGCAAAACGACAAAGGCTTAAAACTCAACTGGACGGTGTCGCAAGCAGGCACCAACCGCAATGTGATCCCTGCATATGCCATGGCACAAGCGGATGTGCGCGTGTTGCGTGTGGCTGACTACGACGGCATTGAAGCCACAGTTCGCGCAAAAGCCAAAAATCAATTGCTGCCAGAAGCTAAAGTTACGGTTAATTTCGAGCGTCGCCGCCCGCCGCTAGAAGCTACCGCCGCCAACCGCAAGCTTGCCGCCCATGCACAAAGCATTTATGCAGAGATAGGCCGCAAGCTAGAAGTTGACGACCAACCCGAAGGCGGCGGCACCGATGCAGCCTTTGCCGCACTCAAAAGCCAAGCTGCCGTAGTAGAGCGCTTTGGCCTACAGGGCTATGGAGGCCACACCGCAGACAATGAATACGTGCTGCTAGACACCGTAGAAGCGCGGCTGTATTTGGCTGCTCGCGTGGTGATGGATGTGGCGCGGGGTAAAGGTCTTTAAGCGATTCAATTTTGCTCTTCGGTGGAGGTATTCAACATAAAGCCAGCAAAGAATTTTGCTAGCGAATGTGTATCGTTGATTGGCAATATATGTGCAATGTATTGATCGGGGCGCACTACCAATAGGCAGCCACTATCATTTTTGATATGGCGCATAGCGTAAATGTTCTGGCTTGTCTCCTCCCGAGCGCAAAACGCTTTTTCATAATCACGCAGGCCATAGCGTCCTTTGTGCGGAAACAGCAGCTCTGGCATAGCCGTAATAGCCAGCGTGTGGTGGCTTTGCTGAAACACAGCTCGCACGTCAAATACTGAGTCAACATCTGCACCCGCTGGTGTGTGGCGCCTGAGCGGCGAATCTGGTGACTCTAGCAAATGACTACACAGCTTGCCAATAGGCGAATCTGGCGCAGCAGTATCGCCAGCGCCAGCAAAAGCCACTAAGCGCCAGCGGCCATCTGCGGCAAAAGTATCGCCTAGTTGCAGCTGCTTGCCGTCGCCCAAACGCACGACTGGCGCAGAATGAAAGCGTGTGCCAACTGTGAAACCTTCAGCTAAATGTTGGTGGTCAGACTTGGCGGTAAGCAGCGCAGGCTTGTATTGCGTGGCAGTACCAGCGGTGTAGCGGCCATGCTGCACAAAATAGCGCTGCACGGCGCTTGGGTCTTGGCTTGCACCGCCACTGAGCATTGCAGCCCATTCGCGGTCAAAGTCAATCAATTCTTTGGCCACTGCTTGCCGTTCGGCAGAATAAGTGTGGAGCAAACTGGCGGGGCTACGCCCTTGCAACACGGCGGCAAGTTTCCAGCCCATATTAAAAGCGTCTTGCATCGACACATTCATGCCCTGCCCCGCCTTGGGGCTGTGGGTGTGGCAGGCATCGCCAGCAATAAAGATATGCGGCAGGCGTGTATTAGGCGCGTCTTGTTTGAGGTCGTCAAATCGGTCGCACAGCCGCTGGCCGATTTCATACACCGACCACCATGCAACCTCTTTCACATCCAAGGTGTAGGGATGAAAAATGCGCTGCGCTGCGGCTATCAATTGATCGATTGTGATGTTGCGCCCTGCCACACGCTCGTTCTCTGCAAGTTTGTCCATCTCCACATAAATGCGCACCATGTAGCCGCCCTCGCGCGGAATCAAAACCACACTGCCCTCGCTGGCAGACTGGATCAGCGCTTTGAACCGAATATCGGGAAAATCGGTATTCACCAACACGTCCATGACGCCCCACGCATGGTTAGCGGAGTCTCCCTTTAGCGCAAGCCCCATCGACTGGCGCACATTGCTTCGCGCACCGTCGCAGCCCACCACATAGCGTGCGCGAATGGTTTCTAGCTTGCTGCCCTGGCCATCGCCTTGTATTTCAAATTGCGCTGTGACAGGGTATTGGGCTGCATCATCCGCGCTGCGCTCTAGCTTGGCAAGCCGACGGCCATAATACGGAACTAGGCGTGCAGATGACTTTTGCATCTTTTCAAGGTAAAAATCATGCACCCGGGCTTGGTTGAGAATCACATGCGGCATGTGTGACAGCCCCTCTTCCACATCGGGCACACGGCCACTGCGCACAATGCGGCTTTTGTCTGCGCCTAACGCATCATTGGGCTTCCAAAAAGTGGTCTCGTTGACCCAGTATGCCTCTTTTAACACTTGGTGCGCAAAGCCAAAAGCCTCAAACATTTCCATGGTGCGGCAGGCAATACCGTCGGCCTGACCCAATTGCAATGGTCCGGGCTTTTGCTCCACCACCACGGTGCGAATACCGGGAAATGCCGACAACTGCGCTGCTAGTGTGAGCCCAGCCGGGCCGCAACCAACGATCAATACATCTGCCTGCTCAGGCAAGCTTGAATTTTGAGTTTGTGCTGAAGCTGCCGCGTCTAAAAGACTCGGGTCTCCTGCTCTGAATCCGTTTCCGTGAAATTGCATGTGTGTCTCCTGACTATTGGGTGCATTGAATCATCGCTGCACATCACTATTGCGTCAACGCGCTATATCTAATACCCACTATGTCAGTGCAAAGTAGAAATGTCACACCTCAGCCCAAAGTAGAAATGTCATAGCTGTGAGAGTGTACAGCGCATCAGACTGGCAAAGATCGGCTATTGGGGCATGGGGCAACGCCCCATGTAGCAGGCCGCTAGGGCCGCG
>JANOYR010000002.1:0-5573 GCA_031428975.1 Polaromonas sp. | reverse complement strand
CGAGGTGTGGCCCAATTTGTGCGGTGCAGCCAAGCGCCACGCCATTCCCCTGCTGCTGGTCAACGCCCGCTTGAGCGAAAAATCATACACAGCGGCACGCCGGGCGGCTTGGTTGCTCAAGCCGGCCTACCAGTCGTTTACCGCGGTGCTGGCGCAAACTGCCGACGACGCGCTGCGCCTGGGGGCCCTAGGGGCGCAGGTGGCGGGCGTGCAGGGCAATTTAAAATTTGATGCGCAACCCAACCCAGCGCAGTGTGCGCAGGGTGCTGATTGGAAAAAACAGGTGCAACAGCAAGGCGTTCGGCTCGCCATTTTTGCCAGCTCGCGCGAGGGGGAAGAAATTGAGTTTTTAAAAGAAATTAAGCGCAATGTCATCGCCGAAACGTCATATGATGCTACTGATAGCATAGCGTTTTCTGCCCCAAGCAATATGCAGTATTTGATTGTGCCGCGCCACCCGCAGCGCTTTGACGAAGTAGCCCAGCTGTGTATGGAGGCAGGTTTTGTCGTCTCGCGCAGGAGCACTTGGCGTGACGCTCCACCCGCTGTCAACCATGAAAATCCGACGATTTGGCTAGGTGACAGCTTGGGCGAGATGGCGCTGTATTACGCCATGAGCGATGTGGCCTTGTTAGGAGGGAGTTTCGCCCCATTGGGTGGACAAAATTTGATAGAAGCCGCCGCCTGCGCTTGCCCCGTGGTGATGGGGCCACACACCTTCAACTTCAGCTTGGCCGCGCAATTAGCCGAGCAATCAGGTGCCGCCGAGCGCGTGTCTGGTATGCGCCAAGGCGTTCAAGTGGCAAGAAAATCCATGAATCTCCACCCAGAGACAGCGCTACAGTTTGCCAAAGCGCACCAAGGCGCAACCGCTGAAACTTTTAAAATCATACAAAATTTGCTGCTATTAAAGTAGCAAACTATTGAATCAGAGTATGCGCTAGTGGCTTATTTAGACACTATAGCGCTAACCGCACGCAAGTCATCTGTCTTCAAGGTGCCATTGGCTTGGTGCAGTCGCAGTCCGCCCACCAGCACGTCGTAGCGTGCCTTGGCAAGGTCGCGTTTGGTTTGAAACAGCTGGCTTTGCGAGTTCAGCACATCAATGTTGATGCGCACGCCCACTTGGTAGCCCAGTTTGTTGGCATCTAACGCGCTTTGGCTGCTGGTCTCCGCCGCCTGAAGGGCATTGACTTGGCCCAAGCCCGAGACCACACCAAAGTAGGCGGTGCGTGTGGCTTGTGCCACCACCCGTTTTGCGGCTTCTAAGTCGTTGCGCGCTTTGTCTTCGAGCAGCAGGGTTTCTTTGATGCGGTTTTGCGTGGCATAGCCTGTAAATAAAGGGTAATTTAAGCTCACGCCTACTGTGCCCAGTTGGGTGCGGTTGTCCGATCCGGCGGCTGCGCTGCCACTGTGGTTAAACGTGATGCCGTAGCTGCCACTGAGGTCAACGGTGGGTTTTTCTGCGGTTTGCGCACGCTGGGTTTCCATTTGTGCCACATCCAAACCAAGTGCCGCTGACTTGATGGCAGGGTGGTTGTCCTCAGACTGTTTGACCCACAGATTGACATCGCTGGGGCTCAGAGATGGCAGGCTCAAAGGCTGTGCAATAGGGGTGGGTGCAAAGCCAGTTTTGCCGCTGACGGTTTCTAACGCAATTGTTTTGACCCTGAGGTCGTTTTCGGCCGCAATTTCTTGGGCCAATACGAGGTCGTAGCGCGCCTGTGCTTCGCGGGTGTCGGTAATGGTAGAGGTGCCGACTTCAAAATTGCGCTTGGCCGAAGCCAGTTGCTCGGCCACGGCGGCTTTTTGGGCCTTGACGAAGGCCAAGCTGTCTTGGCTGGCCAACACGTCAAAATACGCGGTGGCAGCGCGAATCATCAGGTCTTGCTCAGCGGTTCCTAGGGCCAGTTGTGCGATTGCATAGGCTTTTTGGCCTTGTTCGGCCACAAGGCTGTTGCCCGGACGGTACAAGGGATACGAGCCGCTGACGCCTACGTTGCTTGTGCCGTAGTTGCGCCCTGTAAAGGGCAGGTTATTTTGAAAATTGCTCCGCGAAGTTCCTGCTGTCAAACCCGCTGTTGGGAGCAAACCGGCTTTGGCTTGCTCGGCCTTGGCCAGCGCAGATTCAGCCAAGGATTTGGCCGCTTGAAAGCTGGCATCATATCCGCGTGCCAATTCGTAGAGGGCAGACAAGGACTGTGCTTGCGCAGGGGCGCTAAGGCCAACTGCCAAGGCAACGGCGCAGGCGGTGGGTAAAAGGTGCAGTGGGCGCATGAAATAAATCCTTTGTCTGTGTCTAAAAATCAATAGCGGGGCACGCTGGAGTCCTGCGACGACCAAGCGTCAATGCCTCCAGCAATATTCACCGTTTGGGAAAAGCCGTTTTGCAGTAAGTAAAGCGCCACTTGGCGGCTGCGAATTCCATGGTGGCACAGGCAGGCAATCGGGCGATCTTGCGGGATTTCACCGATCCGTGCCATCAACTGGTTCATGGGGATATGCAGTAGCTCAAAGCTTGTGCTGCGCACCGACGCACTGGCGAGTTCCCAGGCCTCGCGCACATCCAAGACAATGGGCATGGTCCCTGTGGGCGCTTGGGCGCACCACTGGGGCAGTGCAGAAGGGCTGATTTGGGCAAGCATCTTGGTGGCTGTAGCAGTCAGATTAAAACGAAAAAGTGCTGGCTTGCGCGAATCCAAGCAGTCGGGGGGCGACCGTGTCCCAGGGCTGTTCTGTGCGATAACTGTCGTTGCCAACCTTGGTCACCAGTGTGAAACGCATCATGGGCTCGTCTCCCACCACAGCAGCCAATCGGCCACCAATTTTGAGCAAAGCCAACAGCGCTGGTGGCACTTGTGCGACCGAGCCAGACAGCAACACGACATCAAACGGTGCCTGCTGTTGCAGGTCGGCGGAAAGGCCTTTTGCGCCGTCCGCATGCTGAACATGCGCGTTGTAAATGCCCGCCTCTTGGAGGTTGGTTTTGGCCGTTTCTGCCAATGCTTTGTCGATCTCTAGCGAGACAACGCTTTGTGCGCGATGCGCCAGCAAAGCCGCCATATAGCCTGAGCCTGTGCCTATTTCTAATACTTTTTCGTGTTTTTCAACCGCGAGGTCTTGCAGTATTCGGGCTTCAACCCGCGGAGCCAGCATGACTTGGCTGGGGTTCGCGCCCTTAGCCAGCGGAATTTCCATGTCAACAAAGGCCAAGGCTTTGTGGGCCGTGGGTACAAATTCTTCGCGCCGCACAATCGACAGGAGCTGCAAAATCTGGGTGTTGAGCACGTCCCAAGGGCGGATTTGCTGCTCAATCATGTTGAAACGGGCTTGTTCGGTGTTCATATATAGTTCTGTAGAGAGGGCAAAGTTTTGATTTTAGGCGCTCTGGCTCGAAGGGGCGGTTGGGTGATGGGCTTTGCCTGCAAAAAGGCGCTTAAACCAATTGCCCAAATCGTCCATGTAGCAGTACATCACCGGCACCACCACCAAGGTGAGCAGTGACGAGGTAATCACTCCGCCAATCACAGCTTGGCCCATGGGGGCACGCTGCTCAGAGCCTTCGGTCAGTGCAAACGCCAGCGGTACCATGCCAAATATCATGGCCAACGTGGTCATCAAAATAGGCCGCAAACGCACTTTTGCCGCTAGTAATAAAGCCTCGGCACGGGGTAGTCCCTCGCGCACGACGTTGCCCGAAGCGTCTAATTCAGGCTCGCGGCTGCGAATGGCGAAATCTACCAACAAAATAGCGTTTTTAGTTACCAAACCCATCAGCATCACCACGCCAATCACCGAAAACATCGACAACGAGGAACGGAACATCAAAAGCGCCAGCACCACGCCGATTAAGGTCAGGGGCAAAGCCGTCATCAGCGCAATGGGCTGAAAAAAGCTTTTAAACTGGCTGGCCAAAATCATGTAGATGAAGATAATCGCTAACACCAATGCAGATATGGCATAGCCAAATGACTCTTGCATGCTCTTGGTGCTGCCACCAAACTGGTAGCTGTATCCTGCAGGCAGTGCAATAGAGTCCATGGCTTTGCGAATGTCCGCCGACACTTCGCCCGACGAGCGGCCAAACACATTGGCGTTCAAGGCCACTTCGCGGTTCAGGTCGCGGCGGTTGATTTGGTTAGGGCCTGTGGACTCGGTGACCGTTGCAACTTGCGACAAGCGTATCACGCGTGGGCTGCCATCGGCATTGGTGCCCACATTGAAGGGCAGGCGCTCAAGGTCTTGCGCCGCGTTGCGTGCATCTGGCGCTAGGCGCACATTCACATCGTAAGTGCTGTCATCGCTGGCACGCCAGTTGCCCACGGTTTGTCCTGCCACCAGTGTGCGCAATTGCGCGCCAATGCTGCTGGTGCTCAAGCCTTGGTCAGAGGCAATTTCGTTTTTAACGGCGATATTCACGGTGGGTTTGTTGGGTTTTACACTGGAATCGAGGTCTACCAAACCAGGAATGCCCCGAATCGCCGCCATGGCTTGGATGGTTAGGCGTTCTAGCTCGGCTAAATCCGCACCTTTAAGTGAAAACTCGATGGTTTTGCCACCACCCACCGAATCGCCCACCCCCACATTGGTCACGGTCATGCCCGCCACTTTGTTCAGACGCTGGCGCAGATCTGCGCCGAGTTGGTCGACGCTGCGCGAGCGGTCTTTGCGGTCTACAAAGCGAATAAATATAGAGGCATAAATTTTGCCCTGCGCATTGCCCGTGTTGATAGTGGTGAGCGTGTACCGTGTTTCTGGCAATTCACGGATGATGGCCTCAACCTGCTTGGCCTTGGCTTCTGTAACTTCTACCGAAGAGCCTACAGGGGTATAAAAACTGATGGTGCTCTCCGAAAAATCAGCTTTGGGTACAAATTCTGTGCCCAAAAGCGGCACCATGAAAATACTGGCCACAAAAATACCAAATGCCAGCAGCAGGGTTGCAATTTTGTGCAACAGTGCCCAGCGCAAAATATCTTGGTAGCGGTCCGACAGCCATTCAGTGGCGATGTCAAACCAATGCGTCACGCGGCCTATGGTTTTGTCATACCAAGTTACAGGTGCATAGGGCTTGCCATGGTTGTCAATGGCGGGGTCGTGCCAAATAGACGACAACATCGGGTCGAGGGTGAAGCTGACAAACATGGAGATCAACACGGCGGCCACAATAGTGATACCAAACTCGTGGAAAAACTTGCCGATGATGCCGCCCATAAAGCCAATGGGCAAAAAAACTGCCACGATGGACATGGTGGTGGCCAGCACAGCAAGGCCGATTTCTTGTGTGCCGTCAAGCGATGCAGTGAACGGATTTTTGCCCATTTGCACATGGCGCACGATATTTTCTCGCACCACAATCGCATCGTCGATCAACAGCCCCACGCAAAGCGACAGCGCCATCATGGTGATCACGTTGACTGTAAAGCCAAACATGTACATGAATAAAAATGTACCAATCAAGGCAATCGGCAGTGTCAAGCCCGTAATGACCGTGGAGCGCCAAGAGTTGAGAAAGAGAAACACAATCAACACGGTGAGCAACGCACCCTCGATCAGGGTGCGTTTGACGTTGG
>JANOYR010000001.1:0-8862 GCA_031428975.1 Polaromonas sp. | reverse complement strand
GTCCAAAATAAACAAAGTGTTCACCAGCGACGTGCCCAAGGCAGTCGTCAGATTAATGCGCTGCACCTCACCGCCGCTGAGCGTGCGGCTTTGCCTGTCAAGCGTGAGGTAGCCAATGCCCACGTCACACAAGTATTTGAGCCGTGTGCGAATCTCCAGCATCAAAAGCTTGAGTGCCTGCGCATCAGCATCGCTGCTGTTGACCTCCATGCGGTCAAAAAACTGGCGCATTTTGTCAATCGGCATCAGCATCAGGTCATGCAGGCAAAGGCCAGGCAAAGCTTCCAGCTGCTCGCGTGTCCATTTAGTGCCTACTGGTAAAAATCGTTTGGCGGCGGGCAACGCCATGTCGGCATTGTCTTTGTTGCCTACACGCCAAATCAAAGACTCAGTTTTAAGCCGCGCCGCGCCGCACACATGGCAGGGCGTGTAGCTGCGGTATTTGGAGAGCAGCACACGGATGTGCATCTTGTAAGACTTGGTTTCCAAATACTCAAAAAAGCGCCGCACCCCATACCAAACCCTGCCCCATTGGCCGTCTTTGTAGCCCGGGTTGCCGTGGATCACCCAGTGCTTTTGATCTGGCGTGAGCTTATTCCACGCGGTGTCGCGCGGAATACCCGCGGTTTCAGCGTGGCGCATCAAATCGTCTTGGCACTCTTGCCACGCGGGAGTCTGCATGGGCTTGATAGCACCTGCACGCAGGGTGAGCTTTTCGTTAGGAATCACCAAACCATAATCCACCCCAATCACGCGGCCAAAGCCTCGGCAGGTGGGACAAGCGCCGTTGGGCGAGTTGAATGAAAACAGCGAAGGTGTGGGCTTGGCGTATTGGATGTCGCTTTCTGGGCAATGCAGCCCGGTGGAAAATTTCCACAGCTCGGTGCTGTCTTCATCGCCCACATACACACTGAGGCGGCCGCTGCCGCGCTTGATGGCGGTTTCTATGGCCTCCATCACACGGGATTTGTAAGCGCCCTGCACCCTGAATCTATCAGCCACCACGTCTAGCACTTTGCGCAGCCCGCTGGGCGTGGCCACTTCGCGCTCGGCCTGCACTTTGGTAAAGCCGCTGGCTGACAGCCATTGCATCACCTCATCGGGCGAGGTTTGCGCAGGCAACTCCACCGGAAATGTCAGCACCACGCGCGGGTCTGCTGCACGGGTGCGCTCGACCAGCTGCGCGTAAATGGTTTCCAAGCTGTCATGCCGCACATGCAGCGCGGTGTCGCGGTCATACAAATCAGCGGCGCGCGCAAACAAGAGCTTGAGGTGGTCGTTGAGCTCAGTCATGGTGCCCACCGTGGAGCGCGAGGAGCGCACGGGGTTGGTTTGATCAATGGCTATAGCAGCGGGCACACCGTCTACACGGTCTACCGCAGGCTTGTCCATGCGGTCCATGAACTGGCGGGCATAGGCAGAAAATGTTTCTACATAGCGGCGCTGCCCTTCGGCAAAGAGCGTGTCAAACACCAAACTCGATTTACCAGAACCACTAGGCCCCGTGACTACCGTGAGCTCCCCCGTGCGAATGTCTAAATCAAGATTTTTAAGATTGTGCTGGCGTGCACCACGGATAGAAATAGTCCCATGCGTGCTGGACGCACTTAGGGCAGCATAGCTTGTGTCTGACATGGAAAACGTTACCTTGGCTCTGTAGGGTCTGAGCCAAACATTTTAGTCAGCAATTGATTGCCGATCAGAGTAAGGGCATCCGCAAGGCATGCCCTGATAACCTAGCCAATCACCGCCGAAGCGCAGCTTTAAGCTCTTCAAACTTGGCCTCACCAACCGCCTCTCGGATCTTGGGGGCAAGAACGACCAAATCTTGGTAGCTGGCCGCAGCCTCTAAGGATAAATTCAATCTAAACCCTCGCAGACCCAATCCGGACGTCAGCTTTGTAGCAATAGGGTAGGCCAATTTGTAACAGTCTTGCTCGGAAAGACCCGAGGGCTCAGCCATGGAAACAGGTGCTGCCGTTGCAACAGGCGTAACGCTTGCGGGTCTAGGCGTGGGTGCACCTTGTGCAGCATCCACTAATTCGAGGTAGCCTAAATCAAGCAATCGGGCAATATCGTCTTTCATAAGCCGAATCCCCGACATTGCGGCCAACACCTCATCGTCAGTCTTGATACCGTCAAACATGATCAAAGCCGTGCGCTGCACTTGGGTAAGCACCCCGTCTCTGGTTTTCATGGCAGCTAAGCCAAGCGCGGTCTTTTTGTATCGCATAAAGTTCCTTTGAACACCATCTTATGCTACACCTCAAAGTATCAAAAGTGAAATTTCAAGTCCAGAGTTACGGTCGGTGCAAACCCTAGGCATTCTTAGGCATGCATTTTGTCCATCACTTTTTGCGCTTTTAAACTGGGCAAAGGAGTACAAAGGCTAACAACCACCAACACTGCTAAGCCCAAGGGAACTCCAAACACCCCAGCGGCAAGTGGCGCAATTCCCCACCAGAGATCTACAGGGGTCACAATGCCCCAAATACCGCGTAGCCAAGGGTGGTTGCAAACCATGTAGTACATGGTGATGCCCGCACCGCTGAGCATTGCAGCAATAGCGCCCCAGCTGTTGGCGCGTCGCCAAAAAATCCCCAGCAACAAGGACGGAAACAAGGTGGCGGCGGCTAAAGAAAAGGCCGCCGTTACCAAGAAGACAATATCGCCGGGTTTTTGAGCCGCGACGTAGGCCGCTAGCAAGGCCACAATCAACAAAAGCACTTTAGAGACCATCACCCTTGCAATGGTGGTGGCTTGTGGGGCGATGGTTTTAAAGTACAAATCGTGCGACAAAGCGCTGGCAATGGTAATTAACAATCCATCCGCAGTCGATAAAGCGGCGGCTAAACCGCCTACCGCAACCAGCCCAGTGATGACATACGGCAGCCCCACCATTTCCGGAATGGAAAGCATGATGATATCGCTGCTCAGATTCAATTCGGCGAGTTGCAGGACACCGTCTTTGTTGACATCCACCACACTTGCCAAACTTCCATCCACACGCGACCATTGCATCAACCAAGCGGGAAGTTTGTCAAACGCAGTTCCCACTAAATGGGTAAATATTTCGTATTTAACGGCAATGGCGACTGCTGGAATCGTTAAATACACCAGCAGTATAAAAAATAAAGACCAACTCACAGAGCGCCGCGTTTCTTTCACGCTTGCAGTCGTGTAAAAGCGCGTCAAAAGATGGGGCAAACTGGCAGTGCCCACCATCAAACAAAACATCAGGGCTAAAAAATTCTCACGGGTTAATTCAAAACTACTTTTTGAATGCGCATCGCCCTGTGCGTCTGCGCTGAATTGACCGGTATGCTGCGGCATAGCCCCCAGGGGTTTTGCCCGTGCAAGTGCATGGTCGCGTGCCTGCGTCCACTGGCGTTTGGCAGTTACCTCATCACGCGGCAAAAGGTTTAAAGCTTTTTCTGCGGCGTAGACTTCATGGTTTAAAGCGCCTCTGGCCTTAAGTTCTGTAATTTTGCGATTCGCTAGCAATCTGTCTTGCGCCATCGCCGCAACGGGATTGCCCAGTTTGACATCCAGCTCCCTGATTCGCAGTTTATAAATATCGATCACCTGAAGCTCTGCAGGGTCAATCAGAAGCGCAGCCTCGCGCTGGCTAAGCTTTTGCAGCTGTACTGTAGCGCCCCATTGCGGCAATAAATGGCCTGTATGCTTCAATGAAAGCCAGCAGGCAGGAACCAGAAATGCCACGACGATCACGATATATTGCGCCACTTGCGTCCAAGTTACTGCACGCATCCCGCCTAAAAAGGAGCACAGCAACACACCACCAAGCCCTAAAAAAATACCAATTTCAAAGGCTACTCCTGTCAAGCGTGTGCTGATTAAGCCAACTCCATAAATTTGCGCCACCACATAAATGAAAGACACAATAATGGCCGCCAAGGCGGATATCACGCGCGGTGCATGTCCCTCGTAACGGTCTGCAAAAAAGTCTGGGATCGTGTAGTGGTTGAGTTTGCGTAAATACGGAACAATTAACACACCCACCAAACAAAAGCCCCCCGTCCAGCCCATGATGAAGGCCAGGCCAGCATAGCCTCCCAGATAGAGTGTGCCCACTAAGCCGATAAATGAAGCAGCAGACATCCAGTCTGCTGCCACTGCCATACCGTTATAAAACGCGGGAACTCGCCTGCCAGCCACATAATACTCATTGGCATCGGTCGTGCGACAAAAAATACCAATCACGGCATATACGGCTACTGTGACCAGTAGAAACACCGTTCCGATATACACCTTACGCAAGCCCATACCCTCCAGCAAGCCAAGGGTCACGATGAACATTAGCACCCCCAACGTGTACAACGCGTAGGAGCGGTGCAGCTTGTTAAGAAACCGCGCCTCAGGGCTAGGGTTAGCTAATTGCCGTGTCACAAACTCGCTTTCTCTGCCATTTTTTTCAAAAGCAGCCAATCGGGTTTACTTAGTTCCGCTTGCAGCTGCTGCAGGCTTGGCGGGCGCAGGTTCTACGTGCGCCGTACTTCCGGTGTCATGTTTTTCACCGCTCATATCCACTTTATCACCCGCTTTAAAAATTAAAAACAAACCAGCGGCGGCAAAAATAACGAATCCAACAAATATTTTCCACATAAACTTCTCCAAACTCAATGCACTAGATAGTAACCAAATAAAAAATCAAAAAAAAAGCTCCTGCACTTGCAGGAGCTTTTTACGCTTTGGGGATTAATCCTTGGCGAAAATATCCACGTCTTTGGTCTCTTTGACGAAGATCATGCCAATGATGAACGTGCCAGCTGCCACAATCACTGGATACCACAGACCGTAGTAAATGTCGCCAGTTGCAGCTACCATCGCAAACGCGGTGGTAGGCAGCAAACCGCCAAACCAGCCGTTACCAATGTGGTAAGGCAAGCTCATCGAGGTGTAGCGAATACGCGTTGGGAACAACTCCACCAGCATGGCTGCAATTGGGCCGTATACCATGGTCACCAAGATCACGAGGTACACCAAGATCACCATCATCATGAGCTTGTTCATGCCCTTTTCGTCAGCTTTTGCAGCCAAACCGGCGCCTTTAGCAGCCTCTAGAACACCCTTTTTAAACTCGGCAATGGCTTTGGCACTGTCAGCTGAGAAGCCGTTGCGTTTGTCATTGAGTGTAGCATTCAAAGAAGTCAGTGTGGTCGTGCCGATTTGAATCGTCGCTACGCTGCCAGCAGCGCCAACTTTATTCTTGTAGGGAATAAAGTTTTGTGCAAGCACGCGTTTGGCTTGGTCGCAAGAACTGGTGAAGTCAATTTCACGTGCAATCGGGCTACCTTGGAAGGAGCAAGTTGCAGGATCAGCAGTCACCGTTACGTCAGCCGTTGCTTGCGCCTTAGCCAGTGCTGGGTTGGCGTAATTCATCAGCATAGGGAACACGGTGAAATACGATACTGCGGCCAAGAGGCAGCCTAACATGATGATTGGCTTGCGGCCAATTTTGTCAGACAAAGTGCCGAATAAGATAAAGAACGGTGTGCCGATAACCAGCGCAGCAGCAATCAACAAGTTAGCTGTAGTAGTGTCTACCTTGGCAATGGTTGTCAAGAAGAACAGCGCGTAGAACTGGCCTGTGTACCACACCACAGCTTGACCGGCGGTGAGGCCGAGCAAAGCAATGATCACGATTTTCAGGTTTTTCCATTCGCCGAATGACTCAGACAAAGGTGCTTTGGAGGTTTTGCCTTCTGCCTTCATTTTTTGGAATGCAGGGGATTCGTTCATGCTCAAGCGAATCCACACCGACACGGCCAACAGCAAAATAGAGACGAGGAACGGAATGCGCCAGCCCCAATCAGCAAAAGCTGCTTCGCCGATGGCGGTACGCACGCCCAAAATCACCATCAGGGACAAGAACAAGCCCAATGTGGCGGTTGTCTGAATCCAAGAAGTGTAAGCGCCGCGTTTGCCGTTAGGTGAGTGCTCTGCTACATACGTCGCAGCACCACCGTACTCGCCACCTAGCGCCAAGCCTTGCAACATGCGCAATATGACCAAGATAACTGGAGCTGCCATACCGATACTTGCATAACTTGGCAGCAAACCGACCACAAAAGTAGCGCCGCCCATGATCACGATGGTGACCAAGAAGGTGTATTTGCGTCCGATCATGTCGCCCAAACGGCCAAACACCAGTGCGCCGAATGGACGCACCAAGAAGCCTGCGGCAAAAGCCAACAGCGCAAAAATATAGGCTGCTGATGGGTCTAGACCCGAGAAAAATTGCTTGGCAATAATGGCTGCCAAAGAACCGTACAGATAAAAGTCATACCATTCAAACACCGTACCAAGGGAAGAAGCGAAAATAACTTTGCGTTCTTCTGCGGTCATCGATGCATTTGCTGCTGCTGTAGCCATGCTAGAGTCTCCTACAAGAAATAAATCACACTCCGGCGGAATGTGCAAACTCTAATGTGCACGGAGGCACTGACCCTTACCTGACTGGCAACTTGGGCGTAGCTTACGGTTTAAGTGCTAACCCTTGATTTTTTTTTCGCCAGATGGGATTCTGGTGGCTCCTACGGGTAAACCTGATGCGCCTGTCCAATCGGCCCCACTGAACCAAGGGTCGCCACCAAGGTATTGGCGCACCATGGGCAATGAATCGAAACCCCAAAATACATGCTCGTTGACTGCAAAGCTGGGCACTCCGAAGACTTTGTTTGCAATGGCCTCTGATGTGTTGGTAATCAATTGGTTGCGCACCTCTTGATCTTCGATGGAACGCTTGGCTTGCAGTTGCACTGTCAGCGCCGCAATACGGGCCGGATCGGCTGCGTTGAGCCCACCGTTCCACACAAATCGAAAAATGGTTGCGGCTACATGGCGGTTGCAATAGCCGTCTTCCCCACATGCTATAGCCAACCGCAACAGCGGCAGTGGGTTAAACGGATGCTCTTCTGGCGCTTGTATGGGAATGCCGTGTTCACGGGCATGCCAATACATTTGTCGGTACGTCCACGTGCGCTTGGAGTGAATTTCAGCAGGCCCTAGTTGGCCAAAATGGTTAAGCATGCCCGCAAACAGCACGGGTCGGTACAGTACATGGTAGCTTTGCCCTTCGAGTGCCTTGGGCAATTGCTCAAACGCTAAAAAGGCATAGGGCGATATAAAATCGAAATAAAAGGTGATTTGTTTCATGGCGTTGGCAACTGTAGCGCATCCAGCTGCCTTTGTTCAATAAGCTGCCAGATGGCCTCTTTGTCGGCATCGCCCATCGCACTCCAAGCGCCAATTTCTTCGATTGTGCGGTGGCAACCTGTGCATAACTTGCTCGTGGCGTGCATGACGCAAACCGAAATACAAGGCGAAGGAACGGGCAGTGTCATGTGTTCTTTTTCAGGATAAAAGTGGATGATGTCAGCGTAATATGGTCATATATCGCTATATTAAGTATAGCAAAATACTAAGCCATTCTTTTGTTCAGCAGCGCGGTTGCAGCGCGTGAGTTGGGTTTGCGCCCTAGGGCGCTGCTGATGAACACGCCCGCATCGATCAAGCGGTCAAGGTCAATGCCGGTATCAATCTCCATGCCTTGTAGCATGTACGCCACGTCTTCGGTGGCAACGTTGCCTGTAGCGCCTTTGGCATAGGGGCAGCCCCCCAGGCCGGCAATGGACGTGTCGAATTGCCACACCCCCAGCTCTAGGCTGGCCAAGGTGTTGGCCAAGGCTTGTCCGTAGGTGTCGTGGAAGTGGCCAGAAATATCGTTTAAATCAAAGTGTTGGAGCGTCGCCTCTATGGCCGCGCGCACCTTGCCGGGTGTGCCCACGCCGATGGTGTCGGCCACGCCGATGTGCTGCACGCCGATGCCTTTCATGAGCCCCGCCAAGTAGCCCACGCTTTGGGCGCTGACCTCGCCCTGGTATGGGCAACCCAGGGTGCAGCTCATGGCCCCGCGCACATAAACCCCCGCCGCGCGCGCTGCTGCCACCACGGGCGCAAAGCGCTCCATGCTTTCCTCTATCGAGCAATTGATGTTGCGCTGGCTAAAGGCTTGGGTGGCCGCCGCAAAGACCACGATCTCATCGGGTTGGCTTTTGAGCGCTGCTTCAAAACCCTGCATATTGGGCGTGAGCACCGAGTAGCGCACATCCGGCTGGCGCGTGATGCCGGCCATGACCTGTGCGTTGTCGGCCATTTGCGGCACCCACTTGGGCGATACAAAACTGGTGACTTCAATTTCTTTGAGTCCGGCGTTTTGCAGGCGGTGCACCAGTTCAATTTTGACCGCTGCGTCAATCTGCTGCTTCTCGTTTTGCAGGCCATCGCGCGGCCCTACCTCAACTAATTTGACTTTGCTTGGGTAGGCCATGGTTTCAGTATCCTTTGTTGCGGTTGACAATGCCCGCCACCGACAGGCCAGCCTCTAAAGCGGTAATTTTGCCCGCAATTTGTGCAATGCTTTCGTCACGCAGAGTGCGTGCCGATGTGTGGGGCGTGACGGTGATGCGGGGATGCTGCCAAAAAGCATGCGTTGGCGGCAGCGGCTCGTCGCGAAAGACATCGAGCGCAGCAGCTGCCACATGGCCACTGCCCAAAAGCGCCAGTAAATCGCCGTCCACCAAATGTGCGCCACGCGCTACGTTGACCACATATGCGCCGCGCTGCAGCAGGCCTAGCGTGCGGGCGTTGATGATGTTTTCGGTGTCGGGGGTGAGTGGCAGCAGGCAAACCAAGGCCTTGCAACTGCGCAAAAAGTCATCCAATTGGCTTTGCCCATGCCAGCAGCGCACGCCGCCTATCTGCTTTGCGCCCAAACTCCAACCATGCACAGGAAAATCAAATACGGTCAGCGATTTGGCCACCCGCGCACCCAACACC